>CAIWMU010000213.1 GCA_903913865.1 uncultured Verrucomicrobia subdivision 3 bacterium
GCGGCTCAAATACGTGCCGTGAGGTTCCCGGGGTGCTGCGCCAAGCCGGACTGACGGCACAACCCCTTTCGGGGTAGGGAACGTGTTGTGGCCAGGACCCGGGGTAGTGCGGCGACCCGCACAACCCCGGGCTTTATGGCACAACCTCGTTGAGGTTGGGAAGGGGACATGCGTTGTTGGACGGGGGTTGGCCGATTTGCCGCTGGGACCTGGAAAAATCTCAGGCGGAGACGCTGAGACGCTGAGAAGGGGGAGGATTCGGGTGCCCTGCATTCCGACGGATTCAACCATGGATCGGTCCCCTGTGTCCATGAAGGGTTGATGAGGGATGGAGCCGTGAATGGACGCCAATGAACGCGAATGGGGGCTGGGTTATCCGCAGATCGCGCCGATTCACGCAGATGGGGGAGGGAAAAATTACGAATTATTAATTAAGAATCATGAATTGGGGGGATGAGGTTACAGGGGCACTGGGGCGAGGGGTTTCGATTCCCCCCCTCTGCGGTTCCGATTCTTTGCGCGAACGATTCCCTGGCGGACGAAATTGGGAAAAGGCTTGAATTTGGCTGGCTGTGGCCCAAATCTGGGGTCATGAAGTTTTCCAGTCTGCCCATTGCTGTGTCCCTTGCCATGCTGTTTCAGCTCTGCCATGGTGCGGAGCCACCCCGCAAAGTCGCCTCGGTGGAGGGGATCACTGAATACCAGTTCGACAACGGTTTGAGGGCCCTGCTGATGCCGGACAAGTCGCAATCCAAGGTGACGGTGAACATGACGGTGCTGGTGGGCTCCCGGCAGGAGGGGTATGGCGAGACCGGCATGGCGCACCTGCTGGAGCACATGGTCTTCAAGGGTACACCCCGGCATCCGCACATTCCCAAGTCGCTTCAGGAGCATGGCGCCCAGTTCAACGGAAGCACGTCCAGCGACCGGGTGAATTATTACGAGACGCTGATGGCGACCGATGAAAATCTGGAATTCGCCCTTGATCTCGAGGCCGACCGGCTCGTGAACAGCCTCATCAAGAAGGAGGATCTGGAGTCGGAGATGACCGTCGTCCGCAACGAGTTTGAGCGCAGTGAAAATTCCCCGTCCGGTGTGCTTGGCAAGCGGCTGGCCGCGGCCGCATACCACTGGCACAACTACGGCAAGCCCACGATCGGCAACCGGAGTGACATTGAGAAGGTTCCGGTGGAAAACCTCCGGGCCTTCTACCAGAAGTTTTACCAGCCGGACAATATCGTCCTGGTGGTTGCGGGTCGGTTCGAGGAGGCCAAGGCGCTGGACCTCGTGCAAAAATATTTCGGCACCCTCCCGCGCCCGGCCCGGAAGCTGGAGGCCACCTACACATTGGAACCGCCCCAGGATGGAGAACGTTCCGTCACCCTGCGCCGGGTGGGGGATGTCGCGGCGGTCTCCCTGGCCTACCACATCCCCTCCGGCTCCCATGAGGACATGCCGTCCCTGCAGGTGCTGGCGAACATCCTGAGCAGCCGCCCTTCGGGCAGGCTTTACAAGAGCCTGGTCGAAACCAAGAAGGCGGTGGGCGCCTCCGCCTACGCGGGCGCGGAGCATGATGCAGGATTGTTCATGGCGGATGCGGAAATTCCCAAGGAAAACTCCCCTGAGGAGGTGCGGGACCTGCTCATCGACATCATTGAAAACATGGCGACCAAGGGTGTGACTGCGGAAGAAGTCAACCGCGCCAAGCAGCAGATTTTGAAGTCCCGCGAGATGGCGGCAGCCGAGACGAGCCAGATCGCGATCTCCCTCAGTGAATGGGCCTCGCAGGGGGATTGGCGGCTCTATTTCCTGCACCGTGACCGCATTGAGAAGGTCACGCGGGAGGGGGTCATGGCCGCCGCCGCGCGATATCTCAAGCGGAACAACCGCACCTCGGGCCTGTTTCTGCCGACAGACAAGCCGGAGCGGATCGAGGTCCCGGGGAGTCCTGACATCCAAACCCTGGTTGGAAACTACCAGGGCCGGGCCGCCATTTCAGCCGGTGAGGAGTTTGATGCCACCCCGGAGAACGTCGAGTCCCGCGTCAAGCGGTCACAGTTGCCGGAGGGGATCAAAGTGTCCCTGCTCACGAAACAGACCCGTGGTCAGGAGGTGCATCTGCAGTTGACCCTGCGCTATGGAAATGAGGAAAACCTCAAAGGACTTGAATCGGCCTCCGGATTTCTCGCCGACCTCATGCTGCGCGGGACGAAGAAGTTGAGTCAGCAGCAGTTGCGGGATGAGCTGGACCGACTGAAGGCAACCCTCGGCTCCGGATCACGCGGTGGGGGACGGGGAGGGCGGGGACGCGGAGGCTCCAGCAGTGGCGGTGGGGTCGGTTCCGTGGGTTTCTCGATACAGGCAAAGCGGGATACGCTCCCCGAGGTTCTGGGCCTGCTGCGGCAGGTGTTGCGCGAGCCGCTGCTTCCTGCGGAAGAGTTCGAGGTCTCCAAGCGTGAGCGCCTCGCGATGATGGAGCAGATGAAATCCGAGCCCAGTGCACTGGGACCGCGCCTGCTGCAACGGGAGTTGAGCCCCTATGCGAAGGATGACATTCGCTATGTCCCCACCGTGGAGGAGTCCATCGAGCGCTTGAAAGCGGTCACCTATGCCCAGGTGGAATCGCTCTACAAGGAATACCTGGGTTCCCAGGACGGGGAACTGACCATTGTGGGGGATTTTGAGCCCGAGAAATGCCTTCCCATTCTGACGGAAGCCCTCGCCGGTTGGAAGTCACCGAAGCCCTACGCCCGGATACCGATGCCGATCCCGCAGGAAATCAAGGGGGCCGAGCACAAGATTGGCACGCCTGACAAGGCGAACGCCACCTACACCGCCGGGTTGATGTTCCCCGTGCGCGATGATGATCCGGATTATGCCGCTCTGGTGATTGGCAATTACATTTTCGGCAGTGGCGCACTCTCCTCCCGCCTGGGGGACCGGATCCGCCAGACCGAGGGGCTTTCCTATTCGGTATCCTCCAGCCTCTCCGTGTCGGCGTTTGACCGCCGGGCATCCCTGAGCATCAGCGCCATCAGCAACCCCCAGAACATCGGGCGCGTGGACAAGGCCGTACGCGAGGAACTGGCACGCCTGCTACGGGACGGTGTGAAACCGGAGGAGTTGGACAATGCCAGAAAGGGGTATCTGCAGGCGCAGAAGGTCGGCCGCTCCAGTGATGTGGCCGTCGCCGGATTGCTTTCCAGCCTTCGCCACACCGGTCGCACGATGGCCTATGAGGCGGAGCTCCAGAAGAAGATCGAGGCCCTCACCCCGGAGAGCATTCTCGCAGCCCTTCGTGCACACATCGACCCCACGAAATTGGTGGTGGTCGCCGCCGGGGATTTTGAGGCCAAACCGGCAACTCCCGGGCCGGAGTAGATCCGGGTCAGGCGGGGTGCCGTGTTCCGTATCTGGCGCAGCCTGAACCAGCCGGACGCGGCACCGAGCAGGAGGAGCGAGGCGGCGCCCGGCTCCGGGATGACCATGATCGAATCCAGCCGCAGGCTGGCCTGGACCAGGGAATAATCCAGGGGGCTCGTCGCCGCGATTGTCCCCTGCACCAGGGTTCCCACCTGCCAATCCTGCACCCTCCAGTCCGGGAGCAGGCCATCCGGTGACGGGGAGTGCCGCTCGAGGGTGAAGAAGGAGTCGCTGCCCCCGCCCTTGAGGACTCCTGTGTGGCCGTTCCAGTCGCTTCGATTCCAGCCAGACAGGAACTCACGGAAGTCCTCCTGCCCGTTATACATTCCCCCGTCCACCTCGGGAAACAGGGTTCCGGAGATCATGCGGGATTGGAAATAGTCGATCCGCAGATCCTCCCACAGGTAGGGCTGCAGGGTCAGCACACCTCCATCGTTCATGACCGCCTGGCCAGGCAGGGAGAAATCGATCTCGAACCGGATGCTTACCGGCGCACCCGGGGTAATGCCGCCAGCCGCGAGAACGCCGGCCCCGTCACGCGAAAGGCGGGTCACTTGCCCCGAAAAGGAGTAGAGCAGGGGCTGCGCGGATCCGAGGGGTGCATGGAGGAGGAGCGACAGGAGGAGGATCAATGCCCGGATGGCGGGCGCGGGATTGAAGATCCCACAGGCTTTATCCGGCATCCGGTTCATCACTCGCATGCCGCAGTCTCCGCTGTTGGCGGGGGTCCGTCAATGCCGCGAACTGTCATGGAAAAACCGAACAGAACAGAAGCAAACGAAGGAAACGAAGATTGTTTCAGACTGCGGCCCCGTTTGTGGCATTTGTGTAGAATATATGAGGTGTCCCCTGATTGCGATGCAATGGCACATCGTTCTTCCGAGGCATGGATTCCGCCAGTTCCAACAACCGCACACTCCCTGAGCGCACAAAGGTGCGTATTGATCCCAGCCTGGGCCACCGACCCAGGTTTTGGTCCGCAAATGATTAATCCAAGGGCTGTAGGCCCGACCCATCCGTTCCCGCACGAATCCCGGACATGAAACCGGGCCTTCAGCCCTCCATTCATGCTGATGCCCAATTCCTATGGCGGTGCCATAGGCTGATATCAGGCCGGGCCGTTGGCCCTCGGTCGGGAAGGGGAGAACCGAGAATAGAGACCGATGAAGGCGAATGGGGATGGGAAGATCGGGAGGGGGAACGGGTTGTCCGCAGCTGGCGCAGATGGGGGAGTGGCCTGGGTGGACGGGCGTGGACCGGTTTGCCGTGATGGGGGGCTGCACCCTTCCCGGCGCGCCAAAGGCGCACAATGAGAAAGCCCAGGCCAGCGGCCTGGGTTGAAGATGTAATAATGGAACCGGAGGGCTGTAGGCCCGACACGCCCAACCCCCTTCCGGATCCCCCGGATGAAACCGGGCTTTCAGCCCTCCATTCATGCCGATGCCCAATTCCTATGGCGGTGCAATAGGCTGGCATTGTTCGCACCTTTGGTGCTGGGGAAGGGGGGATGAGGACGGGCGTTGGCCGAGCTCCCGCGCCAGGGTCAGGTTGGTCCAATTTATGACTCGCGCGAGAAGTTGGGATTGGGGGAAGAAACTCCCGCTGAGTGGCGGAGGCGCCGAGAGAAGGAAGTCGGGCTCTCCGCGCGATGAATCCCCTTCAGGTGGTTGGGTTCCTCCCATGGATCGCATCAACATTTGCCATGGGTGTGACAAATGTTGGCGAGATACCGGTCGGCCCGTTCCCGGATTCAGGCGAGGTCAAAATAATCCAAATCAAGTTTCTTCACCTCGTAGGATGAAACAAGGCTGACCCCCACTCCAAAATCAATCATGTGGCGTGCCATTGTTATTCCATCGATCAGGATAATTTTCTTGTCGATACGGGACACGTATTCTTCGGCCTCACGTGAAAATTCCGAAGTGGTGAGGAAGATACCCTTTCGTGCCCGCTGACCCTCCAGAGCGCCGGCGAATTTCTGGATTTCCGGCCGCCCGACTGTCGTGTCCCAACGCTTCGCTTGAACGTAGATGATGTCCAAGCCAAGGCGGTCCTCCTTGATGATGCCATCAATCCCCTCATCACCACTGCGGCCGATTGCTCGACCCGCATCCTTCCGGGAACCGCCGTATCCCATCCTGACAAGCAAATCGACTACGATTTCCTCAAACACTGATGGGTCGGAGGACTTGATCGTTGTCAGGATCTCTGCGACCAATTCTGATCGCAATCGATCATGTGCGGCTTCAAGTGCCTCATGTGGTGTCTTTTCATCGGCATTGCTGGATGCCCTGTTGTCGGCAGGCGACTCATCAGGCTTGTCGCGCCGCAGTTGTTTGAAAGCAACAAACTCGGGAAAACGCTCAAGAAATCCCACGTCGATCGATGTGGGATTCCCTTCCAACACAGACCGACCGCGATCAGTGATGCGTAAACAGCCCCTGCGAGGGGACGAGATAAGTCCCGCCTTTTTGAGGTAGGTGCGCGCCCAGGCGACCCGGTTCTGAAATACAAATTGCTGACCGCTTGGAAGGTAGGCGTGGGCTTCTTCTTCCGTCAGTTGGAACTTCTTCGCGAGGGCCTCGACAGCCTCCTTCAAAGGGTGATCGGCCCCATCCGCAGCGTGGTGAAGGAGCGGCAACATACAGGTTTGATAATCCGGGATAGGCATATTATGACCCGTTAGGTTTGACGGGTGGGGCAATGTGGTCGCAGATCAGGAAGCGGGGATGTTCACGGTCAAAGAGGGGGGTGCTGTTTCTGGCTGCGCCACAAGGGCATGCGCCCAGATTGAGGCGACTAGCTTTCGGAAGCGGGGATAATCCCGGGGTAAAGTCGCAAGATCGTTTGCGGGGCCCTACTGACGGGATTTGGTATTCTCGCACAGCCATCTGGCGTGACTTTGGGGGGAAGGACAAAGTGTGTCAACTCGTTTAGATGGATACACGGTTTCGAAGGCTTGTCGTGGGTCGGTTTGGAGTGGTTAGGTTTCTTCCATGGATCGTATCAACATTTGTCATGGGTGTGGCAATTTTTGGCGAACTGGGGCAAAACCGTTGCCGGGAGGGGGATCCTCTGATAGGTTGGTGACTCAGGTTGGCCGTTTTATACCAATCCACGTAGCATGATGACACCAGAGAACTTGTCAGAGACCGGCGGCAGTGGGACTGTCGCATCGAGCCCGGGTGCAACGCATTCCGGCGCAGCGGCTTCGGGCCCGAACAGGCAGCGGTTTCTTGATGCCTGCCATTGCAGGCCCGTGGATCGTCCCCCCGTCTGGCTGATGAGACAGGCCGGGCGTGCGCTGCCGGAATACCGGGAGCTGAAGAAGACCTACACGTTCCTTCAGCTGGTGCAGAATCCGGAACTGGCCACCGAGGTCACCCTCCAGCCGATCCGCCGGTTTGGTTTTGATGCCGCCATCCTGTTCAGTGACATTCTCGTCATCGCCGAGGGGCTCGGCCAACCCTACCAGTTCAAGGACCAGGGGGGGATTCTCATGGATTTCATCCTTCAAAGCTCGGCGGATGTCGATCGTCTGGAGGTTGGAGCGGTCAACGAGCGGCTGAACTATGTGGCGCAGGCGCTGCGGTTGATCAAAAAAGAGCTGGTCGGGCAGACTGCTTTGATCGGTTTTGCCGGTTCCCCTTGGACGCTGGCCAATTTCATGGTCGAAGGGGGCGGGGTTAAGGAGTATTCGAAGGCGAAAGCCATGTTCCATTCCGACCCGGCTCTGTTCAGGCGGTTGATGGAGAAACTGACGGCCGCGATCACAGGCTACCTACAGATGCAGATCGATGCCGGTGCGGAGGCCTTGCAGATTTTCGACAGTCTGGGCGGTGGTTTGTCCGATGGCGATTTTCAGGCCGCTTCCGGGTCATGGATCAAACAGATCGTGGGTGCCTTGAAAGGGCAGGTGCCGGTGATCGTCTTCTCAAAGGGAACCCACGGCAACTGGAGGGATCTGGCGAACACCGGGGCGCAGATTATCGGGGTGGACTGGAATGCCCGGCTGGCGGATGTGAGGCGGGCCCTGCCGTTGAACGTCGGTGTTCAGGGCAATCTGGATCCGTTCCTGTTGACGACCACTCCGGAGGCTGTGGCCGCCGGTGTGGACCGGATTCTTCGCGAGATGTCCGGTTTGCGGGGGCACATTTTCAATCTGGGCCATGGGGTCCCGCCGAATGCCCGCCTGGAGTGCATTCAAAGTCTGGTGGATACATTGAGGAGGCACCAATGAGCATGCTCAAAGTGGATCTGGATCTGATCCGTAAATACAACGTACCGGGGCCGAGGTATACATCCTACCCCCCCGCCACCCATTTTACGGATGCTGTCACGCAGGAGGCGTTTCTGGAGAAGGTTCGGGAGAACAACCAGACCACCCGTGATCTCTCTCTCTATTTTCACCTGCCTTTCTGCTATTCACTGTGCTGGTATTGTGGCTGCACCACGGTCATCACGGCGGATCAGAAGAAGAGTGGTGAATACGTCAAATATCTGGAGCGGGAGATGGATCTGGCCAGGAGCCTCATGAACCCGGGCCGGAAAGTCGTGCAGATGCATTTTGGGGGCGGAACCCCGACGTTTTCCCTGCCTGATGAGATCCGCCGCCTGGGGGAGATGATCCATTCCCGGTTTACCTTCGCGAGTGATGTGGAGGCCGGAGTGGAGGTTGATCCCCGGCGTTTGTCGCGGGAGCATCTTGTGGCGTTGCGGGAGGTTGGTTTCAACCGCGCCAGCATGGGGGTGCAGGATAATGATCCCGTGGTTCAGAAGGCCGTGCACCGGATTCAGCCGTTTGAGATGAGCCGCGAGGTGGTGGATTGGATGCGGGAGGTCGGATTCCAGTCGATCAACATTGATCTGATCTACGGGCTTCCACACCAGACACCCGGCTCCTTTGTGAAGACGCTTGAGGAGACGCTATCCCTCAAGCCGGATCGCTTTGCGGTATTCAACTACGCCCATGTGCCGTGGATGAAACCGGCCCAGAAAATTCTAAAGACGGAAACCCTGCCGACACCCGAGACAAAGCTTGAGTTGCTCAAGCTGACAATCGAGAAGCTGACAGCGGAGGGTTACGTTTACATTGGGATGGACCATTTCGCCCGTGCGGATGACGAACTGGCCGTTGCCCAGCAAAAGCGGACCCTCCAGCGCAATTTCCAGGGCTACAGCACCCGCGAGGGATCTGATATTTACGCGTTCGGCATGTCATCCATCTCACAGGCGGAGGACATCTACTGGCAGAACGAAAAGGATTTGCCCGATTACTATGCCGCGATCGACAAGGGGCGCCTGCCGTTCCACCGCGGTTACATCATGACAGCGGAGGACAAGATCCGCCGCACCACAATCATGCGCCTGATGTGCGATTTGGGCATTGATTACGCCTCCCTCTCCGCCCTGACCGGGGTGGATTTCCGCCAGCACTTCGCACGGGAACTGGATTCCCTCGCGGATATGGAGGCGGACGGTTTGCTGGTCAAGAACCCGGCCGGGTTCGCGGTTACGGATCTGGGGCGGTTGCTCATCCGCAACATTGCGATGAGGTTCGACGCCTACGCCTCCGAGCGGAAGGAGAACCGGTTCTCCCGGACGATATGAAGCCGGTTGCGATCATTGGGGCTGGAATCACGGGACTGACCACCGCCTTTTATCTCCAGCGGCGGGGTGTGCCCGTCGCAGTATATGAGAGCACAAGCCGGGTGGGCGGTGCCATTCAATCCATACGCCGGGATGGGTTTCTGGCTGAGTTTGGACCGAACACCATTCTGGAAACCTCGCCGAAGGTGACCCAACTGGTGAAGGATGCCGGGTTGGAATCCCGGCGCCAGAACCCGGATCCCAAGGCGGAGGCCCGCTATGTGGTGCGCTACGGGCGGGCCATCGAGATGCCGGGTTCGCCCCTTGGATTTTTCACCACGCCGCTCTTCACGCTCGGGGCCAAAATGGCGGTGCTCCGCGAGCCTTTCGTGCCGCGCCGCACGGATGGTGTTGAGGAATCGGTGGCCCAATTTGTGGTGCGCCGCCTCGGGCAGGAGTTTCTGGATCATGCGATTGATGCCCTGGTGGGCGGGGTTTATGCCGGGGATCCGCACAAGCTTTCCGTGACGCAGGCTTTTCCCAAACTTGGCCAGCTGGAGGAGAAGTATGGCTCGCTGATCAAGGGGCAGATTTTTGGTGCGCGGGACCGCAAGAAACGGGGTGAAGTGGCCAAGGATCGGGCCGGGAAATTCTCATTCGACGAGGGGTTGCAGGTGCTTCCCAACACGCTGGCGGAAATGCTCGGCGACTCGTTGAAGACGTTGACCCATGTCGATTCGATGACCCGCACCGATACCGGTTGGACCCTGCACTGTAATTCAGTGGGTGGCGATTATCAGGCCTTCCATTCCGCTGTGGTCTATTGTGGCACAGCCTTCCGGCTTGCCGAGATGGTGTTGAATGGATCGAAGCCCATCGACCTGAAGCCGTTTTCCGAGGTTCGCTATCCTCCTGTGGCGAGTGTTGTCCTCGGGTTTCGACGTCAGGATGTCGAGCATTCCTGCTCCGGGTTTGGAATGCTCATCCCCCGGGTGGAGGGTTTCAAGATTTTGGGGACCATTTTCTCATCGGCCCTGTTTCCAAACCGCGCGCCGAAGGATCATCTCACGCTGACGAGTTATGTCGGTGGGGAACGTTATCCGGAACTTGCCGGGTTGGAAACGGAGGAACTGGTGGATATCACCCTGCGTGATCTGAGCGCCATCATTGGTGTGAAGGGCAAGCCGGTGTTCCGACACAGCGTGTATTATCCAAGGGCGATCCCCCAATACAATCTGGGTTACGGAAAGTATCGTTCATTGATGACGGACATTGAGTCCCGGTGCCCCGGCTTTTTTGTGGCGGGCCACTTCCGGGATGGCATTTCGCTGAGTGACACCATCGTCTCCGGTGTGAACATTGCCGGACGGGCTGGGGATTTTGTCCAGGGTGCCGCGGCGGTGCCTGTCGCCGCGTGAGGCGACCGGGGTTGGATCTGTGGAGTTTTTCAAATACGCATGAAGAAAGCGGTTTTGCTCGTAAATCTGGGTTCTCCGGACTCCCCATCGGTGCCGGATGTGAGGCGTTATCTCCGGGAGTTTCTGATGGATGGCCGGGTGCTGGATGTGGCGTGGCCCATCCGGTTCTGCATTGTCAATTTTGCCATCCTGCCGACCCGCCCGAAGCATTCGGCTGAGGCCTACGAGACCATCTGGACTCCTGAAGGCTCCCCCCTGGTGGTGACCAGCCGGAATTTGCAGACCGCCCTACAGAAGCGGGCCGGAATGCCGGTCGATCTGGCCATGCGTTACCAGAAACCATCCATTCCGGATGCCGTCAGGAGGCTGGCAGCGCAAAAGATCGAGGAAGTTCTCCTGATCCCCCTGTTCCCCCATTACGCGATGTCCAGCTTCGAGACTGCAGTGGTGCGGGTCAGGGAAGTTGCGGCTGAACTCGCGCCGCAGATGCGCATCCGCGCACAGGCCCCCTACTACGACCATCCCGATTATATCGCGGCTCTTGTTGCCAGTGCCAGTGACTACCTCCGCCAGCCGTATGACCACCTTCTGTTCAGCTATCACGGCATTCCGGAGCGGCACATCAAAAAGGGGGACACCACCGGCTGCCATTGCCTGAAGGTGGCCGATTGCTGCACGGTGGACAGCCCGGCCCACGCCCAGTGCTATCGTGCCCAGTGCTTCAAGACAACCGCCGCCTTTGTGAAGGCTGCCGGTGTGGCTCCCGGAAAGTATTCGGTCGCATTCCAATCCCGCCTTGGGCGGGATCCGTGGCTCAAGCCTTACACCGATTTTGAACTGACCCGCCTCCCCAGGGAGGGGGTCAAGCGGTTGCTGGTCATCTGTCCCGCGTTTGTCTCGGACTGCCTTGAGACGATCGAGGAGATCGGGATGCGGGGCAGGGAGACCTTCCTCGAGGCGGGCGGGTCGGAGTTCGAGCGGATTCCCTGCATGAACGAGCATCCGGCCTGGGTTGATGCTTTGGAGAAAATGGTTGCCAGTTTTGCCCGGGAGTGAGTTTCCCGACCGGGACCAATTTTTCGCGCCGTTGTATCCCTTGTAAAGAATTACGGGCATGGCCCTTATGGGACCATGCCCGTGAATGCTTTTTCAAGATCGGAATGACCTCAGACTGCTGCCGGGGGATTTTCCTTTTTCGCCTTCAATTCGATGTGCAGGTCGCGCAGCTGCCGCGGAGAAACTGCGGAGGGTGAATCGGTCATCAGGCAGGTGCCCTTGGCGGTCTTCGGGAAGGCGATCACGTCGCGGATGCTGCTCGTGCCGCACAGGATGGCGATCATGCGGTCAAACCCGAGGGCGATGCCGCCGTGGGGCGGGGCGCCATACTTGAAGGCCTCGAGCATGTAGCCGAAGCGCAACTGGGTTTCCTCGGGCGGAATCTGGAGGACTTCCTCGAACACCGTCTTCTGGAGTTCGCGGTTGTGGATCCGGATGGAGCCACCGCCGAGTTCAACACCGTTCACGACGATGTCATAGTGCTGGCCGCGGACCCGTTTGGGATCGGTCTTGAGGAATCCGGCATCCTCCTCGACCGGGGCCGTGAAGGGATGGTGGCTTGAATACCAGCGGTTCTGCTCCTTGTCGAAGCTGAGCAGCGGGAAATCGATGACCCACAGGAAATCGAAGCGGTTTGCCGGGATGACCAGTTTGCCCTGGTTTTTGAGGATCTCAGCGCAGTAGAGCCGGATCTTGCCAAGGATTTCGCAGGCGTTGAGCCATTGGTCGGCCGCGAAGAGAATGAGATCCCCCTCCTCAATCGCGAGCTTCTTCGTGAGGGCGGCCTTTTCGGCCTCCCCGAAGAACTTCACGATGGGGGACTTCCAATCGCCACCCTCAACCTTGATGAAAGCCAGGCCCTTGGCGCCAAAGCCCTTGGCTGTTTCGGTCATGGCGTCAAGCTGGCCCTGCGTGGCGCAGGCGAGGCCCTTGGCGTTGATCGCCTTGACCACTCCGCCATTGGCGACGGTGCCGCTGAAGACCTTGAAGGTGCTGGTCCGGAATTCCTCGGTGAAATCGACCAGTTCCATGCCGAACCGGGTGTCAGGCTTGTCGATGCCGTAGCGGTTCAGGGCTTCATCGAAGGAGATGCGCTTGAAGGGGGCTTGCAGGTCGATGTTCAACGCCGTTTTCCACACCGTCTTCAGGAGGCCTTCGATGAGGGCATAAATGTCCTCACGATCGATGAAGGACATTTCGATGTCCACCTGGGTGAATTCGGGCTGGCGGTCAGCGCGCAGATCTTCATCGCGATAGCAGCGGGCGATTTGAAAGTAACGCTCGATACCGGCGACCATCAGGATCTGCTTGAACTGCTGGGGAGACTGGGGCAGCGCGTAAAATTGTCCCGGGTTGATGCGGCTGGGAACAAGAAACTCCCGGGCACCCTCGGGGGTGGACTTGAAGAGCGTGGGGGTCTCAACCTCGAGAAAACCCTGCTGATCCATGAAAAAGCGGGTGGCTGTGGCCACCTTGCTGCGGAGGCGCAGGTTGCGGGCCATCTCAGGACGGCGCAGGTCGAGATAGCGGTATTTGAGCCGCAGTTCCTCGTTCACCTTGCTTGCGACTTCCGGGTCATCCACGGGGAAGGGCAGGACATCGGCGATGTTCAGAACCTCAAGATTGGAGGCGGCAACTTCAATTTCCCCGGTGGGGATTTTGGAATTAACCGTGCCGGCCGGGCGGACCCGCACCTGACCGGTGACGCGCACGACGCACTCGCTACGGAGGGCGGCTGCCTGGTCAAACAGTTCCCGGGGGAGGTCGGAGGGATCAAAAACAGTTTGTGTGCGGCCTTCCCGGTCGCGGATATCGATAAAGATAACTCCCCCCAAATCGCGGCGGGAATGGACCCAGCCGGTGAGGCTGACCGTTTGCCCGAGGTTCTCAGGGCGCAGTTCGTTGCAATGATGCGTACGTTTCATTTGTTAAGCTGATTTCCGGCGGTCTGATGCCTCCGGATACTTTCAAGACGAAGGGTTATTTTGGCTTGGGAGCGGCTGATTTCAAAGATAAATTTCGCTGTCTGTCACGGGGATGTGGATTTTGTCATCATTTCCAATCGAGTCCGGCATCCTACTCACTGGATTCAGACCCCCCTGCCGCCAGCCCAACCGGGTGGATTGTCCAACTGGTAAAGCATTTCCCCGGCTTTGCGGACGAGGAGAACCCCCTCATCTTCCCGGTTGGCGTAGTCCTCAGGGTTGATCGTGGAGGGATCGCGGTAGCCGAGATTGATCCTCCGGCACTTTTCCGGGCTGATCCGGGTCGCCAGCGTCACCCGGGCACGGCAGTTTTCCACGCCATTTTCGAACGTGCCGATCCCTCGCACATGGGTGGAATGGGCCATCACCCCCCAGGGGACATCCTTGAACCGGTCCCACTGGTTGAGAAAATAATCCCGGCAATGGTAGCCGATGTTCTCGATATGGCTGCCATGGGAGAGGCAGACCTCCTCAAGATGGGGGGCGTAAATGATCAGTTCCCCGCCATCGGCAAGAACCGGCTCCAGCTTGTACATGCACTTTCCGGCGGTCCACAACTCATCATACATGGGTGGAGCGCATGAGAGAATGGTATGGAAGGGGCGCTTCTTACAGAGGATGTGGATCTGGCGGGAGAGGTCGCTGGCCTGGTCCCAGGCGGTTTCAGGTGTTCCCGCGAAGAGCCCGGCCAGTTGCTTGTGGCTGCCCACCACCATGCAAAAGCAGAGTTTGTCCACGGCAACCATGGATCCGGCGCGATCCACGACTCTGCGCACCGGGGTCCATTTGTTCCCGATGATCATGGGATTTGTCACCACAGCCCCGAGCCAGTGGAAGAAATTGAGGATCTGTGGGCCGCCAACCCCCGGGAAAAGGTATTTATTGCCTCCGCTGAAGCCGACGACTTCATGCGGGAACACAGGTCCCACAATGATCACCTGATCGTAATCAAACAGCAGTTTGTTGATCTCGACAGGGACATCCATCGAGAACCTGCCCCCGGTCAGCTCGTGAACCTCGGAAGCTGTGAGGGTGCCAACCCTTTTCAGGGCCGCCGGGTCATTCCATGCGTGGTTGTGGAAGCCGACCCGTTTGAAGGTCGTCTGGCGTTCCTCAAGGGTGATCTCCAACCGGGCACAAATAGCCTCCTCGCTCATCGGTTGGTGGGTGCCCAACGCCACGAGAATGTCGAATGCCGCCGTGGTCCGGCCGATCTGATCATGCAGGGTCCTGAACAGCAGACCCACCGGGGCGGTGCGTGTGCCGTCGGGGATGATCAGGAGGATTTTCCTGTTCCTGTATGCAGCCTCGGGGCAGGTTTTTGAGACAATCCCTGCGACCTGGTCCGGTGTCAGGGGGGTGAACTCTGGAACAGTGGAATGGGGCATGGCGACTGTGCTCCTACAGGGTTTGGGACAGGAACCCGCCATCCACCCGGAGGTCGGTGCCCGTCACAAAGCTCGAGGCTTTTGCAGCCAGAAAAACCGCCGCGCCGATCAGCTCCCTGGGTTCGCCGAAGCGTCCCATGGGGGTGTGGCTCAGAATTGCCTTCGTCCGTGCTGTCGGGGAACCGTCGTCATTGAACAACAGCTTGCGGTTCTGTTCGGCAGGGAAAAATCCCGGTGTGATCGTGTTCACCCGCACACCCTTTGTGGCCCACTCACGGGAGAGGAATAGTGTCAGGTTCAGCACGGCCGCCTTTGCGGCGGAGTAGGTCACCACCCGGGAGAGGGGGACGTGGGCCGACACACTGGCAATATTGATGATGCTCCCCTTGCCGCGCGCCACCATCCCGGGACCGAACTCCTGGCAGGGAAGGAGCACCCCTCCCACGAGGTTCAGGTCAAAACTGGCCTGCCAATCCTTCAAAGCAATCCCTTCAAATGGCATGTCGGCCGTTACTGTGACCTTCGGGTCGTTACCTCCGGCAGCATTGACGAGAATTGTGGCCGGGCCGAAAGCCTTTTCCAGTTGAGCCCTGGCACCCGCCAGACTTTCCCGCCGGATGGCGTCCGCAACGAAGAAGTCCGCCACCCCGCCCCTGGAGCGGATGGAACTGCAACGGGCCATCCCGCGCTCCTGGTTTCGCCCAAGCACGGCAACTCTGGCCCCCGCCTCGGCCAGACCTTCAGCGATCGCTCCACCCAGAGCGCCTGTGGCGCCGATCACAACCGCCACTTCCCCGGTCAGGTCAAATAGACTCATATGTGGGATGATGATGCTTTAGCCGTGGCGAAAAGTGAAGTCTGAAAGGGGGGGGATTTGGGCTGCCGGCTGTCTGTTGTGCTTATTCGAAGTTTAACCTTGTCGAATGGCACCGGGTGGATATTTTCAAGGCAGCCATCAACCTGTCCTGCCAGTCTCCGGCAAGGCTTCCGTTTGATGGACCGGATGCTCAAAACGATAAAAAAACGTTACTTTGTGCTGACATGGGTGGTGGGAAGCATTTGGGCTGCGGGCCCTGGCGTTCCTGCCGACCTTGCCGCAGCTGAACAGGTGCTCTTCAACCGGGACGTCCGCCCCATCTTTTCAGATGCCTGCTTCCATTGTCATGGCTTTGACGCGAACAAGCGCAAAGCAGAGCTGCGGCTGGATACTCCCGAGGGGGCTGTGGAGCTGCACAAGGGCCGTCAACCGGTCAAACCGGGGGATCTTTCAGGCAGTGAACTTTGGAGAAGGGTCAATTCGAAGGATCCGCTGGTCCGGATGCCACCTCCCGATTCCGGCAAGAGCCTGAAACCGGAGCAGATCGAAACCCTGCGCCGATGGATTGAGTCCGGTGCCGCTTATCAAAAACACTGGTCCTTCGAGGCTCCCGTTCGATCTGAGGCTCCCGTCGCCCAGAACAAGAACTGGGCTCTCAACGATGTCGATCGGTTCATTCTCGCCGTGCTTGAGGCAAAGAAGCTTCACCCCAACCGCGAGGCACCCAAGGAAACCTTGATTCGCCGGGTCACGCTGGATCTGACGGGTCTGCCCCCCACACCCGCCGAAGTGGATGCGTTTCTGGCGGACAGTGCTCCCGGGGCTTATGAGAGAGTCGTCGATCGTTTGCTCAAATCCCCCCAATACGGGGAGCACATGGCCCGTTTTTGGCTGGATGTGGCCCGGTATGGCGATACCCACGGCCTTCATCTGGATAACGAGCGGTCGATGTGGCCCTACAGAGATTGGGTGGTCAAGGCTTTCAACGAGAATCTCCGGTTTGACGAGTTCACAATCTGGCAGCTGGCGGGGGATCTCCTGCCCAATCCGACCCGTGATCAACTTGTAGCCTCCGGGTTCAACCGTTGCAACGTCTCGACAAGCGAGGGTGGGGCGATTGATGAGGAATTCCAGGTGCGCTACGCCGTGGATCGTGTGGAGACAACCTCCACAGCATGGATGGGTTTGACCATGGGTTGCGCCGTCTGCCATGACCATAAACTGGACCCGATCACCCAGAAGGAGTTTTACCAGGTTTTTTCGATCTTCAACAACATTGCCGAGAAGCCGATGGATGGGAACGCACTGTTGCCGCCCCCGGTTCTCGCGTTGCCGACCCCTGAGCAGGAGCGCCAGACCGCTGAGTTGGATTCCAAAATCAAGGAACTCAACGAGGCGGCCCGTGCCAGGCTCGCCACCCTGAATTACTGCGACCCGGCTCTGATGACGAACGCAACGAAAGTGGCCCCTTCCGAGCGGATCTGGGTTGAGGATGGCTTTCCCGCCGGTGCAACCGCCGCAGTCAATGATGGCAATCCTCCAAACAAATGGGTCGCCCCGGCTGAAGGACAGGTCTTCAGCGGTGGTTTGGCGGTGAAGAGGTCCGGGAAGGGGCTGCACCAGGTGTTTTTTACCGGGCCGAATGAGCCGTTGATCGTGGGGGCGGACGACAAGCTGTTTGCCTATGTTTACATCGATCCCGCCGACCTGCCCAAGGCCATCATGCTTCAGTTCCACACAGACGAGTGGAAATACCGGGCGAACTGGGGGGCGGAGGATTCCATCCCTTACGGGGAGAAAAACACTCCGGCCAAGCTCCTGATGGGTGGACTGCCCGAGGCGGGCAAGTGGGTTCGCCTGGAGGTGGATGTCTCCAAGTTCGGACTCGCGCAGGGAACCCGGATCACCGGTCTTGCGTTCACCATGTGGGATGGGACCGCCTACTGGGACAAAGCGGGCCAGGTCAATTGCACCGATCCAGCGAATGATCCATCCCTGTCGTTCGTGGCGTGGGAGAAGTTGGAGCAGAAAGCCGGGGATAAGTCCGGCATTCCGGCGGAACTCAAGGCACTCCTCAAAAAGAAGCCGGCTGAGCGGACAGAAGGGGATGTGAAGGATCTGCGGGATTACTTCCTCACAACCGTCTATGCCGATCCCGGCAATGTGGCTGCCACTTTCAAGGCGGACATGAAGGCAGCGCGAGGGAAACGGACTGACATTGAGAAGCAGATCGTCTCCACGCTGATTTCCAAGGAGTTGGACAAGCCCCGTCCCGCCTATCTTCTTTTGCGTGGGGCGTATGACAAGCACGGGGAGGAAGTGGGTCCGGGAGTTCCCACCGTGCTGCCGGGCCTTCCTGTCTCTGAAAAGACCAACCGCCTGACCCTTGCCAAATGGCTCGTGGACGGGAAAAATCCGTTGACTGCCCGGGTGGCCGTGAACCGTTACTGGCAGCAGGTTTTTGGGATTGGGATCGTGAAAACAGCCGAGGACTTTGGCAACAAGGGAGAGTGGCCATCCCACCCGGAGTTGCTGGATTGGATGTCCACAGAATTTGTCCGCACAGGCTGGGACGTGAAGGCCCTGATGAGGCTGATGGTGACCTCCGCAACCTACCGTCAGGATTCGTCGATCGCCCGCAGGGAGAAGGGGGTCGCCGATCCGGATCCTGAGAACCGGCTGCTTTCAAGGGGGCCGAAGCACCGGTTGGATGCCGAGGTGCTGAGGGACAGCGCTCTCTATCTCGGGGGGCTTCTGAACATGGAGATGGGTGGCCACGGTGTGCGCCCCTACCAACCGGGCGGAATCTGGGAGGCTGTGGCCTACACCACCAGCAACACGGCCAAATACAGTCAGGATTCCGGCGCGGCCCTCTACCGCCGCAGTCTTTACACCTTCTGGAAGCGCACAGCCCCACCACCGAGCATGACCGTGTTTGACGCCCCGTCACGCGAACAATGCCGCGCACGGCGGGAGCGGACCAACACACCGCTCCAGGCGCTTGTGACGATGAACGATCCGCAATACTTTGAGTCGGCCCGCCAGTTGGGATATCGCATTCTGCACGAGGGCGGTGCTGCGGATTCCGCCCGTCTGGCCTATGGGTTCAAGCTGGTCACGTCCCGTGCCCCGATCGAAAAAGAGCAGGCCATCCTCAAAAAGACGTTCGACGATCTGAAAAGCAGGTATGTTGCCGATCCTGAGGCGGCCAAAAAGGCGATATCGGTCGGGGAGTCGAAAGTGCCAGCCGAGGTTCCGGCGGTCGAACTGGCTGCCTACACGATGCTGGCCAGCCTGCTGCTGAATTTGGACGAGTCGGTGACGAAGAACTGAAACGCATCTCATCATGGAACCTCTTAAGCAATATCTGGAGCAGCAGACACGGCGCGCGTTTTTCCGGCGCACAGGACTGGCGGCAGGCCGTATCGCACTTGCCTCCATGATGCTCCCCGGCGTGGCGCGCTCCATGGCACAGGGCCGTTCAACACAGCCCTACCCAACGCTCCCCGGTTTGCCGCACTTTGCGCCCAAGGCGCGGCGGTTGATCTACCTGTTCATGAACGGGGCCCCCTCGCAGATCGATTTGTGGGATCACAAGCCGGCTCTGGCCAGCTTGTTTGATTCAGACCTGCCGGACTCCATCCGGAATGGGCAACGGCTCACAACGATGACCTCGGGACAGAAGCGGTTCCCGATCGCCCCCTCCATTTACAAATTTGCCCCACACGGCAGGTGCGGCACGCTGGTGAGTGAACTGCTCCCCCACACGGCGCAGATCGTGGATGATCTGGCAGTGGTGCGGACGATGTACACGGAAGCCATCAATCATGATCCGGCCTCCACATACATTCTGACGGGGAACCAGGTACCAGGCAAGCCGAGCATCGGCGCATGGCTATCATATGGGTTGGGCAGTGATGCCGAGAATTTGCCCGCCTTTGTCGTCATGACCCCCCGGTGGTCTGCCAAGCGGGATGCCCAGGCCCTTTATCAGCGGCTTTGGGGTTCCGGATTTCTGCCATCCCGCTATCAGGGGGTGGCGCTCAGGTCGGCAGGGGACCCGGTGCTGTTTCTGAACAATCCGGATGGGGTTGATCCATCCACCCGGCGGGCCATGCTGGATGGGCTTTCCGCCATGAATCAGGAGGCCTTTGAACGGAGCGGGGATCCGGAGATCCAGACGCGGATCGCCCAATACGAGATGGCATTCCGGATGCAGACCTCGATTCCGGAACTGACGAATATTTCCAGCGAGCCGAAGTCGGTGCTCGATCTGTATGGGCCGGAGGTCACACAGCCCGGCACATTTGCCGCCAGCGCACTGCTGGCGAGGCGTCTGGTGGAGCGGGGGACGCGGGTGGTGCAGATCCTGCACCGTGAGTGGGATCACCATGGCGATCTGCCACGCGATCTGCCACTGCAGTGCAGGGATATCGATCAGGCCTGCAAGGGGCTCATTCTCGACCTGAAACAGCGCGGGTTGCTGGATGACACGCTCGTGGTGTGGGGTGGTGAATTCGGGCGCACAGTTTATTGTCAGGGTGAATTGAGCCGGACAAATTACGGCAGGGACCACCATCC
The DNA here is from genome assembly GCA_903913865.1 of uncultured Verrucomicrobia subdivision 3 bacterium. GTDB lineage: Bacteria > Verrucomicrobiota > Verrucomicrobiia > Limisphaerales > UBA8199 > UBA693. Next base: position 20,258 of record CAIWMU010000213.1, read on the forward strand.
AAGATGTTTCACCATGTGGATGGCGGGGGCCGGAATCAAGCCGGGAACCGTTTACGGTGAAACAGACGATTTCAGTTACAATATTGTGCGGGATCCGGTACACATCCGCGATTTGAACGCAACCATTTTGCATCTCATGGGCATCGATCACAAGCGCCTCAGCTTCAGTTTCCAGGGGTTGGACCAGCGCCTTACCGGCATCGAGGAATCCAAACTGGTGAAAGGGATTCTCTCGTGAACCCTCCCCCCGAAATCGTTCTCTTTTTCGGCCGCATGCACCCTCTGCTGGTGCATTTGCCCATCGGGTTGATGGTGTTGCTGGCCCTGCTGGAGTGGATGAGTCGTTGGCCCCGGTTCAAACAGGCGAATGCGGGCGTCGGCGTCATTCTACTCGTCACGGTTCCTGCCGCAGTGCTCACAGCGCTGTTTGGATGGATGCTTTCCCGGGGGGGCGGGTATGACGCCAGCCTGCTGGACCTCCACCTTTATACAGGGATTGCCACTGCAGCCATCTGCCTGTTGGGTGGCCTGTTTTATGCGGTGGGGATGAAGAAGCTCTACCGGTTGAGCGTCTTCACCGGTTTGCTGGCCCTGGTTGTGGCAAGCCATTATGGAGGGTCGTTGACCCATGGTAACGGCTACCTGACACAATACCTGCCGCAGCCGTTCAGGGGGATGTTTGGAGGCGGAAGTGCCGCGAAGTCCGGGGTGGCAGGGGCGGGCACCGTTTCCTTCAATCCGGAGACCACACCGGCCTTTCAGGTTGCTGCAAAGCCCGTGCTCGACAAGTATTGCGTGGGTTGCCATGGGCCTGAGAAATCAAAGGGTGAGTTGCGTCTTGATGGGCCTGAGCAGATAGCAAAGGGGGGGACATCCGGGCCTGCTGTTGTGGCCGGGGCCGTCGTTCAAAGCCTGCTTGCCAAGCGAATGCATCTCCCTTCCACAATGGATGAGCACATGCCTCCTGATGGGAAGCCGCAGCCCACGAGGGATGAGGTCGCCCTGCTGGAATGGTGGATCAGTTCCGGAGCGGATGCCGGGAAGACCGTGGCTGCACTTAAGCCGCCCCAAAACATCACGGATCTGATCAACAAGCGCTTCGGGAAAATCGAGGCCGCGCCGAAAATCGCTCTTCCATCGCTTGATGCCATTCAGCCTCTTGTTGAAAAGCTGAGTGCCGACCTGAAGATTGCGATCAGGCCCATGTCGGAGAAGGATTCCTGGCTTCAGTGCAACGCAAGTATCGCCGGTGCGACGTTTGGCGATGAGCAACTCGGGCTCCTGGCCCCTTTGCAGAACCACATCAGAAGGCTCGATCTGGGTGGCACGAAGGTGACGGATGCCGGTCTGGCAAAGGTCGCCGGGATGTCCAACCTGGAACAGCTTCACCTTGAAAAGACTGCGGTAACCGATGCCGGGTTGGCTCAACTCAAGGGACTTGGGGAATTGGAATACCTGAACCTGTATGGAACAGTGGTTGGGGATGCCGGGCTGGAACATCTGAAGTCGATGCCGGCTTTGAGGAGGGTTTTTCTCTGGCAGACCCATGTCACCGGTCCCGCCGCCGCCGCATTTCTTGAAGCCCGCACGGACAAGGATCAGATCAAGACGTGGAAAGATGAAATTGAGGCCTTGGAGGCGAAGATCCGGGGCCAGCAAGTGACAGTGGATCTCGGGCTTGCTGTTTCAAACACTCCCCCGGCGGATTGCACAGTGGCGGTGAACACCCTGTGTCCGGTCTCCTGCAAACCGGTCAATCCGGCGAAGACCGTCGTGCATGAAGGTAAAACCGTTGCCTTCTGTTGCGACGATTGCAAAGCCCAATTCCAGAAGGATCCGAAGCCGTTCCTCGCCCGGTTGGCCCCTGCAGCCGATTCCAAGGTGGCGGTGAACACCCTGTGCCCGGTTTCCTGCAAGCCGGTCAACCCATCGAAGACGGTCGTGCATGAAGGTAAAACCGTTGCCTTCTGTTGCGACGATTGCAAAGCCCAGTTCCAGAAAGATCCGAAGCCGTTCCTCGCCCGGTTGGCCCCTCCTGCGGCGAGTGCCAAGGGAACTCCGATCAACAAGACCTGCCCCTTCTCCGACAAGCCGGTGAATCCGGAAAAAACGGTGGAGTGCGGCGGAAAATTGATCGGCTTCTGCTGCGATGATTGCAAGGCCAAGTTTGAAAAGGACCCCACTGCGGCACTCGCCAAACTGGGATTGACCGGCGCAAAACCCTGATTTTTAAAAACATGAAACGGAGAACATTTTTACAGGTAGGCTTTTCGCTTAGTGCGGCTTTGATGGCCCACGCCCATGAGCATCATCTGCTCCAGACTGAAGCTGCGGATGATCCCGGCAGTGGCACACTCCCGACCGGTCCGATCATTAGTGGTTCCGGGGAGTTCCGGTATGAATACGTCCCGTCCAAGCTTGCACTGCCCAAAGAGGTCCAGATGCGCCATGGGCATGGACTCTGCCGGGATGGTGCCGGTAACATCTACTTCACCTTCGAACCGGAAAAGGTCGAGGCCAATACCCGCTGCCTGGTGAAGTTCAATCCCGATGGAACCGATGCGATTCTGCTGGGGGTGGACAATGCCCTGGCATACGGGGCGCCGCATGGATTGAACATTGATGTGGAGGCGGATGGTACCGCCGCCCTTTACCACGCGAATAACGATGCCACCGTCCACAAGACCACGCTGGACGGCAAGGTCATCTGGACCCAGAAATGGGCACCCCAGATGGGCAACTACAAGCCCACGGATGCCGTGGTGCCTCCCGGCAGCGACAAGGTCTTGATCGCCGATGGCTACGGCAGCAGCATGATCCATGGGCTGAAGAAGAAGGATGGTGTTTATGCCGGAAAATCGTGGGGCGGATCCGGGGCGACGCACGGTGAACTGAACTGCCCGCACGGCATCACGTATGATCCACGCCGCAAGCTCCTGCTCGCGGCGGATCGCGGCAACAAGCGTCTGGAGTATTTCAACCTGAACGGATCCTACCACAGCACGGTTCAGGCGAAGGAGATCACAGCCCCCTGCAATGCGGACATCTGGGGCAACTTTGTTCTGGTGCCGGATCTGGATGGCCCGCTGAACATCCTCGACGGTGACAACCGCGTCATCTCGGTGATCGAGGTGGGAAAGTTGTTGGGAGCCAACGGATTCAAGCACCCCCATGACGCCATTTTCCTGGAGAACGGAGACATCGTCGTCTGCACCTGGAATCCCGGGCGGCTTGGATATTGGAAGCGCCTGAAGGCGTGATGGGCGGGGCGGACCGGGGCTGCAGCCGGCCCGATTTGACATCCATTGTGGCGGTGCTAGGAGTTTCATATGAAGAAACTCATGCAATTTGCCGCATTGATAGCCCTTATGACCACCATCACAACCCAGGCTGAATCCCTGTATCAGACCCCCCTCAAGGACATTGATGGGCACCCCGCCTCTCTGGAGCCTTACAAGGGGAAGGTGATGCTGATCGTGAACGTGGCTTCCAAATGCGGGCTCACCCCTCAATACAAAACTCTGGAAGCTGCCTATTTGAAATACAAGGATCGCGGTCTGGTGGTTTTGGGCTTCCCCTGCAACCAGTTTGCCGGTCAGGAGCCGGGCACCAGTGAGACCATCAAGCAGTTTTGCACGGCTGAATACAACGTCACATTTCCCCTCTTTGAGAAGCTGGAGGTAAACGGTTCCGGACGCCACCCCCTCTACGTTCAGCTCGCAGGCAAGGACTCCCCATTTCCGGGCGACATCAAATGGAACTTCGGCAAGTTCCTTGTCGGGCGGGATGGCAAGATCCTGAAGCGGTTTGATCCGAGGACAGCCCCTGATTCCGAAGAGGTCACCAAGGCCATTGAGGAAGCTCTCAAGCCCTGAGAATCATTTCAGCCTCCGCTGCAGAAAGGCCGCCTGATCCGGGAACGGGGGGCGGCCTTTTTGATTGGGCATCCTTCAGCGAGGTGAGACCGTAGCGTTTCCCTGTGGTTGAGCCGCCTGAACCTTTGCTTTCCTTCCGTTCCTTCGCCCCTTAGATTTTCTGTATGATTCAACGGTATTCACGGCCCGCGATGCGGGAGATTTGGTCTGAACAACGCAAGCTGGAAATTTGGCTGCAGATTGAACTGCTGGCCTCGGAGGCCCTTTGCAAGGCCGGTCTGGTTCCCCCGAAGGATCTGGCGCAAATGAAGGCCGGGGCTGCCTTCACCATTGATCGCTGCCGGGAGTTGGAGCGGACCTTGAACCATGATGTCATCGCCTTCACCACAAATGTGGCCGAGAACATCGGCGCGCCCGCGAGCCGGTGGCTGCACTTCGGGTTGACCAGCAGCGATGTTATCGACACTGCCTTTGCGGTTCAGCTTGTTCAGTCGGCAGATATTCTTATCGCGGACATCAAGGAACTGCGGGAGGTCATCAAGAAGCGGGCCTGCGAGCATCAGTTCACCCCCATGATCGGCCGCAGCCACGGCATTCATGCCGAGCCAACCACCTTCGGCATGAAGATGGCCCTCATGTATGACGAGTTTGGTCGTGGGTTGCGCCGGTTGGAAACCGCACGCGAGAGCGTGGCGGTGGGCAAACTTTCCGGGGCGGTTGGAACCAGTGCCCACCTGTCCCCCAAGATCGAGGCTTACGTCTGCAAGAAGCTCGGCCTGACTCCGGCTCCGATTGCCACTCAGGTTATCCAGCGGGATATTCATGCCGAGTTCATGTGCGTCACGGCTCTGGTTGGTGCCAGCATTGAGCGTTGGGCCACGGAGTTCCGCCATCTGCAGCGGACCGAGGTTCTGGAAGCGGAGGAACTTTTCACCAAGGGGCAGAAGGGCTCCAGCGCCATGCCGCACAAGCGCAACCCGATCACCGGGGAGCGCCTTACCGGTCTGGCGCGGGTTCTGCGCGGTAATTCCATCGCTGCGCTCGAAAATGTGGCTCTCTGGCACGAGCGGGACATCAGCCACAGTTCCGTCGAGCGGGTCATTTTCCCGGATTCCTGCACTCTCCTCGATTACATGCTCGTCACTCTTGCCAAGCTGACGGACGGCTTGGTCGTGTATCCGGAGAATATGAAGAAGAACCTTGGACTGAGTCTCGGGATGTGGAATTCCCAGACCATTCTGCTGGCCCTCATCCGGAAGGGGTTGACCCGGGAACAGTCCTACGAACTGGTCCAGCGAAACGCCATGCAAACCTGGCAGGTCAAGCATGCCGGGCGGGCGGATGCGGACTTTTTGGAGCAACTCAAGGCCGACCCCGAAGTGGCAAAACACTTCAAGAAGGGGGAGCTTGAGTCGCTTTGTTCGCTGAAGTTCCACCTCAAAGAGGTTAAGAACCGGTTCAAGAAGCTCGGGCTCAAGGGCTGAAGTGGGCCATCCGGACCGGAGAATTTCATCCGCAGATGGCGCAGATTTTCGAAGATGGGGAGCAGGCTGTTCCTGCAATCTGCCTTCTTCTGCCTCATCTGCAGGTTTTTTTCTGAGGCACTGCTTTTTTGGGTCGGAAACTTGACGGATGCCTGATGCTGTGTTAATTGAAGCAAAACCTCTTCAGGCATTGCATTAAGCCGAATTTTTCGCGGCTGGATGTCAGCTGGGATGCTGTTTCAAGGCCTAAGGAGAAAATCCGTAACATAAGAAACAATAAGCAACTACAATGACAGATCGTCCTCCAATCGGCCAGTGGCTGGCCATAGCGCTTGCAACAGCTGGTGCCTGTGGTAGTGCACACGCTGTAGTCAACCTGCCGGCAAGTGCCGCCTTGCCCCTTGCCTCCGCCAGCAATCCGGGCTTCACCGTTCTCACTGCTCAGGCATCAACAAATGTGGTGGTGGCGAACAACTACATCCGTGCCTTGCGTCAGGTGCAGGGGCGTCTGACCGACGCCGCAGGCAACCCGGTTTCGAACGTGGCCGTTGCCGGAACAGGTGCCGGCGGCGCTTATTACTCTGATGTTGTTGCTTTTGAAAAGGATGCCGTGATTGTCGGCCCTGTGGACCTGACCGGTACGATCGGCACCTACATGGTTTCCGACTATTTTCCCGGCATTCCCGGACAGGAAGGGGCGACCACTCAATTTGCAGTCGAGGCTGTTGCACTGGTAGCGCTGGATGCTGGTTTTCATTCGCTGGCAATCAGCGCGAATGCTGATCGGACGGATGTGAACGATGATGACAACTACGCTGTCTATGTCGGCGCGAATCCAAGGGATTACTTCACAACTAAAATCGCCGAGTTCAACCGTGGTGGCGCACAGGGCTTTACCAAGAACCAATACGTCGAGAATCTGATCGAGGTGGTTGCGCCCGTTTCCGGCGTTTATCCCTTCCGGATCCTTTACTGGCAGCAGGGTGCCGGGGCGAACCTGCATTTTTACCAGGTGGACACGAACACCACGGAACGTCTTCTCATCAACGATGTGAATGACAATCGTGCACCCCGGTCCTACCGGTCATCCACCGTTGCCGCCTTCAACTCAACCTATGTTTCCGAAGTCAGCCCGGTGCCGGCATCCGCAGGCAACAGTTCCTCCGCGCCGATCGAGGTCATTCTGAACGATGGCACCGGTGCTTCGGTGAACCTTGCAACCATACAGCTCCAGCTGAACGGGGTCACGGTCACTCCGCAGGTCAAGACCAAGGTCGGGACTCAGACCACCGTGCGCTTCAGCCCGGATTCCGGACGGTCGAACCCCAACAATGATGTTCGGCTGACCTACACCGACTCGCTGGGAGCATCTGTCACCAAACAGTGGGCTTTCACCATCATTACTGCGGGTGGATCTTCCACCCGGGTGGCGGGTCAGTGGGACTTCAATCAGGGCAATCTGAACGCGACAGTGGGTCAGCCCCTTGCCTATGTTGATCCCTCCTATGACGGTCCTTCCGGCTCTGCTGCCGACAAGACCCAGTTCGGCACCTGCTCAAGCCTCGGCGCTCCCCTGATCAACGGACAGGATGCCGTGGTGATGCGTGTTCCGGGCGGTCTCGACCGCCGGTATGGCTACATCATGAACCATGGAATTTCCCCGAACGGCGGCGGCACCAAGGTGAACCAATACACCCTCATCATGGATGTGCTGGTTGAGAACACGGGAGCTTTTGCGGCCTCGCTGCTGCAGATCGATACTCCGAACAACACCAGCGATGGCGACCTCTTCTGGCAGCAGGGGAATTTCGGTCAGGGTGGTGGTGGCTATAATGGATACGGCACCTTCAGCGCAGGCACATGGCACCGCATCGCGGCAGCCTATGACATGGCAGCCAACCCGCCGGTGGTGACCAAGTTTGTCGATGGCATCAAGCAGGATGACTGGACCGCAAATCAAGGGCTGGATGCCGCACGCCGTGCCCTTCTGCCCACCGCCGTTCTGTTCGGCGATGGTGATCAGGACGAGCGCCGCACAATGTGGGTGAACAGCATTCAGATTCGCGAAGGCAAACTCTCCGACGCAGAAATGGTGGCCCTCGGTGGGGCTGAGGCCGCAGGAATTCCTTCCAGCCTGCCGCAGAGCACCGTGACGGGTCAGTGGGACTTCGATGGTGGAGATCTCCGCGCATCCCTCGGAAAGCCGCTGGCTTATCTTGATCCCGCGTTTGACGGCCCTGCAGGCAGCGCCGCCAACAAGACCGAATTCGGCACCTGCAGTGGTTTGGGCGTGGCCCTCATCAACGGAGCGGATGCGAACGTGATGAAGGTTCCGGGTGATCTCGATCGCCGCATCGGCTACGTGATGACCCACGGGATCGCCCCGAACGGTGGCGGCACCAAGGTCAACCAGTTCACCCTGGTGATGGATGTGCTCGTGGAAAACACCGGGGCCTTTGCGGCTTCGTTGCTCCAGGTTGACACCACCAACAACACCAGCGATGGCGACCTCTTCTGGCAGCAGGGGAACTTCGGTCAGGGCGGTGGCGGGTATAATGGCTACGGCACCTTCAGCGCCGGGTCCTGGCACCGCGTTTGTGCCGCTTATGATATGGCCGCCAATCCCCCGGTCGTCACCAAATACGTTGACGGCATCAAGCAGGATGATTGGACCGCCAACCAGGCCCTGGATGCTGCACGCCGGGCTCTGCTACCCACCGCCGTCCTCTTCGGGGATGGGGATCAGGACGAGCGCCGCACGATGTGGGTGAACAGCATCCAGATCCGCGCCGGAAAGCTGTCGGATGCCGAAATGGTTTATCTGGGCGGACCTTCCGCGAGTGGAATTCCGGTGTTCCTTCCGAAGTCCAACATTGCCGGTCAGTGGGATTTTAATGATGGGGACCTGCGGGCCACCATCGGGAATGCGCTGACCTACATTGATCCGACCTGGGACGGCCCCACAGGCTCAAGCGCAAACCTCTCCACCTTCGACACCGTTTCGAACTTCGGTCTGCCTGCCCTGGCAGGTGGCGATGCGAAAGTGGTGAAAATTCCCGGTGATCTTGATCGCCGTTACGGGTATGTGATGAAGCATGGGATCTCTCCGAACGGTGGCGGCACCAAGGTGAACCAATACACCCTCATCATGGACATCTACGTGGAGAACAGCGGTGCCTTTGCGGCATCCCTCCTTCAGATCGACACCCCGGACAACACCTCGGATGGCGACCTCTTCTGGCAGCAGGGTAACTTCGGCCAGGGTGGTGGCGGTTACAACGGTCCGGGCACCTTCACTGCGGGTGCATGGCATCGTATCGCAGCCTCCTACAACATGGCTGCCAATCCGCCGGTCGTGACGAAATATGTGGATGGCATTTTCCAGGATGATTGGACCGCCAATCAGGCATTGGATGCCGCCCGCCGTGCTCTGCTGCCCACCGCCGTTCTCTTCGGTGATGGGGATCAGGATGAGCGCCGCACGATGTATGTGAACAGCATCCAGATCCGCTCCGGAGCGCTGTCCAAGGCTGAACTGGCCTCGCTGGGAACCCCCACGGCCTCTGGTATTCCTCTGGTCCTGACGGTGTCCGCTCCGCCGGTGGTCTCCGTCGGCAAGCTGGGCAACCAGTTGGTCTTCAGCTGGGCTCAGAGCGCAACGGGTTACACCCTGGAATCCACATCGAACCTCGTCTCGGGACCGTGGACTGCGGTTCCGGGTGTGGTGAACAACTCCAAGACCGTCACTGTCGGTTCTGGAATGCAGTTCTTCCGCCTGCGAAAGTAGGCTCTGGTCCGTCCTTCAAGGCCCGGCAGCTTCGGCTGCCGGGCCTTTTTTGAGTAAATCGGGATCCAGACAGAACGTGGAAGTCCGTCGACATCATTGCGTGGTGGGGTTCAACACGCTGTTTTGGTAGAGGAATCCGGCCGGCATCGGTTGTCAAAAATAAGAGGCTCGGAGCTGCGGAATGAAGATGGATGCTCGAACTATCGCTGTGAGGGAGGGGTGAAGGTGCCCTCCCAGCGGGCCATGACGGCGGAGGCCAGGCAGTTGCCGACGAGGTTCACAGTTGTTCGCCCCATGTCCAGGAAGGCATCCACTCCAAGGATGACTGCGATACCCTCGAGAGGGAGGCCAAAGCTTGTGAGAGTGCCGGAAAGAATGACGAGGGATGCCCGGGGAACAGCTGCGACTCCCTTGCTTGTCAGCATGAGGGTGAGGACAATGGGCAGTTGCTGGGCCAGAGTGAGTTCAATCCCGGCTGCCTGGGCAACGAAAACGGATGCCAGAGCGAGATAGAGTGTTGATCCATCGAGGTTGAAGGCGTAACCGGCCGGTAGGACAAACGAGACGATCCGGCGGGGCACACCAAACTGCTCCATCAACCGGAATGCATCCGGCAGGGCGGCCTCGGAAGAGGCCGTGGAGAAAGCAAGCAGGGCAGGCTGGCGCACAGCACGGAAAAATCCGGCGACCGGGATGCGTGCCAGCAGCATCACGGGGATGAACACCAACACCACCAGGGCGAACAGGGCGCCGTAGAGAGTTAGAACGAGTTTCCCGAGGCTTAGGAGGATTCCGAGCCCGTTTTTCGCCACAGTCAGCGCCACTGCGCCGCCGACACCCACCGGGGCGAATTTCATCACCAGGTTTGTGAATTTGAACATCACCTCCGAAAGTCCCTCGCAAAAACCCAGAATGGTCCGGCGGTTTGTCGGGCCGGTCTGGGCAAGGGCAACCCCGAACAGGATCGAGAACATGACCACCTGGAGGACGTCGTTCCGGGCGGCGGCATCGAAAAAGCTTTGGGGCATCAGGTGCTCCATCACCCCCTGGAAAGTGACCTTCGTGTCGGCCAGTTCACGGCCGGTTGCGCTGGTATTTGGCAGTTGGACACCATCACCGGGCCGCACCAGATTGACGGCACCCAACCCGACGAACAGGGCCAGGGTGGTGACGATTTCGAAATAAATGAGAGACTTGAAGGCCAGTCTTCCCACGGACTTGATATCGTCCGCATGACTGGCGATGCCCACCACCAGGGTGCTGAAAATGAGGGGCACCACGATGCACTTGACCAGACGGATGAACAGGTTGGAGAGCACACCACCGTGCAGGGCGATCTCCGGGAAGCGCCAGCCGCAGAAAATTCCCAGAGCCATGGAAATGAGAATCCACTGGCTCAGGCTTAAACGTCGGATGGCTGCAATCATGGGCATCTGCCATGGATATTGCCCCGCAGATGTGTCCTGGGGCAAGCATACTCGCTGCAGGGGGGCATTAAAAGTTAGCATGGGCCCGGTGCGGCTCGAAGGGGAACCGCGAATGGATGTGGGTGGGTGGGAGGCACTCGTGTAGAGGCGTTGACCAATTTCCCGCGAGGGGGCACTGTTGAATCCGGCTGGGGCCGGTCTCAACAGAAGAGAACTGACCCCATCGCCCCGGGGGAGGGGTTGTCCGCAGATGGGGTAGGCGGGCGATGGGTGGAGGGGTGGCTGGCATCCCGCTGGGATGCGTGGACAATTGGGGTCTATACCGGTGGTGTCGTCGCGTTGCTCCTCAACCACCGGCTAACATCTGGGAACCCTTCGGGTTCAGGGGGCGGGCGGCGGCGACGTTGCGATTATTGGTGGGTGAACCAATGGCGTCCGGTTTTCTGGTTTGCTGAGGTGGCGGTATTCGCGGACCGGGGGGCGATGCCTTTGCTTGATCCGGCCTTACAAATAAAGGAAGCTGGGACCTTTGAAACCTGAACAAATGAGCAACACGTTTGAAGTTATTTCCCTGTCCCGCAGCAGCCGGGATATTGACCGGTTCATGAAGGTTAGCTACGGCATTTATGCCGGGGACCCCTACTGGGTGGCCCCCCTGCTGATGGATTTGAAAAAGGTTTTTCTGGATTCAAACCCGCTGTTCGAGCATGCGCGGATGCAACTGTGGGTGCTCCGGAAGGATGGTCGGGATGTGGGGCGGATCGCCGGGCTCTTCGACGATTTCCACAATCAATCCCGGCCGGACAAGACGGTATTCTTCGGCTTTTTCGAGTGTGTGGATGACATAAATGCCGCCCGCACCCTTTTTGATGCCGTTTCTGCATGGGGTCGGCAGCTGGGTGCGGCAAAGATGCTCGGGCCGATGAATCCCACCACGAACGACGAGTGCGGACTTCTTGTGAAGGGGTTTGATTCCATGCCGGTGTTCATGATGCCCTACAACCCGTCCTATTATGTCGGGTTGATGGAAGGTTTGGGGTTCGTGAAGGCGAAGGACCTGCTCGCGTTCCACTTGAATCTGGATGTGGTGCCCCTGGCCCGCCTTTCGCGAATTGCCCAGAAGGTTCAACAGCGGCATCCCGAGGTCCTGTTTCGGGCTGTGAAGAAGAAGGAGTTGGACCAGGTGCTGGAGCGGATCAAGCAGGTTTACAACGATGCGTGGGAGGAGAACTGGGGGTTTGTGCCCATGACGGTGAAAGAGATGGATTTCATGGCGGAGCGGTTGAAGCCGATGATGGTGGAGGGGTTGCTCTGGCTGGCGGAGGTGGGTCCAAAAACCGTTGGTTTTCTCCTGACTCTGCCGGATTACAACCCGGTGATGCAACCGCTCAAGGGCAAACTCCTGACGCCTGCCATTTTCGGATTCCTGCCCTACATGTTGCACTGGAAGAAGTTGCCGCGTGCGAGGGTGTTGACCCTGGGCATCACGAAGGAATACCGGAACAAGGGTCTGGAGTCGGCCATGCTGATCGAGGGCATGAAGGTTGCCGTTGCCTCCGGTCTGCGCGAGGCTGAAGCCTCATGGATTTTGGAGGACAACCACCGGATGACCCGTGTGATGGAGGCCATCGGCGGCAATCCCTACAAGGTTTACCGGCTCTACGATCGGGCGGTCTGATCCCGGTCAGCAGCACCCGAGGGTGGTTGCACTTCATTCTCACGGGGCCCGATGGAACTGAAATAAAGTTTGTTCGCGAGCGGGATCAGGAGAGCCGCGGTGAGCAATCCTGCGACAACATCCAGAATGTAGTGGTAGCGGCAGTAAACCGTGGAAATCGTGAGAAGAACCGCCACGAACGCATGCGCGTAGCGGATGCGCGGGATGTAGCGAAAGGAGAAATAGACGGTGGTCCACGCGATTGCGACATGGCTGCTGGGAAAGGCGGCCCCCGGACCATCCACCATCCGGTAAAGCCAGGCAATGATCTGATGGAACGGCCCCTGCCTGAGCGCTTCCGGAATCAGATGCTGTCCATAGGCCTGAAACTCAGGTGGCAGAACCTGTCGCTCGAAAGGATTGAAAAAAAGCGGCGGGCCGACGATCGGGAAAAAGACATAGAGCAGGTAGCAAATGTAGAAAACGAAGGAGACGACCGAGACATAGTGAAAGAAGGAGTCCCGGCTGCGGTAGAGCAGGTAGATTCCCACTCCTCCGATCGTCAGATAGTAGGAGAAGTAGCTCGCGTAAAGAATCTCGCTCAGGAGCAGGTTGGGAAATTTTTCCATCAAAACCACCGACGGCTGGCAGCCGAAGATCTGGTTTTCGAGCCGTATGAACGGCTCATCAATATAATTGAGGAAGAACATCCGGTTGATCCATCCCGTTTCGGCGAAGAACCAGATGAACAGGAGGACCGGATAAAAGTGGCGGAGGAATCCGAGAATCGGGTTGCTCCAGCGGGCATTCGAAAGGATCAGTGCGTGGATGCCGAGGCCCAGGGCGACGTGGATTGCGATCAGCCTTGCCCAGCCGGGAACTGTGTGGTTGTGAAAGCAGAGCAGCAGCAGGGCCACGATGAGGCTGTATCCCTGAGTCGCGTAATCGACGAAGGTGTAGTGGCGGGAGAAGCTAGATCCACCCATGCTTTTCATACCAGATGATGGTTTCACGAATGCCATCCTCAAGCCGGGTCCGGCAGCCGATTCCCAGGTCGGCAGTCAGCTGTGCCGGGTCACAGACCCAGCCGGGTGCCTGCAATTCCGGGAATTTGGCCAGGCTCAGGATGTCCGGGGTGCCGGTGATGGCTGTTTGGATTGATTTCAGCAGGCAGATGGGCCAGAAAGCGAGGGTTGGGAGGGGCAGGGGAATGGTCCAGACCTTCATCTCTGCGGCGATCATACCCGCCAGTTTGCGGCTGGAGACAATCTCACTGCCTGCTGCAAAGTAGGTTTTTCCAACTGCAGCGGGGTGGTTCAATGAATGAACTGCCGCCTCGGCGAGATCCTTGACGTGAACCAGTGACAGTTGCTGTGAATCGCTTGGGCAGGGACGCAAGTGCTTCCGGACCGATGCGAACAGGGGGAGGAATCCCCGGTCCCGGGGCCCGTAAACAGCGGGAGGCCGGATGATGGTGAATGGGGAACGGCAAAGGGTGCGAACTTCCTCCTCCGCAGCGAGCTTGCTGCGGCCGTAGTGGGAGACCGGGGACGGGGGATCTGATTCCCGGGCGGGCTTCTGCGGCGTGCCGGGCCCTGCCGCCGCAAGGCTGGAAATCAGCAGAAACCGGGCAATGTTCCCCTGCGCATTGGCAGCCTGGACGAGATGGCGCGTGACCATCTGGTTGATGGTGTAAAAGTCCTTAACCTTTCGCGCCTTGGTGGCTCCCGCGCAATGGATGACATGCGTCACCCCTTTCAGGAGTGAGGGGAGGGTATCCGGGTCGGAAATGCTGCCTTCCCGCACCTCCATCAGAGGGTTGGTCGCATCCAGAAAGCTACGGTCACTATTGCGTCGTAACGGGGCGACTACCTGGATGCCCCTGCTGCAGAGACTGTCCAGAATATGGCTCCCAACGAATCCGCTGGCTCCTGTCAGCAGGACTTTCAATCAGATCAACCCCAGCTCTTTTCCAACTGCACCGAGCTTTTCGAGTGCAAAGTCGATCTGCTTGTCCGTGTGCGTGGCCATGAGGCTGATGCGGATCAATTCCTCGCCCGGAAGAACTCCCGGGGAGACGACTGGATTGACGAACACGCCCTCCTCCTGGAGTCTCTTGCAGTAGTTGAACGCCTTCATGACGTCCCGGCAGAAGAGGGGCAGGATGGGGGTCTCGGAATGTCCCAGATCAAACCCAAGGCTCAGGAGGCCCTGCTTCATGCGCTCGGTGTTTGCCCAGAGGCGGGCAATCCGCTCCGGTTGGTCAACCATGATCTCGATCGCCGCCAGCACGGCTGCGGCATTCGAGGGACTCATGCTGGCGCTGAAAATCAGGCTCCGGGAATGGTGCTTCAGGTAGTCAATCGTCTCCGCATCGGAGGCGATGAACCCGCCCAGACTGGCGAGGGATTTGCTGAAAGTCCCCATGATCAGGTGGACTTCGTCATCCAGACCAAAATGGCTGGCCGTTCCGGCCCCGTTCCTGCCCAGCACACCAATCGAGTGGGCATCATCCACCATGACGGCGGCCCCGTGCTTTTTCGCGATGGCGCACAATTCAGGGAGTTGGATGATGTCCCCCTCCATGCTGAACACTCCATCGACCACAATCAGTTTGCCCGCATCGGGCCGGATCTGGCGCAACCGATCCTCCAGAGCCCCCATGTCCTTGTGGGAAAATCGGTGGAATCTCGCGGGACTTGCCTGGCAGCCCTCCACGATGCTGGCGTGGTTGCTCTTGTCCCCAAGAATGAAATCCCCTCTTCCGGCCAGGGCGCTGATAACGCCCAGATTCACCTGGAAACCGGTGCTGTAAAGGAGGACTGCTTCCTTTTTCACAAGGCGGGCAAGGGCCTGCTCCAATTCAATGTGAATGTCGAGCGTCCCATTCAGAAAGCGGGAACCGGCACAGCCTGTGCCATACTTGTCCACAGCCGCCTTTGCGGCTTCTTTGATTTTGGGATGGTTCGTCAGGCCCAGATAGCTGTTCGAGCCGAGCATGAGCACCGGCTTTCCGTCAATCATCACCTCCGTATCCTGCGCGGATGTGATCACCCGGAAATAGGGATACACTCCCAGACCGCGAAGCTGGTTCGCGGTGGTGAAATCCTGCATCTTGTCAAAAATGAAGGGCCTGGTCCTGATCCGCCCCGACCCGTTGGCGGATGGCGCGACGGTGCTCTTCTGCGGAGAACGGGTAGGGCAAGCCTCTTCCCGCTTCGTTTCAAGAGCTGACGTCGATTCGTTATAAATCATAGTTTTGAAAGCCGTAGAGCGACCTTATCCGCTCCCTTTTACGCCGAATCACGCGCCATGCAAGGCAGAAATTCCCCTCACAAGGTTGTCAAAAGTGTGTTTTACCGTGTAAAAAGGCTCTTCCGAAGTGTTTTTGAAAATCCGCTGTGCGGTGATGTGCAAGAGGTTGCAACGGATGAAGGCCGGGGTCTGCAAACAGATCACCCCCATCTCCGCTCCGCCAACAAAGCCCTCCGGTTTGCTACAGGGGCTTGCCCATGTAAACGCATCCGTCGCGGCCTTCGCCAACGCGGATCAGTTCCTTAAAGCCGAGCTTAAGATAAAATCCCATCGCCGGGGTGTTCATCATGCTGACGCCGAGGTGTGCTCCCGGGGCACCCTGCTTCTTGAGTTCTGCCATCACCTGATCCAGCATCTGGCGCCCGAAGCCATGGCCCTGTGCCCGTGGAAGCAGATCGATGTGCAGGTGGGAGGGGTAGGCGCTGTAGGGTTCGGGGCAAAAATAGTCGGGATGGTGGTAAACAAAGTAAATCTGCTCGGCGCGGGTCCACTTTTCCGGGTCGCCTTTTGGTTCGGGATACTTGCTGCAGAGGGTGGGTCGCCATTCCTTCTCATACCGGTCGTAGAACTGGTGGGAGTCCAGAGCGCCAAGGGCGTAGCCGCAGATCCCCTGATCATCCTCGAGGATGAGTCCAAACTCAGGGGCATAGGAGAGATAGGGCCCGACGAAGACCCGTCCGAGCGCATCGGGATCCTCCCGGTAGAACGGTTCACCATCGCGGCCGAAATCGCCGGTTTTCAGGCAGACGTGGTAGGCACCTGCTTCATCGCCGGGGCGGACACCCCGGATCTTAAAATTGCTCATGTTATTTATGCCGGGTTGGTTTCCGGCGTTGATCTTTTCGTCTCGAGTGACTGTGCGACAGTAAAGGCACCATCCGCTTCCTGCACCAGAAATTTTTGCAGATCTGCCACAAAGCTTCCGCGGTAGGTATGGGGGAGGTGAAAGTCTGCCCTAAACGGTGTGTGCCGGATTGCCGGGTTGGCCCGGTGCTCGATGCAGCGCTGCAACAGGTCGATCTCCTCGCGCAGTTCCCACACCCGTCGGTGGATGGCGTTGAAGAGGGGGCGGTTTATCAGTTCCGCCATCCGCGCACAGCAGGATCGGAGGCGCTCGGAGCGTTCGCGGAATTGTGCGAGGATGTCCGGCATGGCCAGGGGATCGCCCTGCAAAAGTTTGCGGGTCAGGTCGAACAGGATTTCCGCCTCCGGCCCGCTTTCGTAGGGCAGGTAATGGCAATCCCCGAACAGGACGAGATCCTCATAGGAGATCGGGGCACCGGCCGTTAGAAACTGGGAGTGCCATTCCCGCATGGCTTCCAAATAGGCCTGGCGCGGATTCCAGTCAGGAGACCCGTGCAGGAACTTCCCCAGGGTGAGCCATGGGACAAAATTCACCGGGAACTCGCAATTGGGGTTGCAGAGCAACCCGGCGAGTTCCTGCCGCAGTTCGGGCGGGCGTCCGGAGTAAGGGCCGCAGTAGAAACGGCGGCCATCGTAATCGTTGGCATGCAGGTTCTCCCAGACCACCGGCTTCCGCCGCAGGAGGCTTGCCAGATCGCGGGTTTCCTGGACGGTGATTTCCTCTGGAATGATTTCGGACCCGGTCCAGAAGACGTCGATTTCCGGCAGCAATTCCTGACCCAGAATGGCGAGGTAGTTCTTCCCCCCATGCTCGCGCATGGCCATCCGCCCGCAGTAGGGGGTGGGGCAGAAAAGAAATCGCGAGGAGGGTTCCTGCTGGCGTATCCAGCGGAATATGGCGTTGGTGGTGGATGCCTGCGCGGCTGCCAGGGATGTCCATCGTTTTGAGTCCTCCGGGTGCATCTGGTCCGGGATGTCGTCGAAAAGCAGACAGAAATGTTTGGCTCCCAGCGAAAGAACCTGGGCGAGCTTGCCCTGTAGCGCTTCATGGTCGGATGTCGAGGAGTAGGTGATGTCCAGCCCGGGGCTGAGTGCATAGAGAAACTCGAGCCCATGCTCCGATGCCGCGCGAATGAGGGTCTGGAGGTCGGCCGCCTCCGTTTGTGTGTATTGTTGCCGCCACTGTGCCCGGTGCTTCAGATCGTCCTTGGGCGCATACATGTAGGTGTTGAACCCGCATCGGCGCATCCAGTCAAAGAGGGTCATCCGTTCAACGGAACTCCAAGGCGGGCCGTAAAATCCCTCAATCACACCGGTCAGGAATGTTGCTTCGTTGCTCACGTTTTGCATGGCGGTTTTCAGGAAGATGAGACCTGACCCTATTCGGCTCTAGTTGCTCTTTTTCGGGGTGACTTCGAGAGTTTCCCCGTTGATGCGGAGGTGCAGCGGCTTGGGTGAGGGGGAGCGCAGTTTGTAATTCGTCACGCGTCCGTTCGCCCATTCGATGTCCACAGTGATACCGCCCCGGGCTTTAAGACCCGTCACCTTGCCTTGTGCCCACGATTTGGGAAGGGCGGGCAGGAGGGCGATTTCATCCTGATGACTCTGAAGCAGCATCTCGGCGATGCCCGATGCGGCGCCAAAATTGCCATCGATCTGGAAGGGGGGGTGGGCATCAAACAGATTGGGATACATACCACCGCCCTGATTTCCCTTGCGGTTAATCGGTGCCAGGAGGTTTTTCAAGATCAGCAGGGCATGGTCTCCTTCAAGGAACCGGGCCCAAAGGTTGACCTTCCACCCCATGCTCCAGCCGGTGGCGGCATCCCCCCGGTAGATGAGAGACTGGCGGGCGGCTGCGAACAGTTCCGGCTCGCGCGGAGTGATTTCAGAGCCGGGATAGACGGCCCACAAGTGTGAAACATGCCGGTGGGTGTTTTTGGGATCATCCTTGTCCTCCACCCATTCCTGAAGCTGGCCATGGCGGCCGACCTTGTTTGGAGCGATCTGCTGGCGGAGTGCATCCAGGCTGTCGGCGAAGGCCTGATCCTTCCCGAGAAGACGGGCCGCCCGTGCCGTGTTTTCAAACAGGGTCCGGGTGATCTGATGGTCCATGGCGGGTCCCATCACAAGACCGCCCTGCTCGGGGGAGTTGGAGGGACCGCTGATCATTTTTCCGGTGATGGGATCACGCACGAGATAATCGACAAAAAAGAGGGCGGCATCCTTCATCAGGGGATAGGCCCGCTGCTCCAGAAAATCGCGGTCCCCGGTGAACAGGAAATGCTCCCACAGATGCTGGCAGAGCCAGGAACCGCCACTGGGCCAGATACCGTGGTCACTGCCATTGATCGGGGCAGTTCCCCTCCAGACATCGGTATTGTGGTGGAGGACCCATCCCCTCGCGCCGTAGTGTGCCTTTGCGGTTTTGCGCCCAGTGATGGCGCAGTCACCCAGCATGTCGAAGAGGGGTTCCGCACATTCGGAGAGATTGCCCACTTCGGCGGGCCAATAGTTCATCTCGGTATTGATGTTGACCGTCATCTTGCTGTCCCAGGGGGGGCTTTTGGAATCGTTCCAGATCCCCTGCAGGTTCGCGGGCTGTCCGCCGGGGCGACTGCATGCGATCAGGAGGTATCGGCCGTATTGGAATGTGAGTGTGACGAGCCCGGGATCGTTCCCCGTGGCGAATTGTTCGAGGCGCTGGTCGGTCGGGAGGTCGGCCGTGGCCGAGTGACCCAGATCCAGTGCGACGCGGTGGAACAGTTTCTGGTGGTCCGCCACATGGGTTTTGAGCAAGCGGGCATAATCTTTGCCTGCGACAGAGGCAAGCATTGAAGCTGCCCGCTCCTCCGGGTTGGCGCTGATATCCCGGAAGTTTTTGTAACTGCTGGCTCCGGCCAGGACGAGAGTGGCGGAGTCCGCATGCTCCACGAGGATAGAACTGTCGTTGAGCGTTAGCGTTCCCCCCTTGGTGGAGGCTTTCAGGCGGGCTTCAAACCGGACTCCACCCTCCTCGACCTGTCCGAACAGGGCCAGCTGATCACCCGGACGCCGTGTGGTTTGGACCTGCTGATGGGCACTGTCGAGCCGGGCGGCAAAGCTGATGCTGCCGGGCTTGTCGGCAGTGATGCGCAGGACGATCACCCGGTCCGGAAAGCTGGCAAAGGCCTCGCGGGTGTAGTGAACCCCTCCGGATTCGTAGGAAACGCGGGACACCGCCATATCCAGATCCAGTTCGCGCCGGTAGGAGGTGAAATTGGTCTGGCCGGGAAAACTGATCCGGAGATCGCCGAACGGTTGGTAGGCTCGTTGGGTGAGGGGGACGCTCATGAACTCCTGCATGCCGAGCTGGTGCGCTTTTTTTTGTTTTGTTCCGGCTGCCTGGCGCCGGGATTTTGCATCCTCCTGTTTGCCGGCCTTTTCGAGTTCGTCCGCCTCGATTTCCAACCGCCTGCATTCGTTCAGCAGGTCGCGCAACTCGGGAAGGAACCTGACAGCCCCCTCATGTTGATATTCATGCGGTTTGCCGTTCCAGATGGTGCTCTCATTGAATTGAAGGTGCTCCTCCTGGACGCCCCCAAAAACCATGGCTCCCATACGGCCGTTGCCGATGGGCAGGGCCTCCACCCATTGGCGGGCCGGTTTGTCATACCACAACTTCAGGGCATCGGCGCACAGCCCCGGGAGGGTTGTCCCGAGAGCGAGACCAACCGGTATCAGAAACAGCAATCTGCGTAGTGTTTTTTGCATACGGATTCTGGCTCCATCATAAGGAGAGGCGTGGCAGATGAACAGCACTGAGTGTCTCCGGGAGGCAACAAGACTTGAACCCCGGGATGCCATCTGTGAACAATGGGGGCATGCGCCTGATTTTTGTTCGTCTGATTTTTGGTCTCGCAGCCCTGTTCTGCATGGGATTGCAATCCGTCCGGGGAGTCACAGGGCCGCCAACGGGGCCCAATGTGGTTTTCATTCTGGCGGATGACCTGGGGTGGGGGGAGTTGGGTTGCTATGGTCAGACGAAGATTCGCACTCCCAACATTGACCGGTTATCAGCCCAGGGGATGCGGTTCACGCAACACTACTCGGGGGCCCCCGTTTGCGCGCCCGCGCGGAACGTGCTGATGACAGGGCTGCACCTGGGTCATGCGGAGATCAGGGGAAACAAGCAGGCGGTGGAAGGTGGCGAGGGGCAGTGGCCGATTTCCACCAACCGGATCACGATTGCCAGGGTGTTGAGGGACGCGGGGTATGCCACCGGGGCCGTGGGCAAGTGGGGGCTCGGTCCGGTAGGCAGCTCGGGGGATCCCAATCTGCAGGGATTCGACCTCTTTTTCGGCTACAACTGCCAGGCGGTGGCCCATTCCTATTTCCCACACCATCTGTGGAGCAACGCGACTCAAGTGGTGATCAACGAGAAGCCGGTGCCGGGTCACCAAAAAAAGACGGCAGGGGATGTCCGGCTTGAAGATTATCAGGGCGGGACTTATGCGCCGGATTTGATGGAGGCCGCAGCCGTGAGGTTCATCGGGGAAAATGCCGCCAAACCGTTCTTCCTCTATTGTGCCTTCACGGAACCCCATGTTTCCATGCAACCTCCCAAACGGCTGGTGGAATCCTATCCGGCAGATTGGGATGATCAGCCGTATCGTGGCCAGAGCGGTTACCTGCCGCATCCCCGACCACGGGCCGCCTATGCCGCGATGATCACGAGTCTCGATGAGCATGTGGGCAAGGTGCTGGATGCCCTTGAAAGGCATCACTTGACTGAAAAGACGCTGGTCATCTTCACCAGTGACAACGGCACCACCCACCGGGCAGCCGACCCCGTTTATGGCATCGGCGGGGTGGATGCGGCCTTCTTCAACAGCACCCGCGGATTGCGCGCCTTCAAGGGCAGTGTCTATGAGGGCGGACTCCGGGTGCCACTGGTGGTGCGGTGGCCCGGCCGGGTCAAGCCCGGGTCCACGAGTGATTTTCCCAGCTATTTTCCTGATCATTTTGCCACCCTTTGCGATGCGCTGCATCTGGCCCCATCCGGCGCCCGGGACGGTATCAGCCTGCTGCCCGTGCTTCTGGGTTCGGGGACCCCCGGCCGCAATCCGATGGTCTGGGTGTATCCGGAATACGGCGGGCAGGTCTGTGTGCGGTTGGGCAAATACAAGGCTCTCCGGCAGCGGCTCAACACGCCGAAGCCGGGGCCGTGGGAACTTTATGATATTGCTCAGGATCCGGGTGAGAAGGTGGACATTGCCCAGCGTCATCCAGAGATTGTCGAGCAGGCAAAGGCGATCCTGAAAAACCAGATGGACGAAAATCGTATTTTCCCCCTGAAGGTGCCGTAGGAGAAGGAGGGCTCAAACGTGATCTCCCCCAACAGAGTTCTTGGCACGGTTTTGGGCCGACTGTATTCTCTGCGGCAATGAAGTCGCTGCTGTTCACTGGTGGAAGAGTAATTGATCCGGCCAATGGCCTTGATGCCGGGGCCGATGTCCTGGTTGTTGATGGCCGAATCAGCGCTGTGGGCAATGGGTTGGCCGCTCCCGAAGGGGATGTGGAGCGGGTGGACGCCCGGGGGCTGGTGGTTTGCCCGGGGTTGATTGATCTCCATGTTCATCTGCGGGAGCCGGGCCAGACCGCGAAGGAGACTATTGCCAGCGGCACACAGGCTGCGGCGCGGGGTGGATTCACATCCATCGTCTGCATGCCCAACACATCCCCATCGATCGATAATCCGGGGACGGTGGTGCTGATTCAAGAGGTTGCCAGGACTCAAGGGGTGGTGAATGTGCTGGTGTCGGGCGCCATCTCGAAGAATATCGCCGGGGAGGAACTGGCGCCGATCGGATCTCTCAAGAAGGCCGGTATTGTTGCGATCACCGATGATGGTCACTGTATCCAAAACAATGAATTGATGCGGCGGGCGCTTGAATACGCGCAGATGTTCGACCTGCCGGTCATGGATCATTGTCAGGACTACAGCCTCGTGACGGACGGCATCATGCACGAAGGCTATTGGAGCACCGCACTGGGGTTGCGGGGATGGCCTGCGGCGGGGGAGGAGATGATCGTCGCGCGCAACATCCTTCTGGCTGAATTGACGGGGGGACGCGTTCATTGCCAGCATCTGAGTGCGGCGGGAAGCGTGCGGCTGATCCGCGAGGCCAAAAAACGGGGTGTGCCCATTTCAGGTGAGGCCTGTCCCCACCATTTTGTTCTGACCGATGCGGCAGTGGCAGGTAGTGAAAAATTCTGGGCTGCAGACGGGCAGGGGGTCGTTGGGTTGCCTCCAGGCCAGCCAAAGCCTGCATGGCCATGCTATGACACGAATTTCAAGATGAACCCGCCCCTCCGTTCGGCTGCGGACCGGGAGGCCATTCTGGAAGGGTTGACAGATGGAACCATCGAAATCCTTGCCAGCGACCACGCCCCCCACTGCAGCTACGAGAAGGAGGTCGAGTTCGACTATGCTCCGTTCGGAATCACCGGGCTGGAGACGGAGCTGGCCCTTTCGTTGATGCAACTGTACCACTCGAAGCGTCTTGGATTGGCTGACATCATCGCCAAGTTCACCGTTAATCCTGCCCGGTTGCTTCGCCTCAAGAAGGGAACTCTTAGCGTCGGTGCCGATGCGGATATCACGTTGATCGATCCTGATCGTGAATGGACGTTTTCCCGTGCCGTCTCCGCCAGCAAATCCTGGAACAGCCCTTTCATGGGTTGGCCATTGAAAGGTCGGGCAGTGGCGACCTATGTGGGTGGCAAGAACGTCTGGGCTGTCTGAGGTCTGTCCCCTCCAGCCTTGCGTTGCATCAGGCGAGGGGGGCGGGGAAGCATCCCCGAAAAAGCAGAAAGGCCGGGTTTTCACCCGGCCTTTTGCCACACTCTACACGAGAACTTAAAAATTGTCCTACGATGCGGCGCCGCAGACACGCGCCTTTCCAAACTTACACACGGTCTGGAATACTGCGTTTGTGCATCGTTAACACGCCATTAAACTACCAGATCCACAGCCGGGCGGTAGTCACCAGTACTGGTGACACGGATGTCCCCAATCGATGTCCCCAGAATCCATCCCCCTTCATCGTGCCCGACCACGTTTAATCCACCCGACTTTTTCATCAGACCACAAGTCCACCACACGATGCGCTGCTCGCTGGATCTGGATTGTTCCGTTTTTATTGAAGCCTTGGCTTCCGGCCCGCCGAGGCTGTAACCTGAGCGGGATGATTCGCACTTGCCGGACAGATTTGGGAGTTGTTTTTGCCAACGCTCCATGGGGGGACGCATGAGCAGAGTGGGGCGCATTCTTTGTGTCGGGACCACCCCGGCTTTGCAGCGGGTGATTGTTTTCAATTCGATCACTTCCAACGCGGTGAATCGTGCTGTTCAGACCCATGAAGTTCCGGCCGGGAAGTCCGTCAATGTGGCGAAGGTTTTGCATACCCTGGGGTTGAGCCCGGCAGCGCTGGGCTTTTTAGGGGGGCTGCGGGGCGGTGTGATCCGTTCCGATCTGGCGATGCGGGGAATTGAGACCCTGTTTCTGGAAACAGATGCACCCACCCGGGAATGCGTCACGGTGCTGGATCTCAAAGCACAAACCCAGACTGAACTTGTGGAGGAAAGCGCCCCGCTGCCTCCGGCACTGTTTGGTGAGTTGCTGGAACTGATAAAGAAGCATGTGGGGGACTGTCATGCGGTGGTCCTGTCCGGCACTGTGGCCCCGGGAGGCCCCCGGGATTTTTATTCGAGATGCGTGCGAATTGCCAATGATGCCGGGGTGCTTTCGGTGCTCGACGCGCAGGGGGCGGCGCTGATGGAGAGCCTTCCCGCAGGACCCGGCCTTGTGAAGCCGAACCGTGGAGAGCTTGGCGTGTCGGTTGGAACCGTGCTCCGGAATGAATCGGACGTTTGCGGTGCGATGCGGCAACTGGTGGAGGCGGGTGCCCGCCAGGTGGTTGTCACTGCGGGACGGGAGCCTGTGATTGCGTTTGATGGCAGGACGTTCTGGCGCATCACCCCTCCGAACGTTGAAGTGCGCAACCCGATCGGGTCTGGGGACTCCTTTACTGCGGCCATGGTGGCACGGATGGCTGGCGGGGATGATTTTGAGGAGGCCTGCCGTTGGGGGGCGGCTGCGGGATCCGCCAACGCCCTGACAATCCTTCCGGGAGAGTTGGATGCCGATGTTCTGAGAGGACTTGTGAAGAAGGTGTTGCTGGAGAGGCTTCCCGGTGGAACCTCGTGCTGATTTCAAATGAAAGAACCAAATAAAACCCGCAGACCGGAAAGATCCATCATCCCGGGCCTGGCCTGGATCGTGGCAGTTCTTGTGGCATGCAGTTCCTGCTCGAAGCCGCAGGATTCGCCCCCGCCCCCGGTTGCAACCCCGGTGACAAATGCACCAGCCCATATTGACGCGGGCACGAATGCCACCCCGGCACGCTTCAGTGCCCTGGTGGGCAGATGGATCCGGCTGGATGGGGATTACCTTCTTGAAATCCGGGGAATCAATGGTGCGGGCGAGATGGAAGCCGGATACTTCAATCCCGATCCGATCAAGGTTTCAAAAGCGCTGGCCATCAAGGAGGGGGAGGAGACGAAGGTCTTTGTGGAATTGCGGGATGTGAACTACCCCGGCTGCACCTACACCCTCGTTTACGCTCCGTCGAGTGACCAGCTTTCAGGCACCTACTACCAGGCGGCGATGCAGCAGACCTACGACGTCGTTTTTTCACGATTCCGGCAGTGAGCCGGTGTGGCAGGACGGTGTGGCGTTTCCCAGGCGGGGCAGGGGGGCGGGTGCCCGGGGGAGGGAAATTTGGAGGGACGTTCAAATTCGTTGGAAATAGGTCTTGCAAAACAGGTCTCAGATGGTAGGCTCCTTGCTCTTTATCTGAGCAGAAAGACAAACTTGGTATGGCAAAAATTTGTGAATTGACCGGAAAGCGCCCTATGAAGGGCAGCATCATTTGGCGCAGTGGTAAATCGAAGAAGAGCGGCGGTATCGGCACTCACGTGACTGCGATCACGAAGCGTCGTTTTCTGCCGAATCTGCAGCGCGTGAAGGCTGTTGTGGATGGCGAAGTGCGCTACATCCGCGTGACGGCCAACGCGATCAAGCAGGGACTCGTCACCAAGGCCCCGAAGCGGACCTGGAAGAAGCCCGAAGCCAAAGCCAAGGCTTGATTCAACCTCCGGCCCTGAGCCGGTGGTGGGTATCATTTTCGCGCAGGAGCAGCTCCATTGGGGTTGCTCCTGTTTGTGTTTTAGGAAGTTGCAACCGGGGTGATGATCCGTGTCCAGCGTTCCTGCTCCTGAATGGGGATCAAGCCCTCCTGGACCTTGGACCAGCCCACCTCGCGAAGGGACCGCCAGCCAACTTTCCGCGCGGCATTCCGAAGATCCCCGGTGCGCAGACTGGGTTGGATGAGGTCGGCAATGTCCTGGTTGAGCAGGAAGAATTCATATAGAGCAACCCGCCCGCGTTGGCCTTTCTGGCCACATTCCACACAACCAGCACCCCGGTAGGCGCGAACCTCCGACGGGGCCACGTGCAAGGAGGCGGCCATTTCATTCCGGATTCCATCAGGAATCTCCGTGTCCGGGGTGACGCAGTGGCGGCAGATGCGCCGGGCCAGGCGCTGGGAAATAGAACAGACCAGAGAGGATGCGATGAGGTAGGGTTCGATGCGCATCTCCATGAGGCGGGTGATGGCGCTGACGCTGTCGTTGGTGTGAAGGGTTGAAAGCACAAGGTGCCCCGTCTGTGCGGCGCGCACGGCAATCTCAGCCGTCTCAAAATCGCGTATTTCCCCCACCAGAACGACATCCGGATCGTGGCGGAGGACAGAACGCAACCCGGCGGCGAATGTGAGGCCGATCTGCTCCCTGACTTGGATCTGGACCACCCCGTCCAACTGGTATTCTATCGGATCTTCAAACGTGATGATCTTGCGGCCTTCATCATTGGCCTGTGCGAGGGCGGTATAGAGGGTGGTTGTCTTCCCGCTGCCCGTTGGGCCGGTGAGAAGGACCAGTCCCTGCGGCAGTTGCGTGAGTTGCGCAAAGACAGCCTCCTGGTTCGGATCCATGCCAAGCTGGCCAAGATCGAGAAAAAGGCTTTGCCTTCCCAGGATGCGCAGGCAGATCCCCTCGCCGTGTCTTGTTGGAACAATCGAAACGCGGAGGTCGTATTCCTCCTCACCGGTTTTCATGGCGATCCGCCCGTCATGCGGCAGCCGCTTTTCGGCGATGTTCAACCCTGCCATGATTTTCAACCGTGACACGACAGCGTTATGGAGGTGTCGCATGTCCGGCGGAACTGGAACCGTTTCGAGAATGCCGTCCACCCGGTAACGGAGGCGTATGGAATTGGCGTAGGGTTCCAGATGGACATCCGTGGCGCGGAGCCGGAGCGCTTCCTGCAGGATCTGGTCCACGAAGGCCCCGACGGTGGCCTCCACCATGGAATCGGTCTCCTTGCCCTGGACATCAAAGACAATTTCCTGACTGATTTCCGTCCCACCCCTTTCCTCGCGCAGCCGTTCGATGGTTTCAGCACCGAGGCCGAAATTCTTCTTGATGACCGCATGGATGGAGCTTGGGGTTGAAAGCACCTCCCGAAAGCGTTTGTTCAGGAGCAGGCGCAGGTTCCCGAGATCCATCTGCCGGGGCGGTTCGCTAAAAGCGAGGACGATGCAGTCCCCCTCAATACCCACCGGGAGCATCCGATAGTGGAAGATGAACCTTATCGGGATGAGATCAAGAGTCTCCCTCTTCAGCTCCAGAGCCATCGGGTCCACGAACTCAAGATTCCGGGCGGCTGCAAGCGCCTTCCACGTTTCCTCCTCGGAAGCAAAGTTCAGATCTACAATGGCCTTGTGCTGGGGAAGGTTCAGGCGCTTTTGCCGACGCCGCACCTGCTCCAATTGCGACTGAGTCATCCGCCCCTGTTCGGCAAGCAGATCTCCCGCTTCACGTTCCTGTGTTGGCGCGTCGGGACTCATTTCAACGGAACTTCGACGATGGTCTTCACGTTCATCGGCAGAAGGTTGGTCAGTCCCGCGTGGTTCGTCAACACGAGGGCCTGCATATTGGCAGCGGAGATTGAAAGGTTGGTGACGAGTTGCGATCCAACCGGTATCTCAACCAGCGTATCGATCATACGCACTATGACCCTTGTCGAGGAACCAGTGGTCTTGTAATAACCAAGGTAGGTGATCTCGATTTTTCGGGTTGTGGGTGGAGGGGGGGGGCCGGGGGCCGGGGCGGGGACAAAATAACGAGTGTAAAAAGGGCTCGTGGCATCCTGTTTGGTGATTTTTACCTGCACCATCTGGGTAGAGTAGAGATCCGCCAGATTTGTGACGGGTGGCAGGACTTGCGGCTGACCACGGAGGACATCCGTGTCATGAAAATAGGGGGTGGTGCCGTGAAAGCTGGTCAGACCGAAGATAAGAAGCATCCACAGGGCAACGTGAACCGCCATGGACAGCGATCGGCTCTTCAACAAGGAATGGAGCAGTCCGGTCATGGGGTTACTCGCGATAAACGAAACCTAAAACGCGCAGGGACACGCGGACTTCGTCCGTCTTATCAGGTGACTGCCGCTTGATGATGAGCCTGTCCACGAAGAGTGGTGGCTTTGTCGGGGCATTTGTGGGGAAGCCCTGCGCAGTAATTTCCTCCGTGCGCAGGGGGAGGCTTTGGATGAAATCGATCGCATTGGCGATCGGGGATGTGAATTCGAATTGGATCGGAACCTCGCTCAGGTCGCCAGCAACGCCAACGACCGGGGAGTTGGTCGGGGAGACATCGACTTCAAGCGAGTGCATGATCGGGATCTGATGAAACAGAGCGGATTTGACCATTCCCTCCACCATGGCGAGTTCAGCCCAGAGGAGGTGTTGGTAAACGATGTCGGCGGTGTGCTGCGGGAACCCCGCATAAACGGCAGGCTCGACCGTGATCTTGCTGCGGGTGGCCTGTGCAGCCAGATCATCGAGCTGCTTGCTGCGTTCGTTTTCGTAATCGACCAACTGAAAGGGGGCCGATGTGCGGATCCGGACTGAAGGGGGCATCTCGACCCGGGCGAGGGCCTTCTTTCGTGCGGCATCCAGACGGGAGATGGCGGTGCGGGTGTCCTGAAGTTGATTCGTCAGAACCGTGAAGTTGAGGGCGAAGGCGTTGGTTTGCTCCAGAGATAGGGCGAGCTTTTCCCAAGCCTGCTTGAGGGGGGCATCGAGGCTCTCCGCCCGTCGTTTGATGGGAAGAAACACGAACGCGTAATAGGCTGCGAGGACCAACCCTGTCAGGGGTAGGATTGCGCGCCGTTTATATGCATTGAGGGATGCCATGCGTTCAGTCCGGAGGTCTGGAGAGGGGCGGGACGTCGTTTCGAGGCGGACCGATCCGGCGTGGCGGTATTCGCGTGGTGGGGACGGTTGGCGGTTTACGGGGGATCGGTTGCGAGAACTCTGTGCGTGCAAAATCCAGGGCTAGCACGAAGTGGCGGTCTGGCAGGAGCAGCTTGGGATCGGCGAGGTTCCTCCTGAGATCGTCGGAGAGCAGATCGACCCGTGAAAAAACAGGCTGCTTTTCAAGTTCACTCACCAGTTCGCGCAAGGTATGGCGGGCGGTTTCGGCATCATCAGGGATGCAAAGCTCGGCAATGAAGCCGGGTTTCGCGGGGCTTGCGTTGGTGGTGGGGAGGGGTTGCGGACCGTATTCGACGATCAGCGGGGCAGGCTTTGCCCGCTCGGCAAGGGTTGAGAGGAGGTTGGTGCGAATGATCCTGTTGGTGGAGGGCGGCGGTGGGGGCTGGCGGAAATAGCTTTCCTGATCGGCCATCAGGACATACCAGAGCGCCCGGTTGCTTCGGGATTGCTGGAGCACTGCGATTGTGGCGAGGGTGTCCACCATTCCCTGCCGGGCCGCGAAGACTGGCCGCAGCAGGTCATACTGCACCGCCAGATCTGCGCTGAGAGCATGGTTCGCCTCCAGCAATTCCCGACCTGAGGCCACTTTTCGAAGTAATTCCTGTTTTGTGCGAATCAGGCTGACCTGATAGAACGTTGCCAGGAGGAAGGCCACAGCACACAACCCTGCCAGAACCAGCGATGCCAGATCCACCCTTTGCCGGAGCAACCGCCGCTTCCAGACAGCGCGGAACTCATCGGGCAGCAGTGAGACAGGATGCGCACAGCACCCAAGGGATTGGAGCGCTGCCCCGAATGCGACCTCCATGCCTTTGCGTGGTGCCGGAAAATCCTGTTGGGCCGGGGGGGGCCAGGGGGTGATCAGGAGATTCTGCCCCGCGAGGTATTCTCGCAGCCCAGGCTGCTCCAAGCCGCCTCCGCTCCCAATCATTTCGAAAGAATCCTGACGGTGGCCGACCGCAGTCCCCCTCCGGAAGCAATCTGCGAGCTGGCGCTTCAATTCCGCAGTCCAGCCATCCACCACGGCCCTGAATTCCTTGGAGGCATCCAGACCGGAAAACAGGTTGCGGGTGGTTCTGATGTGCTCAGCCTGTTCTTCAGGACACGCCAGCTGGCGGGAAAGTGCCCGTGTGAAAAAGTCCGCCCCCATCTGGAAACTCGAGGCAAAAGCGCCCTGACCGGCGACCACCACCACCACCAGTGTGGTCTCCGCCCCAA
The DNA here is from genome assembly GCA_903913865.1 of uncultured Verrucomicrobia subdivision 3 bacterium. GTDB lineage: Bacteria > Verrucomicrobiota > Verrucomicrobiia > Limisphaerales > UBA8199 > UBA693. Next base: position 50,328 of record CAIWMU010000213.1, read on the forward strand.
GGTGCACAAGGATCGCACGGGAGCCAAGGGGGGTGCCCGCCCGATAGGCGGCGATCAGCGCGTTTGCCGTGGTGGTGACATCTGAAATGTCCTGATCCTCAAGCCCGAATCGGGTGATCCGCTCCCGAATTTCCCCTTCCTGGGCGTAAGTGACCCAAAACTGCTGGCGGGGGTTGGATTGGCCCGAGTCCCCAATCTTGACGAAGTCGTGAACAAAGCGGCTTTCACTCACGCCGCTCAATTTCACGATTTCATCAGAGATCAGCCTCCTTGCCTCACTCTCGGGAACCTGGGGCAGATCAAACACCTGAGAGACGGAAAGTTGCTGGGGCAGCACGACTGCCACCGGCGGATCTCCCCAATCGTCCAAAAGGTTCTTCAGGTGGGTCTGGATTTCCTCTGCCGAGACCAGCCCCTCCTCTTCAAGGTCGATTGTCTCCTCCTTGCGAATACGCACCCGACCGAAATCGCTCTCGGCGAGGAGCAGCTTGATGCGGCGACTGCCGGCATCAATGGCAAGCACCCGCCGCATGGCGGGGCGTAGCTCACTCAGGTTTAGGATGGAGGCGAACCGGTTCACTTGGGTGGGGCCGGGGAATTGGTGGCTGGTGCCGCAGCGGCGGGCGCTGCAGCGGGTGCGGGCGTCGGAGCCGGGGTCGGAGTGGGAGCGGGAGTGGCAGGCGCCGGAGCAGGCACAGGTGCGGATGTGGGTGCGGGTGCGGGTGCGGTAGGCACCGGAGCAGGTGCGGCAGCGGGAGTTGCGGGCGCAGGTGCGGCAGCGGCGGGTGCGGGCGCAGGTGCGGCAGCGGCGGGTGCGGGCGTAGGTGTTGGAGTCGCCGGTGCGGGTGCCGGGGTTACAGGTGCTGATGCTGCTCCCGCATGAGTTGCGGTGTTGGTATGTGAGTTGGGGCTGGAAAGGGGTTTGCCATCCTCATCATAATCATATATGAGGTATTCACCAGAATCCTTCAGAATGGTGGCTGTGACGAAGACCAGCAGATAGCGGGGCTTGTCGATCTCGGTGCGGCGGCGGAACAGCGCACCGAGCACAGGAATATTTCCCAGCACGGGGACTGACTCGACGTAGGTGCTTCGGTCCCGCTCGAGAACGCCACCCATGACCACTGTTTCGCCCGATTTGACGACCACACGGGTGGCCAGCTCCTGAGTGCGGTATTGGGGAAGGTTGATGTCGAACTTGTTAAGGACCTTGCCGGAATTGGGGTCGGTATCGCTGAGGGTGGCATAGCGCACGAGTTGGACATCTGTGTTCACGCGGGGGTTTAGTGCCAGAACGATGTGGCGACCATCACCGCTGATGCTGGCAAGCACGTTCAGTTCCGCCCCGGCAGTGATCTTGGTGGGTTTCCCGGCGGGGACGAAGGCCGAGGTTGTGTAATATTGCTGGACGGTGGATTTGACGGTGTATTCCTCGTAATAGTATTGAACTTTTCCATCCTGAATGGTCGCCGCCCGGTTGTTCAGAACAGTCAGACGCGGTGCGCTGAGGGTCTGGCTTTCGCCGCTCTGCTCAAGCGCACTGATGGTGGCACTCAGGCTTGGACGGCCGAGTATGTTCGTGAAGGTGTCCTGAATTCCGACCCCGACATTGCCCACATCCGTATTGGGGACAATGCCGGTGTTGTCCACGGGAAGGGTGGCCGCCTGTGCGGGCTTACTGGTCTCCCAGAGTGCGCCCAGGCGTAGAAATGCCGGCTTGGTGATGGTGACGAAGCGCGCCTCGATGAGGACCTGCTGTATCGGCCGGTCGAGTTCTTCGATAATCTTCTCGATCACAAGCAGCTGTTCGGGTGTGCCTTTCGCAACGATCAGATTGTGCTCATAGTCGAGCGTGAACTTGCCCAGAAACAGGTCCTTGATGATTTTCTCAATCATGGGCACGGGTGGTGCTTCATCATTGACGAAGCGCTTGACCTTCGTGGTCTCTGTTGTGGTTGAGACGTTGTTGACGGTGACCACCGCCCGGTTGACATCTTCAGACCCGAACTGGGCCGGCAGGATGAAGCCTTTGCGGAGCCGATAGAACCGTGTCTCCTCCATGAGACGCTTGGGGTCCTTGCCATCCATCACCCAGACCAGTTCATCTCCAACCTGAAACTGAAGGTCATAGTTCCTGGCGACGTAGCGGAGAAACTCATCGAGCCGCACGTTGTCGAGATTGACGCTGAGAACCTGTTTGAGGGCTGGCACAGACTTGTCCGCCACGATGTTGACCCCGGAGCTCTGGCTCATGTTGACCAGGATTGTCTCGAGAGGCACGTTGTCCAAGTGCATTGAGACCTGCTTCTCAAGAACTCTGGCCATCTTCCCCTTCGTGCTTTCAAGGTCGAACAGCGGGCCTTTTTCGTTCACCGTCTTCCCATAGCTCGGCGGGATGTAGGGGGTGCTCTCGATCCGGCTTACTGCATCCCGGATATCCTTGCTGGCGGGAAGTCCGCGATCCTTTTTCTCCGTGAGCAGATCCTTGAGGGTGGTGTTGAAAACAGAGTTTTTCGCATCGATTTCCCGAATCTTGTCCTCAAGTCCCTTTTCGCGAAGTTTTTGTGCCTCCTGCATGGTCCAACCGTAGATCCGTTCGACCATGGGGTTTTTGGGGTCAATCGCGTGAAGCTTCGTGGCTTCGACGCTGGCATCCTCCCACCGCCCCGCCTTGGCCAGCGCCAGAACGGCTTTGATCTGGGGGTCCAGGGCTTCATTGTATGCCACCACTTTCGGCTTGGCGGGAGGCTTTGGGGCCTCCGGAGGCTTGGTCTCCGGGATCGTGTAGCGGCATGCGGTTACGGAAACCAGCAGCAGCATGGTTGCCGCCGCCACTTTCAGGTGGGTGGTGTACCTGGGTTGTGTGAGCATGGATTTTATAGACGAATAACGACCCCATTAAATTCAAGAACACCAATCGATTGCAAACAAATTCGCCCAGGCGGGGAATAAAAGACCGGCCATCTTCGCCGGTTGATCTGGTGGATCTGCTGATGTGGAGGGCAGGGGACGTGTTATCCGGTTGGTTCTACAATGCAAGTAGATGTTGATCAGGTATTTGCAATCCGGGTTTTCAATGTGGCCCGCTTGACTTCCCGATCTGCCTCCCGTTTCTTCAGATCCTCCCTCTTGTCGAACACCGCCTTGCCCTTTCCAACCGCCAGAAGAACTTTGATAAGGCCACCCTTCCAATGGAAGTTCAGGGGTACCAGGGCGTTGCCTTTGATAGCCGCGTGGGCATGAAGTTTAGCTATCTCCGACCGGTGAAGTAGGAGTTTCCGGGGAGCTTTTGGCTGGTGGTTCTGGATGTTGCCATGGGAATACTCGTCAATGTGGGCGTTATAAAGCCAGGCCTCATCGTTTTCAACCCGGGCAAAGGCATCGCTGATCTGGCCCCGGCCTGCACGCAGAGCCTTGACCTCCGTGCCATGCAGGACTATGCCAGCCTCGAATGTCTCCAAGATGTGGTAATCCCGCCTCGCTTTGGAATTGGAGAGGATTTCCGGCATTTTGGTTTGGCCGCGTTAAGAACCACCCCCTGACGCGGCCTTTTGCGTGGGGCGAACCAAAAGTTGATTAGTGTTTCTTGCGCCGCTTGGCACCAGCTTTGGAAGGATCAGAGGTCTCGGCAGGCTCGAAGGTTATCTTGTCCTCAATGATCTCCAAAAGTGCCGTGTCCGCAGCACCCATGTTTTCCAAGGTCTCAACCAGCGGGCGGCTCATTGCCCCAGCACCAGAGTTAAGCTGGCGCACGCGGCGTGAAACGAGGTTGACCAGAATGTTGGGGTTGCCAACCTTCTCCAGTGCTTTTTTTGTAAGTTCTGCGTTCAAAATACCTAAAAGTCAATGAAACCGAGCGTTATAGCCTACTACTCGGCGTGCAAAAAGCAACGGCAAAATTTTTAGACCTGAAACCACGTCAAAAGAAGGCATCCCCCGGGAGTTTTTAACTTTCCCGGGGCCTCAACGCGACCATTGCCATCGTTAATTTACTAGACGACTTCCCATCCCTTGCGGTAGGTGCCTTGCAGATACTTGTCAGCCTCGGGTGCGTTTGTCGCCTTCATGGCTTTTGCATCCCAGTAAATCTTTTTTCGGGTGCGCATGGCAGCAAGGCCCAAAAGGCCCACTTCGGTCAAGGCGGCGCCGTATTCAAAGTTTGAGCTGGCGGCAGGGCCTCCTTTGCAGGCATCAACCCAATCACGGTGGTGCCCTTTGGATCGAACGAGGGTTTTCGCGGGCCTCTTGTATTCTGCATCCCTGGCTCCCGGGAGCAGGGTGGGTCTTCCACCCCAACCGGCGCAGGTGATCATCCCCTTCTCACCGATGAACAGGATGCCGTTGCCACCAGAGCCCAACTGGTCGTCCGGTTCCAGGATGTCGGGTCTGGGGGGCATCAACCCACCCTCATACCAGGTGAACTTCACGGCCGGCATCTTGCCGCGTGCCGGGAAGTTGTAGTAGTAGATGCCAGAGGCTGGTGCCATTTCGGGATCCACACCTCCACCGGCAGGGAAGGCCTCCACGCTCAGCGGTTCCTTCAAGTCCAGAGCCCAGCAGGCCGGATCAAAATTGTGGCAGAAAAAGTCTCCAATCGGGGCGGTGCCGAAATCCCACCAATCCCGCCAACTGACGGGTGAATAGACGGAACTGAAGGGGCGGGGTTCGCGAGGTCCGAGCCATAGATCCCAATTCATTCCCTTGGGCACCGGTTCCGGAGCCGGTCTGCCACCAGGGTGCTTGGGATTCCACCGGGATGCGGCGGTCCAGGCATGAACCTCCCGGATATCCCCAATCGCTCCTTCCCAGATCATCTCGCAGGTGGTGCGGATGAAATCTCCGGAATGGCCGTGGTTGCCCAGCTGGGTTGCAACCCCTGTCTCTCTGGCAACTTTGGATACCAGCCGCGCCTCACGCACATTGTGGGTGAGCGGCTTTTCGCAATAGGCGTGCTTGCCCTGCCTCATGGCGGTGACGCAGACATAGGCGTGCAGATGATCGGGGGTGGCACAAAGGATCGCATCGATCGACTTCTCCTTTTCCAGCATCACCCGGAAGTCCTCGTAATCGGCAACCTTGTAATTGGGGGTTTTCTGGGAGTAGTGCTTTTCCACCACATCCTTGACCTTCAGCCGACCCGCCGTGCCTTTGTAGTAGAACGATTCCAGGTTATGGAACTCGGCGGGGTCCGCGAGGGCGATGACCTGTGCATCAGGCAACTGCAGGAGCGCCCGGGTATTGTTCAGCCCCTGACCACCGCACCCAATGATTGCGATGTTCACCTTTTCGCTGGGCGGCACGAATCGGGGTCCTCCCAAAACATGCCGGGGAACGATGGTGAAGCCCGCAGTGATTGTGGTTGCGGCCTTGATGAACTTCCGTCGGGTCATGCTGCCGGAAGGGGGAGTCTTGGCCGGTTTGTCCGCTTGATGGGTATTCATGTGGGGGTGGTGGGGATGGAGTGGGGCTATTTTGATGGGGCGGCCCACTGGACCGCATTGCAAAGGATCTGGCGGACTTCGGGGAGAAAGAAATCGTTGTAGGTCTCGTGGCCCGGGGTGAAGTAAAACACCCGTCCTTTTCCAACCTTCCAACAGAGGCCCATGCGGCAGGGTTCGGTGGTGCCGTTCGGTTTGGTGTAGATGCCCTCGAGTGGAACGGAATCCGGAGTGGGAACCTTGAACTGCTCCCCGTAGCGCTCAATTTTTGGCAGGGAAAAGTCTTTCACTCCCTTGCAAATCGGATGTGCCGGGTCCTTGATTGAAATTTTCACAGACGTTCCGTCCGTGACGTATTCGCGCCAACTGCAGGCGGTGCCCATGAGCTTCTTGAACGGCTTTGCGAAATGGGTCGAGTGAAGTCCAATGAATCCCATGCCGCCCTCCCGCACCCGCTGGTCAATGCGGTTCACCAGATCGTCTGAAATGTCTCCGTGCCGTTTATGTCCCCACCATATCAGCACGTCCGTGCCATTCAGGCGGTCGGCATCAAGGCCCTGTGCTGGGTCGGAAAGCGTCGCCGTGATGATTTCCCATCCGGTGAGTGGCTTCAGGCCGTCTGCCACGGCGTGGTTGATGTCATGCGGGTAAACCTCCTTCGATCCCTCATCGACATTGGCGGTGCCCTCGGACCAGACGACCACGCGGCGCCGGGCACCGGGGGCGGCCTGGAGCAGAGCGGGAGCCAGAGCCATGGCCGTGGCGGAGGCGAGACCGAGCTTGATCATGCGACGGCGTGAAAGCGCCCGGGATCCGTTTGAGGAAACAGAGGAGAATTGATGGATCATATGTCCCGAGATTAGAGGGAGGATCGATGCTTGAAAAGTGCATTTCGCACTTTTGTGAGATGACGGGCCCACACGCCCCAACCGGACGGCCTTTGCATCGGGGGATACCGATCCTGGGGCAGGGTCTTGCTTGCAATCGGGGGCTGCTCCAGTGAAATTGAAGGAGCCCGCCCGCGGGCTTTCTGGCAATGACGGAGTTCTGTTAAACTATGAGTTTTAATTTCGAGGACCATCCTCATCGGCGTTACAACCCCCTTCTGGGGAGTTGGATTTTGGTTTCACCGCATCGAACCAAGCGCCCCTGGCAGGGGCAGGTTGAGACCGTGGCGGCGGAGGGGCGCCCGCGCTATGAGCCCAAGTGCTACCTGTGCCCTGGCAATCAGCGGGCAGGGGCTGCGGCGAATCCGAACTATGACAGCACGTTTGTTTTCGTGAATGACTTTTCAGCCATGCTGCAGGATACACCCCCTGCGGAAATCCCAGCGGACCCGTTGTTCCGGGTTGATCCGGTCCGGGGGGAGTGCCGGGTGATCTGTTTTTCACCACGCCACGATCTGACGCTGGCCCAGATGGAAACAGCCGATATCAGGCGGGTCGTCGATGTGTGGGCGGAGCAGGTTGTCGAACTGGGCAGGAAATACAGGTGGGTCCAGTTGTTTGAGAACAAGGGGGGGGCCATGGGCTGTTCCAATCCCCATCCCCACGGGCAGGTTTGGGCAGGGAGCTTTCTTCCGAACGAGGCTGCAACCGAGGACCGGCAGCAGCGCGACTATTTCCAGCAGCGGGGAGTGCCGTTACTGCTGGATGTGGCGCGGAGGGAATTGGCGGAGGGCAGTCGGGTGGTGGTGCAGAACGAGGCCTGGATGGCCATCGTGCCATTCTGGGCCGTCTGGCCTTACGAGATACTGCTCCTTCCCCGCAGGCATGTGCAACGGATGCCCGACCTCACCCCGGAGGAGCGAAACCAGCTTGCAGACATCATGCGTCGGCTCCTTATCCGCTACGACAACCTGTTTCAGTCGAGCTTCCCCTATTCCATGGGATGGCATGGTGCGCCGACAGAGAACGGAGATTTCCAACACTGGCAGTTGCACGCCCACTTCTACCCCCCGCTGCTCCGGTCCGCAACGGTGCGGAAGTTCATGGTGGGCTATGAGATGCTGGCCGAGGCCCAGCGGGATCTGACGCCGGAGCAGGCCGCTGAGCGGCTCCGGAAAGTGAGCGAGGCCCACTACCTTGTGGGGCAGTGAGCCTCGGGATCTAATCCAAATGATGGTGGGGTGAATCGGGAGGTTGTTAGCCTCTCCTTTCATCAGCTACTTCTTGCCCGTGTCTTTCTTTTCGGTGTCCTTCTTGTCCGGAGTGGCAACCTCAGGCTTGAGAACATCGGGAGGGGCGCTGGCATTCAGCTGTTTGAGAATGTCATCAGTGATATCATGGCTGCCGCTTGAAAACAGCACAGAGGGGGTGTTGTTGAGGCTTTCCGCTGCGGTATCCAGCACCAGGGCGAACCCGGCCGTCTTGGACTTGGCGTTCACGACCGTGCGGATTTCTCCGAGAATGTTATCCCGCATGCGGCGGCGTTGCTCGTCGAGCGTGGTTCTGGCCTGGCGTTCATACTGCACGATGGTTTCCTTTTGCTCGGTCAAATACTTGAGCTTTGATTCGGCGGTCTTTTTTCGCTTGTCGCGCTCCTCTGCGGAGACAGCCTGATCGTTGGAGCTTGCCAGAATCTGTTTGTAGTCATCATCGCCCTTCTTCAGGTCGTCGACCATGTTCTTGTGCTCCTTTTCCATGTCGGCGGCACGCTCTTTCAGGCCCACATCGGCCTGCTTGGTTTTCCAGTAGCCATCAAAGACCTTCCTTAGATCTATCGTGCCAATGTTGTTCTGGGCCAAAGCGGTGCTGCTGAGCAAACCGGCCAGCAGCAGCGCCGGTAACAATCGCCTGGTAAAATAATTCATCATATGAACAGAAAAGCAGAGTTTTGACAAAAAGGCCACTATTTTCAGCGCCCCGTTTGCCCGGGTTGGGGCCCCCCGGGTTCAAGTGGAAGCAGGAGTTTGTTGCGGTTGCCGGGGTCTATTTTCTGCGCAACCGGAAGAGACTTGCCGGGTTGGTTGTATCGATCAAGACCTGATGGGATCCATTGATGAGGGATGGGGTGTTGGAAAGGGTGGTCCAGGCGGCTGTTCCGGTGGAACCGGATCCGCGTTCAAGTGTGTATTCCGGGGAGAATGCTTTCCACTGAAGCTTGAGCCTGGAATTGGTGACTCCTGCGGTGAGTGCAGGATCCATGGAAATTTTTGCGATGAACATGTCGTTCTGGCCCGTGAGGGTGCTGTTTGTGCCGGAGGAGGGAAAGTTCGTGGAGGCGGTCTCGCCGACGATGTAGGCGTTGCCTGCGGGATCGGTCGCCAGACCGAGGGCGAAATCGTCCCCTGATCCACCGAGGTAGAAGGAGTGGAGGTAGTCGGATCCATCAGCCTTGAAAACGGTTATGAAGGCATCCTGGCCACCTTTGTTGGTGCTGGATAGAAAACCTGAGGCGTTGCGAATCGGAAAATTGGTGGCTGTCGTGGAGCCTACAACGATCGGAATGCCGCTTGAATCGACTGCGACAGACCATCCTTGATCAATTCCGCATCCTCCAAATGTCAGGGAAAAGCCGTTCGTTCCGAACTTCATCAGGAAGGCGTCCGAGTCTCCGCACCAACTGGCGATTGTCCCCGCATAGACCGTGGCAGGGTTCGCAGGATTGACAGCGACTGAGCAGACCGGGCGGGATGCGAGGCCATTGGTGATCGGGGTCCACGTGTCCCCTGAGTCAGTGCTTCGGTGGATTCCAGTCCAAGAGCCAACATAAAGGGTGGAAGGAGTTGTTGGATCCAGAGTCAGGGTGAGAATATTGCTGACATCGAAGCCCACCGTCAGCCTCGTCCAGTTGGTGCCGGCATTCGTGCTCCGTGCGATTCCACCGGCTCCGGCGATGTAAACCCGGGATGGGTTGGAAGGATCAATCACCACTTTTGAGGCCTGAAAGTTGGTGAAATTGGGTGTGATCACCTGCCAGGAGGCACAGGCATCGCGGGTGCGAAAAACTCCATCCCAAGTGACGGCAAATAGGTTTGAGGTGTTGACCGGATTGATCGCGAGGCTCGTCACATGAAGATCCTTCAACCCGCTCACGCGAGCTATCCATAAATCGCCTGAGAGGGTGCTCGCATAAACGCCGTTCAACGTTGCTGCATAGAGATTGGTGTGATGCAGGGGGTCGATCACGATGGACGTCAAGCCGACGGTATTAAGGCCGAGGCTTGCATCTGTCCAGGTGCTACCGGCGTCCACCGACTTCTTGAGGGAAGTTTGTCCGGCGTAAAGAATAGACGCATTAACAGGGTCCTGGGCGAAAACTGAAACAGGCTGGGTTTTCGGGAAAATGGAATTCCAGTGGGCCCCGCTGTCGGTGCTGCGAAACAGGCCACGGGAATTTCCTGCGTAAACGGTGCCGGGAGACTTTCCATCCACCTGGATGACGTCGGCCTGATTATAAAAGAGGCCATCGCCACTGAGCGTCCAGAGTCCTCCAGAGTTGACGCTCGAGTAGAGGCCGCCGGTGTTGACAGCCCCGGGTGTCACCGGGAATCCGGAGGAGGCTTCCGTGCCTGTAACCAGTGGATTGCCGCTCGCATCAAGGACCACCCTGTAACCGATATCATCGCCGGACCCGCCGATGAATGTGGAATAGTTGAGGCTCCGACCGTCCGGTTCGAGCACGGTGAGGAATGCGTCTTTGAGGGCGTAAAGATCGCCCTGAAACGCGTCTGTTGTGACGGGGTAATTCGTGGAGGATGTGTAGCCGGTGACGAATGCGCGACCTATGGAATCGACCGCGATGCCAGAGCCGTGATCATCGTAGGCACCACCCACATATGTGGAGTAGGCGAGAGCCGATCCGGCCGGAGTCAACTTGCTGACAAACAAGTCATCAAACCCGGAGTTGGTTGACTGCCATGCGTTAACCAGGGGGAAATTGGTGGAGAGAGTGAACCCAGTAACGTATGCACTACCTGTTGAATCTACGGCGATGGCGATACCCTGATCCTCGAGATTTCCGCCGAGATAGGTTGAATACACCAAACCGGACCCGGTGGGGTTCAGCTTGGACACGAACGCGTCATAGGGATAGAGACGGAGGAATGGGCTGTTGGTGCCGGAGATCTTTCCGGCGATCGGGTTGACTGTAGGGAAGTTGGTGGAATCGGTAACCCCCGTAATATAGGCGTTGCCTGTGGAATCGACGGCGATGCCGGCTGCGGAATCATTGCCCGAACCACCCAGATACGTCATGTATTGAAGGAGTCCGGAGTTGCTGAACTTTGCAACAAAAGCATCCCCACCTGCTCCTGCAAATCCACCCCCATAGGCAGGCTGAAGGGATCCGTGAGTTGCGCCAAGATTAGCGGAGAGAGTCTGCCCGGCCACGAACACGTTACCCAAAGCGTCCAGGGCGATATCCCAACCTGTATCGCTCCCCTTGCCGCCGGCAAGCCGGGTATAGCTAAGGACTGGATCGATGACGAGGGGGAGGGATGTGTTGTAGGACCCGATCTTGAAACCAACCGTCTGGGCTGCGCGGAGGTCGAATTCAGCGGCGATGGGTTGGCGGACCCCGTTCTGTTCCTGGTAAACCACAGGCCGATGTTGTCGCAGTTCATCGCCGGCGATTTTGATGATCAAATCCCCCTGAGGACTGAGAGACACACCGTCCGCCCCCTGAATGCGGAACCCAATCGGGCGGGGATCAACTCCCGGAGCGACCACGAAATCATATTCGAGCTGTTCCTGATTGCCGTAGTAAACGAGATCAACTCCTGTATAGGCAGAAGCCACCTTCACGCGGGTGAACGTGGACAGCCCTGTGCGCCATGCGGATGGATCACTCCCGATCAAATAATTGACCCGACCGGGCAGTTCATCGAGGCCTTCGATGCGCGCCTTGGGATTGGGATTGAGCAACGAAAACTTCAGCGTGCTGGAGGTCGATTCGGAACCTGGAGTCACTGCGGTTGTTTCCCGCCGCCCCGAGCGGTTGACTGTTCCTTTCCTTATGGAAACAGAAGCTTCGCCGGGGGTTATCTGAAACACCCCTTGGGGAGTCCGGCCACGGTATTCAGCACCGGTGCCCGCCTCAAAATAGATGGGCGTGCCGGGTGCCAGAGATGGGGAGGCCGGTAGCGAAGTGGTGGAGCCGAAGGCGCTGGAGGCGATACCGGCGAAAAGAATGCAGGGTCCCACCCGTGTGAGCAGTTTGAAAGCGTTCATGTTAAAACTCCCGGGTGTAGCCCACGCCGAATTGGAAACGGCCGGAACCCGAGTTGTATTGGTCATGTTGAATGGGGATGCCGTAGTCGAGACGGAGCGGACCGATCGGGAGGTTCAAACGCAGGCCCACACCATAGTTGTCGCTATAATTTGAGAAATTAAAGTCATACGCCTTGGACATGACATTGCCGATATCGTAGAAGAGGGCGAAACGGAACCGTTCGATGATGGGTATGCTGTATTCCGCAGAACCAAACCAGAACGTATCGCCCCCGATGGGTTCCTTGAGTGCCTCCTCGCGGGGGCTGATCCCCCTGTAACGAAAGCCACGCAGGGAGTAAAGGCCGCCCAGATAGTAGCGCTCGTAGAAGGGAACATCGACGGTGTTGTCGAACGCCTCAACAACGCCGGAACGACCTGCCAGTTCCAGCACATGTCCCGGTGCGAGACCCTTGAAATACCAGGCACTGCGCAGTTCCAGTTTGTAGAAGGAGCGATCGCCGCCCATGGGACCACCGACCAGTTCGCCGAACAACTCAGTGCGCTGGCCCTTGTTTGGAAGGGTGACGCTGTTTCGGGTGTCGTAGGCGATGGAAGAACCAAGACGGGAGAGGAGGGTGTGCCCACTCTCATCAAGAAGGGCCTGGGGGGCAGTCGGGGGTAGTTCGATGTAGGTGGGTTGATCCCTTCCGGAGCCCTGCTGCGGAACAATGAGCGGTCCGTGGGCTGAACTATTCAGCAGAATGCCGACGTCCTCAATCGTGTAGCTGACGCTCCCGATCAGGAAGTCGCTGCCCAATGCGCGGGTGAGGCTTACCCGTGCACCAAGCCGCGTCTCATCGTAGAGGTTTTCAATGCTTTGAAAGTTGAGGTTGCGGTAGAACAAATCCACTCCCAGGGCGAGCTTCCTGCCCAGGAACCACGGTTCGATGAACGAGGCGAGGTAATCCTGACGCTGTGTGCCGACCTGAACACGGAGCCGGAACTTCTGACCACCGCCTGTGAAAGTCGGGGGATGGAAGAGATCAAAATTGCCCTGACTGACTTCCGCGAAACCGACAACGGAATCCACGGAACTGAATCCCGCGCCCATGGAGATGTTCCCCGTATTCTTCTCATCCACACCGACAACGAGGTTCTTGCCACGCTGCACATCCGTATCCTCGGAGCGCGTATCCACCTTCTCAAAGTATTGCAAGCCTTCGAGACGCTGTTTGCTCACCTTGACGCGGACCATGTCGAACACTTCGCCCGGAGCCACAGCCAACTCGCGGCGGATCACCTTGTCCTTGGTCTTCGTATTGCCGTGAATCTCAACCTTCTCGATATTGAACTGTTTTCCCTCGTCAATCTTGAATTCGAGATCCATGGTTCCCCGTTCAATGTTGGGGATACGGACCACGGAGAGATTGCGGGACCCCGCTGTCACATCAATGTAGCCCTTGGAGCCGTAAAAATCTTCCAGTGCCTCGAGGTCCTTGGTGAGACCCTTGGGGGTGAACGTATCGCCAACATCCATGGGCAGGTTGTGAACGCCCTGCTTGAATTTTGATCCCCGGAAGAGTTGGACAAAACGAACCCCGTTGGTGATCTCTCCGAGACTGAAGACCTTGTTGCCGGTCAGGTTGACTGAGCCGACCTTGTATTTCCGGCCCTCGAACACATACAATCTAAGGACCATTGTGCGGGCGGTGGGCTTCTCGATCTTGACCTCCCTGAGCTCATAGTCGATGTAGCCATTGTCGCGGTAGAATTCAGCGAGCTTTTCCTTGTCCTCCTCGAACTGTTCATCCTTGAGATACCCACTGCCGGTAAGCCAGGAGAACATCCAATGCTTCCGGGTTTTGATCAGCTTCCTGAGCTTCTTCTGTGGGAAAGCTGTGGCACCGACGAAATCGACCTCAGTGATTTTGACCTTCGGACTTTCATGGATCTCAAAGGTGGCAGTTCCGCGCCCGACACTTTCATCAATGTTGAGCACATACTTGACCTGCGTGCTCGGGTAGCCGGACTTCTGATACATCTTCTCGATTTCCTGGGTGTCGGTGAAGAGCTTCCGCTCGTCCAGGGGTTGGCCGACCTTGGATGTGATCTTCTTTTGAAGTTTGGAATTGCTGAACTTTTTGTTGCCAGTGAACTTCACATCCGTCAGGCGGGGTTTGCCCTGGACGATGTAGGTCAGAACAAGTCCGTCACGGCCGTTTTCCTCGGTGACGCGGATGTTGTAAAAGAGGCCGGTGCCGTAGAGGTTCCGGACGTCGTCATCGACGCCGGTGCGGATGTAGGGTTCCCCGGCCTTGACGCGAACATTGGCGCGTATCAGCTCATCGCTCACGCCGGGAGGGCCAACGTGTTTGATATCGACACGGGCAACCTTCAAGGAACTGGGTTGAGCCCATGCTGCGGACCCGAGGGCCAGCAGCAGCAACACCATCCCGCACAGACGAAACAAGGATTTCATTGGGTCGGTCAATTCGGCACGTCTTCTTCACTCACCACCGCCGGGCTTTCGAAGCGGGTGAACGATTTGTAAAAAGTCAGGTTCACATCGCCTGTCGGGCCGTTCCGCTGCTTGGCAATCAACAGGTTAACGGCAACTGTGTCCTCTTCCGTTCCTGCGGCGCCATCTTCTTCATCACCGCTACTCGGCTTGTATAGCAGCCCAATCAGGTCTGCATCCTGCTCGATTGAGCCGGATTCCCTCAGGTCGGACATCCGCGGTTTCCGGTTCTTATCTTTTTCCAGTTCACGATTCAACTGGCTCAGGACGATGATAGGAACATTCAGTTCCTTGGCCAGCGACTTCACGCCACTGGAGATGTCCGCGATCTCCTGTTGCCGATTCTCAGCCCTTTTGGAAGTAGAATGAAGCAGCTGAAGATAGTCAATGACGAAAAGCTTGATGTGGTGCTGCTGGTGCATGCGCCGGGCCTTGGCCCGGAGTTGCAGGATCGAAAGACCCGACGAGTCATCGATGAAGATCGGGGCCGAGGAGAGCTTGCTGGCAGCCCCCGTGAGCTTCGGAAAGTCACGATCGGCCAGAAACCCCTCCCGGACGTTCCGCATGTTGACCTTGGACCGGGAGCAGAGCATCCGCAGCACCAGTGAGTCTGCGGTCATTTCCAGGCTGAACACTCCCACCGGCTGTTGTTGTTCGACCGCCACATATTCCGCGATGTTCATCGCGAGACTCGTCTTACCCATCGAGGGTCGGGCGGCGATGACAATCATTTCCCCCCCATGCAGACCGGTGGTCATCTTGTCCAGTTGCCTGAACCCTGTCGCCACCCCGGAGAGCATTCCCTGGCGCAAATGGAAGTCCTCGATCTGGGTGATTGCCGCCTTCACCAGGTCGGCTATCTCCATTTTCTTCTCCGAGACCCTGGACTGGCTGACTTTCAGGATGTCCCGTTCCACCTCATCCAGCAGTGCATCGACATCCTGCTCCTCTTCGAAGACGCGGGTGACGACTCCCGTGCAGAGCTGGACCACCCTCCGGAGCAGGTATTTCTCACGGACGATTTCTGCGTAATATCCTATGTTTGCGGCTGAAGGGGATTTGTCAGGCAGTGACGAGAGGTAGTCGAGGCCCCCCACCTGATCCAGAACCATGGTGTCCCGCAACCTCTGAGGCAAAGTGATGAGATCAATTGGCTCGCGGGAGTCATACATTGTCACCAGCACATTGAAGATGGTCTGGTGCCGCAGGTCGTAGAAGACTTCATCCCCCTTCAGTTTCTCAATGGCCTCGGAAACAGCCTCCCCGGGGCAGAGAAGGATTGATCCCAGAACTCCCTGTTCCGCCTCAATGGAGTGGGGCGGTAGACGATCCAGTCTCGGAGTGGTGGAGGGGGTCAGAGTCCTCCGCCGTGTCCGTTTCCGTTCGGCTCCGTTCGAGCCTTCTTCTTGTGTGGAATCGTTCATGCTATCACCAAACAAAATTCCTGCCCGGAAGACAAACCTGAAGTGCTTGAAACTTCACACTTTCGCGTGGTGTCCGGCCGAGGTTGACGCAATTGAAAAGCAAAGCGGGGATTCCCTCTCCGGGAATCCCCGCCTGACATTGTCTGGAAAAGGGCCTTCTATTTTCCGTAGAACTGTTCAACCACCTCGCGGAAGGTGTTTTCGCCGACGTTCACAATTCCCATTTCCCGAGCCGCATTTTCGGGAGAATCGCTGGCGTGTGCTGCGTTGATCATCACCGTCTGGCCAAACTCGCGGCGGATGGAACCCGGGGGTGCCTTTGAAGGATCTGTCGGTCCGAGGACGTCCCGGATCTTCCGGACAGCCTCCACACCCTCGTAAACGAGAGCAATGCACTTCTCCGAGCCCGGCTGGTTGATCTCGCCAAGGGGCGTCTCCGACGGGGCACGTCCGGACATGAATTTCACGATGTTCTCAAACTGGTTGTCCGCGAACACGGGGCCGAGACTTTCCCCCAACTGCGACTCAATCTGTGGGGAAACCTTGATCCCCAGTTCCTTTTCCAAGGCCAGTTTGGCCTTCCCGGCGACCATGTCCTTCAGCTTGATGCGCAGCACTTCCCGCACGGGGCCATAAAATTCAAGGGCCTGTGCCACGCTCATGCGGTGCAATTTGACTGCGACGATATACAGGCCGGTCCGGGAAAAGAAATCGATCATGTTGCCCGGGCGTCCTGTCGGGAACCGGAAGTTCTCCGGCTTGATCAACACAAGGGTTCTCTGGGGAGGTGCCTCGGGGGCATAGGTCAGAACGTTTTCCAGAACACCACCATCGGCGTCGGAATAACTGGCCCACAAGCGGAGTTTGGAGGCGGCCTCTTCCGCAGTGGGAGCGGCCAGAACGGCTGGTTCGAAGTATTTCACCTCATCGCTCTCGTCGGTGATGAGATCCCCGTAGGTGTCCCGGATGGTCTCACCTCCACGGCGGTCAGTGGTGATATTCCCGATTACGGAACGGGTCTTCCTCACAGCGTCCTCTCCCTGGAAGAGCATCATCATCACCCGGCGCCGACGTCCTGTTTTGGGATCGGGGCTGAGGTTTTTGATGATGTAATTGTAAATAAGCTCCTGAATACGACGATCCTGGGGGTCGTTGGCTGAAATGGTCTCTTCCGCATATTTTTGAATCAGCTCGGCGCTGGGGGAGAACATGCGGGCACCAACCAATTCAAGACCGGTGCGGGTAATCAGACGGCTCAGAATGCCTCCCGTGCGGGACTTATGCAGGGAGTAGGGGGTGATGATGACGTAAGCGAGTTGTTGGGACATAGTTATCAGGATTTCGTGGGGGGGGTGGTGGAATCCGTCACGGCGGATTCCTGCGCTGCAGCAGCACTGGCTTTACCACCCAAAATTTTAAACATGACTGTTCCGCAGGTTGGGCACTTGCCTTTTATGGCTTTGCGCCCGTTCTTCATCGTTTCCTCAACAGCATCGATGATTTCCTTTTTTGCTTTGCATTTGACGCAATATCCTTCGGGCATAGAAAATTTGGCCGCGATGACGCTGTATGCGCCCCGCAGTAACCAAGATACCTTATTGGCGGTCACTTGCCAACGTCAACTCGAAAAAGGCTGGTTTGCTGGGAAATCGGAGGCTCTGATTGCGCAAATTGCTGTATGCAAGCAGTTTGCGACAGTAATTCCCAACCAGCGCTCCTGAAATCACCCTAAAAAGCGGATTGTGACCGTGGTTTAGTGCTTTTCTGCAAGAAGATCAGCCATCTGTTCCCGCAGGGTGGTCTTCAGAATTTTTCCGGTGGCATTTCTGGGGAGGGCGTTCATGAGCACGATGTGCTTGGGGACTTTGTAATCGGCAAGTTCCTTCTTTAGAAAGGCTTGCATGGCTTTCACATCGAGGATGACGCCATCCAGCGGAGCAACAAAAGCCACCGGTTGTTCTCCTCGTCGATCGTCCGGTTTCCCAACCACTGCGGCTTCCTTCACACCCGGGAAGTGATAAAGAACCTCCTCGATCTGTCTGGGGTAAACATTAATGCCGTTGACGAGCAGCATGTCTTTCTTGCGATCAGTGACATAAAAATAGCCATCCTCGTCCACATGCCCGATGTCTCCAGTGAGGAGCCATTTGTCACGCATCACCCTCGCGGTCTCTTCAGGCTGGTTCCAATAACCCATCATCACGTTGCCCCCGCGGACGCAAATTTCCCCCGTCTGGTGTGGCGGGAGGATATTGCCCTGATCATCCTGAATCGATACCTCGACTCCGGAAACGGGCAAGCCGATGGATCCCGGTTTGCGGATTCCGTTGATCGGGTTTTTGGTGGCCACCGGGCTGGTCTCGCTGAGGCCGTAGCCTTCAAGAAGGGGGATTTTGAACTTTTCCTCGAACTCCTTGAGCACTTGCACTGGTAGCGGGGCCGCGCCGCTGACGCAGACGCGGAACGGAAAGGGCATCGTATGACCGTGGGAAGCCAGGCTGCGGTAGAACTGTGGGATCGCGGGGAGGATGGTGGCTTTTGCCTGGATCATCTCCTGAAGCGCATGGCGGACTGGATGGAGAGACTTGACCAGAACGATGGATCCGCCCACAAGAAGGGGGAGCAGCATTCCCACCGTGAGCATGTAACTGTGGAAAAGCGGAAGCAGAACGGCCATCCGGTCATCGGTGATGGTTTGGAGAACGATCCGGCAGCTCTCAACGTTATGCAGGAGGTTCCCGTGGGAAAGCATCGCGCCCTTGGGCTGGCCCGTGGTGCCGGATGTGTAGATGAGCACCGCCAGGTCGGATTCGGTGGCCTGAGTCGGGGCTGTCCAACCGGAGTCCACGGACAGGTGCTCCTGCTCCCAGACTGACAGGTCCACCACACACAATTCCGGGTGGTTCTCGCGGAGTGCCTCCCTGTTTTGGATCAGTTCCGCATCCGTCAAGAGCAGGTCGATGCCGGCATCCGTTAAAATGTGCCGGAGTTCAGGAGCCTTGAGAAAGTTGTTAATGGGGACGACAACGCCCCCCGCCTGAAGGATCCCGAACAGGCCCCAGATGAAGTCGGGGCAGTTCTTCATCCACAGACCCACACGGTCCCCGGGCTTGACGCCGAGTTCCCGTGAAAGCCGATATCCAACCCGGTCAGCCCTCGAGCGGATGTCCAGATATGAGAATTGTCGTTCTCCCCAGCACAGAGCGGTCTTCTCAGGGCGGGCAGCGGCGGAGTTTGCAAATGCAGTCCACAGGTTCATCGTTATCAAGATTATGGGAAAGAGTCATGATCGAGCAAGATCAAGATCAAGCGTGCGGGGGATATGAGACCGGGACGGATCGGACAAAAATTCCTCATGGCATCTGTCGCCCGGGTTCTATATTCTCGAATGGTGATCGATACGGATGCCAAACTAGACGCTTATCTGGAGACGCTTCGCGAAGCGGAGTGGGTGGCGGTGGATACGGAAGCAGACAGCCTCCATGCCTATCCTGAGAAGGTCTGTCTCATCCAGATCAGCACCGTGCAGGGGGACCGGTTGATCGATCCGCTGTCCGGAATGGCGATCGATCCGCTGCTGGATGCGCTTGCCGGGCATGAGCTGATCATGCACGGGTCCGACTACGATCTGCGTCTGCTCCGGAAGCATCATGAGTGGGTGCCCGGTGCCATTTTCGACACGATGCTGGCGGCCCGGCTTCTGGGGTTGGCACAGTTTGGCTTGAGCCATCTTGTGGAATCGTTCCTGAAGGTGAAGCTGGAGAAAGGCCCCCAAAAGGCCAACTGGGCCTTGCGCCCCCTCACGTTGCGGATGGAGCAATATGCCAGGAATGACACCCGTTACCTCAAGCCGCTTTCAGACCAGCTCAGGGAGGAGTTGAACCGTCGGGGCCGGATGGGATGGCATCAGGAATGTTGTGCACGGCTCATCGCCGATTGTGCAAAGCCCAAGGAAGTCGATGCGGACGAAGTTTGGCGGGTGAAGGGAGGGCATGTTCTCGGTCCTGCGGGGCTTTCCGTCCTCAGGGAACTCTGGCACTGGCGGGAATCCGAGGCGGTGAGGGCGAATCGCCCACCGTTTTTCATCCTCAGTCATGAGGTGCTGGTGGCGATTGCTCTTGCCGCAGGTGATCAGAGTCCTTATGAGCGCCATCTGCCCCGGCACTTGTCTGAACGCCGCTGTGATGGGGTTCAAAAGGCGGTGGAGGCAGGGCTTTCTGTTCCTCCCCAGGACCAACCCAGACCCCGGAGGATCATCAGCCGCCGCCCCTTGGAATCGGAGCGGCGCCGCTTTGCGGAATTGGAGGTGAGGCGTAATGACCGGGCCACCGAACTTGGCATCGACCCGACCCTCATTGCCAGCAGGTCCACCATCTCCGATCTCGCACACGATTGGGATCAGGCAGCGCCGAACCTGATGTGCTGGCAGCGGAACCTGATGGAGGGGGAGTCCATCAGGGACCCGGCAGTTTGATTCGCCGCCCTTCCGGCGGGAGTCGACCGTTCAAGCAGCCCTTAGCGGGCCAGTTCGAAAGCGAACCCCTTCAGGTATTCGGTTTCCGGTATGGCCGGGATGATCGGATGGTCTGGAGATTGGTGATAAGTGGAAATCTGGCGCAGAACCTTGTGGGCATCATATGCGGCCGCCATGATGGATTCCATGAACAACCCTGCGTCGACATGGTGCGAGCAGCAGAACGTGGCAAGTATCCCGCCCGGTTTGAGCAACTTGAGTGCCCGCAGGTGAATTTCCTTGTAGCCTCGCAAGGCATCGTTCACGGAGGCCCGGTTGCGGGTGAAAGAGGGAGGATCCAGAATGATCAAGTCCCACCGGGGAACGACCTTTTCGTGTGGGTTGGTTGCGGTTTGGGCTTTCAGCCAGTCAAAAACGTTCACTTCCTCGAAAGTGCAGCGGTCAGCCACCCCGTTTGACACCGCGTTCTTACGGGCCCGGGTCAGAGCATCCGCGCTCTGGTCCAGCATGTGGACATGGGCTGCCCCCGATCGGGCGGCATGAAGGCCGAACCCGCCGAGGAAACTGAAGCAATCCAGCACCTGACGCCCGGCAGCCCATGTGGCGACTGCCTGATAGTTCGTCTGTTGATCCAGATAAAGGCCGGTCTTATGGCCCGCCACCAGGTCCACCTCGAAATTGATACCGTTCAACTTGATCGCCACCGGCCCATCCTGAGTCCCGTAAATGGCTCCGTTGGCCTCGCCCAGCCCTTCGAACTTCCGGGATCCGATGTCGTTCCGCTCCAGAATAGCGCGGGGGTTCAACAATTCCCGCAACACCTCGATGATGATGGGCTTGCGGGAATCCATCCCCAGGGATGATGTCTGCAGCACCACCACATCCTCGTATTTGTCGATCACCAAACCGCTCAGGAAGTCGCTCTCGGCATTCACAACCCGGAATGAAGTGGCTCCCGGCATGTGCCGGCGCCTAAGTTCCAGTGCGCGGCTGATCTGGGTGCGGAAAAAGGCGGCGTCGATTTCGATCCGGTCCGGCGAGAGAATGCGCACGAGAATCTTCGACTTGGAATTGAAGAATCCAACACCGATGAACCGTTGCCGGTGGTCCTTGACCTGAACCACCTCCCCGTCGATGGCGGGTTGGGTGAGGCGCTGCACGGCTCCTTGATAAACCCAAGGGTGGCCCGCCAGCAGGCGGTCGGCTTCGCCGGGTCTAAGCAAAACGGTCGGCATCGTTTTCGTGATCATGGTAATAAAGGTAACCTGTCTCCCGCCATAAACGCTGGCGTTCCTCAACATACGAGAAATGTCCGCATCCCGAAAGCTTCAAATCCGCCCTTTGACGGGAATCGGAGAGTGCCTGCCCCCGCCTCAACCCCAGACTCCTGGTCCACGGGATGCAAAAAGGGGGTGCCGAAGCTTCGGCACCCCCATGTTTGGAGAATCAGGGCCTGCTCACCATCAGAAGTTCACCTGAACAGGCGCGCTCGTGGCGGCCGCCTTCGTGGCATCCGTGACGTCGGTCGCTGTGATTGTGTGTGAATTTCCAGCATCACCCAGCGTGAGGGAGAAGGTGGCGGTTCCACTGCTCAATGCGGCATCCGCAGGCAGGAATGCGAAGGCATCAGTGCTGGTGATCTTCACAGTGTCGCTCACATCCGTGATCACGTGCCAGGTTTCATCGACGGCGTTTACAACAATGTTGAACGGAACGGTGGCCTGCTGGGGAGTCGGGGTCCCGGTCTTGCCCGTGGCTGTGTCCGGGGCCGCAGTTTCACCCGGGAGGAGGATCTGCAGCTTTGTGAAGGGCCGTTTGGTGAGCCGATAATAATTTTGGTTTCCAAGCCCCGCGCCCGGAATCAAATTACGCACCTTGCTACCAATCGTATAGGAACTGGAAATGGCAGCGTTGCCCCAGACCCCGGTGACTGCCGGTGCACTCTGGGCGATGAATCCCCTGGCCGGCAAGGTCCAATCCAGGACCCAAGCGGTGCCCGGCGGAACATACTGCACCGCGCTGGCGGATGTTTTGCGCCAGGCGTTGTTATTGGTGAGCGTGGCACCGCTGAATTGATCATCGAACGGAGCAGCTCCGCCGGTGAATGCGACCCTGCTAAGCGTGCCGGCGCTCTGGTTGTTGTGCCCATCGTTCGCTCCGTCGTTCTTAAACATGCCGAACTGGAGGAAGGAAGTGACCGGGCTGAAATTGCTCAACACGGCATCCTCGGGCATGGTGAAATTTGTGGCTGACAGCCCGGGACCCGTCAGGTTGCCGTGTGTAGCGTCCGTAAAAGTCACCGTCCAGGTTCCAACGGGGCTGGGGGCAAAGGCGATTACCGGGATATTCGTTGAGTTGGCGGCAGGATAGTTCGTCTTCCACTGAATCTGAGCCATCGCATCGTAGGTGACGTTGGTGGTGATCGTAAGGTCCTGGTTCGTCACGTGCAATTCGGAGCGATGGTTCTCCACGCGGAAAATGAAGATGTCCGGCACGGTCCAATCCGGAGCTCCGCCGGTTTGGTCGTTGGCGGAAGATGTGTCGCCATTGGCGAGGTAGATATGGGCTTCGAAGCCAAGATGGGATTTGATCGCCGGGAAGTCCGCGATTGTCAGCGAGTAGCTCACAGGATAGGAACCTTGGGATGCCCACGTGTAGGGGCCGCCGCCGGAGGGGGTGCTTATGGCATTGCGCTGCCACTGGGAGCCATTGTCATCCATGGTGATCACAGCCCCGGTCGGGCCGGCTTTTTTCAACTCCAACGTGGGCGGCGGAATGACGACCGGGACGGTGGGCTTGGTTATCGAGACGTTATCGATGTTGAACGTCAGCGTGTTGGTCTGCGCTCCGTTGGACCACATTTTGAAGTAAAAGCCGACCACCTTCTCGAGGCCCGCCATCGTCGGATTGAGCGGGCGACTGACATGCGTCCAATTCGTCGCGGTCAGAGGAATGGTGAAAGTGGGAAGTCCCACAGTGCCCCACCCATCTGTCACCAGTCCGATTTCCAGAGGTCCGTAATTGCCACCTGAGACGATGGGAAAGCTGGAGGGATCGACTTTGATATCGAAGGAGTAATTGGTGTAAGTCGTGGCGTCGATCTTGTAACCACCGTCCCAACCCCAGCGGTTGGCGATGGTGAAAAAGGTCATGAATTGTTCGCCCGCTGCTCCCGTGAAGGCTGCCGAATACCGGGCGGAGCCTGAATTCGCATCGTTGGCCGAATCCAAGGCACCGTCCCAAGTCATCGTCGGGGTCGTAGGTCCCCACCAGGTTGCAAACGAAGCCGTGCTGCCGGTGGCGTCAAAGGTGTTGGTTGGGTTGGTGTTCTGCGCCAGACCGAGGGCGGTCGAGGCCATCAGGGCAGCGCCGGACAAGCCGACGCTCAGCATGCGCTGTAAGTCTAATGTTTTTTTCATAGGGGATTTATCAGGTGTTTATGTTTACTGACTAGGCAATCTGCCACGCTGCATCTGGCAGGCGACAGACTGCACATTCATTCGTGAGACAGAAACGAGTGGGGAGATCTGACATTATGTATTGCGTCGCTAAAAGCGCGGCGCTTCTCACGTGTAGGGGAAAATTTTCAGAGACGTTATATCGATTGGTTTGGGTTCCATCGTGCGAGGTGTTTCCCTCCCAGGACCAGCGGTTGGGGAACGTGCGGAAGGCCACGGTTTGCTCACTGGAGCCAATGACGGGGGGGATTGGAAACCAAAACAAACTGCGGGCTCCATCATTGTTGAAATCGATCGTCGAATCGCAGCTTGCCTGCCGCCTGAGGCCCAACGGATTGGGGCAGAATTCTGTCCTGCCGCTACTTTCGTGATTTTGAATCCAGTTTGCAGTTTGATCCGACGCGCTGATTGTCAGCGGTCCGAAGGCGATACCCAAGGCGACGATCTGAAGCCATAGGTTGGCGATGTGGAGTGTCTTGTCGCGCATGTTTATCTGTGTTGAGGGTTTGAGCCCCAACCTGTTGGCTCCACAGAGGCGGCATCAGCCATAAATAATCGTGCTGCAGGATGGACATGGATTCCTGCTCCTAACTTTTGCACCGTGATGACACAAAGAGTGACTGTCATATGGCTTAGCTGATTCCCACTTTATGCAATTGGGCGGAAAGAATCCACAAGAGTTTTTCATCATGGATCAGTCCGTCTGGAGGCGGGGCAGGGGGAGCGATGTAAACTTCGGATCGGAGGGTTGGGTAGCGGACGCAATTTGATCGCCAGCAATGCTCCCGCACACTTTGGCGCGGGCTCAAATTTTTCTCACTTTTGCACTTGAGAAGCCGCAGGATGGGGCGATAATGAATGTGTGGTAGGCGCGTGAGCGTGCCTTGTTCTTTGGTTGGAAGTTCTAGGGGAGTAAAATTTGATTTACCCTGCCTATGCTCGTGAAAAGAAACTATGTCCTTGGACCGTAAGTTAACACTATAGGGGCTTAGACCGTGCTTGTGGCCGACAGGCCTTTACTGGAAGTCGAAAACAGCCCGGAGAGTCTCATCTGTTTCTAAAGAAGTTCAATGGAACTGTTGTACACGGCACTGGCGGGGTTTTTTTATTTCAAGGAAGCCCCCCGTGATGCTAACCTGAATCCATGGCGCAGCATGAGCTGTTCCCCGCAGCGGACACAGGGGATTCCGTTACCAACCAGAGAAAGGAAGGGGACGGCTTTTCCCATATCCCTCTGGCAGCGCGAATGCGCCCCCGAACTCTTAGCGAATACATCGGCCAGAGCCACATTCTCGGCCCGGGCCATCTGCTGCGCCGGGCGATTGAAGCCGATCGAATTCAATCCCTGATTTTTTTCGGTCCTCCGGGCACGGGGAAAACGAGTCTTGCCCACATTATTGCCCAGCAAACAAAGAGCCGTTTTGAGCGGCTGAGCGGGGTTGAGTCCAATGTGGCGGAGATGAGGCGTGTCCTGGCTTCTGCCGCCAATCGGCTTGAAAACACCGGCCAATCGACCATTCTGTTTGTCGATGAGATTCACCGTTTCAACAAGGCACAGCAGGATGTGCTGCTGCCGGATGTTGAGTCCGGTGTTGTCCGGTTGATCGGGGCCACGACTCACAATCCGTTTTTCTTTGTCAATTCACCTCTTGTCTCGCGGTCCCAGATTTTTGAGTTGCGGCCGCTGGGTGAAGAGGAGTTGCTCGGCCTTTTGAATCGCGCCCTTGGGGATGGAGAGAGGGGCTTGGGCTACCTGAAGATTCGTGCGGATGAGGAGGCCCTTCGCCATCTGTCGAGAATATCCGATGGGGATGCGCGAAAGGCTCTGAACGCCCTTGAAATCGCAGCGCTGACGACAAATCCGGAACAGACGGGGGAAATACATCTGACATTGGAGGTTGCCGAGCAGAGCATTCAAAAGAAGGCCGTTGTTTATGATGACGAGGACGCTCATTACGACACGATCTCGGCCTTCATCAAATCCATGCGTGGCAGCGATCCGGACGCCGCTCTCTACTGGCTCGCCAAGATGATCCACGCCGGGGAGGATCCCCGTTTTATCGCCCGGCGGCTGGTCATCCACGCAGCTGAGGATGTGGGGTTGGCAGACCCGATGGCGTTGGTTCTGGCTCAGGCAGCCACACAGGTGGCGGAGTTTGTGGGATGGCCCGAAGCGCGCATTCCCCTCGCGGAAGCGACGATCTACATCGCCACAGCCTTCAAGAGCAACAGCGTCGTGAAGTCGATCGATGCCGCCCTGGAGGATGTGCGCACCGGTCGCACCCTGCCGGTTCCGGAGCACTTGCGGGATGGGACGTATGCCGGTGCAAAGAGGCTTGGGCACGGGCAGGGTTATCAATATGCGCATGATCATCCGGGCCATTTTGTGGCGCAGGACCACCTCGGCGCGGTGCGAAGGTATTATGAACCGACGGAGCAGGGAGTGGAGAAAAAGATAAGGGACAGGGTGTTGAAGTGGAGGGAGCAGGTGAATGAGGCCCGCACAAAGGCCGATGGGGGGGGACAGTGACGGTGGATGCAACCGAATCCATTGCCGCGCAGAAGGCACGGATGCGGACCGAGATGCGTGGGCGTTTGGACAGGGTAGATTCCCTGGCGAGATGTGAGGGATCCGCTCTGGCCGGGAATCGATTACTGGCCCAGGAGGTTTGGTGTTCGGCACGGACGGTGGGCTTTTTTGTCCCGTTGCCGGACGAAATGGATGTGTGGCTCTGGATGGTTACCGCTCTTGAGTCTGGTAAAAACGTCGCTCTTCCGGCGTTTGATCCGATTCGTAGAACATATGGGATGCGCCAGATTCGTGATCCGGGGAGTGATTTGGTTGCGGGACGTTATGGGGTGATGGAGCCGGGGGGGCATTGTGGGGAGGTGGAATTAAACCGGCTGGACTTGATCCTTGTCCCCGGGTTAGCATTCGATGTGCGGGGTCATCGGCTCGGGCGGGGTAAAGGGTATTTTGACCGGATGCTGGAGGGGGTAGGCGCCGTGAAGTGCGGCGTGGGTCTTGATGAGCAGATCGTGGACTACATCCCTGTGGAACCGCATGATGAGATAATGACTTGCATTTTGACACCTACGCGCTGGATTCGGATTGAAGAACAGGGTCGGGTTGTGGAATGACTTTTTGGTACAAAATAATGGAGCTTACCGGGACGCTTGTGATGGGCGCCGTGGCGTGCTATTTGCTTCTCTGGTGGCGGGATCGGAGTCTGAAGCGCGTGCGAATCCTCGAAACTGAGGCCATCCTGTCGAAGGCGGGCCGTGAGGCGGAGGTTATCCTTAGGGATGCCCGCCTTCTCGCCAGCCAGGAATCAATCCAACTCAGGCAGCACATTGAGGAATCCTTTGCCGCTCGGCGGCTTGAGCGTGCGGAACTTGAGAAGCGGCTTGGGGAGCGGGAGGGGTTGATCAATTCCCAGTTGCAGCGGATTGTGGAGGCGGAGAAGGCGTTGCTTCTACAAAAGGACGAGGTCAAGCAAACGCAGCAGGAAGCAATGAAACGGGAGGTTGAGGCCTCAGAGCGGTTGAAGCAGGTGCGGGAGCAGTTGCAGATCGTCTCGGGCCTGAGCGAATTTGAAGCCCGGGAGGCTCTTCTCAGACGGGTGGAACAGGAGGCGCTCCAGCATGCAAACACCCTTTCGCGGCACATTGTGGAGGAGGCTAAAGCCCGCGCCGAAGAGAAAGCCCGCCAGATCATTTGCATCGCCATCCAGCGCTATGCCGGAAGCCAGACGATCGACAATACCACTGCCAGCATCGCCTTGAACGGTGATGAGATCAAAGGACGCATCATTGGCAGGGAGGGCCGTAATATCAGGGCATTTGAGGCGGCGACGGGCGTGACCGTGTTGATCGAGGATGCCCCGGCGGCAGTTCTGCTCTCCGGATTTGACCCTGTGCGCCGGGAGGTGGCCAGGGAGGCAATGGTGCGGTTGATCGCCGATGGACGGATTCACCCCACGCGTATTGAAGAGGTCGTCGGGTTGGTGAATCAGGAGATGAACGAGTCGATCACGCGGCTGGGTGAGGATGCTGTCAGGCGGACCGGGTTGCCCCCCATGCAGATCGAGGTCGTCAAATTGTTGGGCCGGTTGCATTTTCGCAGAAGTTACTGCCAGAATATTCTGGAACATTCCATAGAGGTGGCGCATCTCGTGGGATTAATGGCGGCCGAGATGGGCCTCGATGTTCAGACCGCAAAGCGGGTCGGGCTTTTGCACGACATTGGCAAGGCCGTAGATCATGAGATTGAGGGGCCTCACGCGGTGACGGGTGCCGAGATCATCAAACGCCATGGGGAACTGGAACCTGTGGTCAACGGAGTGGCCTCCCACCATAATGATGTGCCTGCCATTGGTCCC
This sequence comes from uncultured Verrucomicrobia subdivision 3 bacterium, assembly GCA_903913865.1. GTDB lineage: Bacteria > Verrucomicrobiota > Verrucomicrobiia > Limisphaerales > UBA8199 > UBA693. The sequence goes on from CAIWMU010000213.1 coordinate 78,177, forward strand.
TGGGGAAGTCTGGTGAGTGCTGCCGATGCCATCAGCGCCTCCCGACCCGGTGCCCGTTCTGAAAGCATGTCCACCTATTTGAGGCGGATTGAAGATCTGGAGAAGATCGCCACCAGTTGTGCCGGGGTGGAAAAGGCTTATGCACTCCAGGCAGGCAGGGAGTTGAGAGTCTTTGTTCAACCCGGCGAGATCAACGATGATCAGGCCTACGCGCTCGCCCGCAGCCTGGCGACCCGTGTGGAGAGTGAGTTGCAATATCCCGGACAGATCAAGATCACAGTGATCCGGGAGACCCGTTGCATTGAAGTGGCCAAGTAACACGATGGCTTCCTCGCACTGGTCCCGGGGTTTTCGGGCGTGCGACCTCTGGCGGACCATTCAACCCGAATATCCAACACACCCTACCCATGTCCAGCCCGCGACAATGTTCACTTGGGATTCACCTGACGCAGGAGGTTTGATCTGGTAAACAAAACAGGCGCGAAGGTGAACCCTCGCGCCTGTGATTAAGAGGAGAAATGACGGGCTATCTGCCTTCGGTCATGCTGCTCGGCAGGCCGGTCTCCCAGGATTTGGGAGCATTCCAAGGGCGAACCGAAGCGTTATCCACATCTGTGCTGGCGCAACCGGTTAGAGAACCGAGAGTTGCAACGGCAAAGCAGCAGAGCAACAATCTGAAAATCCAGACCGGAAGCTTCATGAAGCGGGATTTGCAGGGATGACCTGATCGCCCTCAAGCACTTCACTGAGCTGCCATCCGGGGAGAACGTTGGCGATGCTGCGATCCTTCTGAACAGTGCGAACCTTCACTTTGGCGACGAGCTTGCCGTCCCGGTTGATCAAAAGCTCACCGTGTTCAAGCACGCCCTGATCTTCGCCGACATTGATGATGACGAAATTCCACTTTGGATCGCTCACGAGCACTTTGCCGCGAAGGGTGGGGGGCAGGGGAACCACATACTCTGCAGTTTTGTAAACTTCGAGCTCGTTCTTGAGGCGCTTGATAGTTTGGCCCAACGTTGTGTTTTCGGCACGGGTTCCATCAAGGGTGGCCTGCAGGTTCTTGAACTCCTTGTTAAAAGCGATGATCTGCTCCGGTTTCACACCTGTCGCCGTATAAGCGGCCAGTTCGGCCTGGGCATCATCCCGCTCTTTGGTGCGCTTGCCCAGATCCTCTGCCAGCTTGGTGGCCTTTTTGGTTGCATCGTCGGCCGCTTTCACAGCAGAGTTGCGCTCATTGGTGGTGGTTTCCAGAGTGTCCTTGGTGGACTTCAACTCCGCACTGGTCTTGACGAGTTCCTTCTTCGTCTTGTCACGATCCGTCTCAGCGGCAGCGCGACCGGCTTTCTCAGTCTCCCAATTGGTGTGGAGCGTGGTGATTTTGTCTTTCACCATCGTAAAGTTCAGTGCGCCAACCGCCAAAGAGGCGATGATGGCCAATGTCAAACTGATTCGGAGCAACATGATCTTAGTCGGTTTACTTGTTGAGTCGAAATCGTAGAGGGTGCGTGTGGAAGTGTCAACGTTGCTTTGCCATTTTTCAGCAAATCGATGCTGTTAGTTTTCTTTACGCCCCGCCGTCGATCCAGTTACAATGGATCGATGATTTGCGCCGAACATTTTTGATTTATGGACCAGGAAATTTCCCGCAGGCGCACCTTTGCGATCATCTCCCACCCGGACGCTGGCAAAACGACTCTCACCGAGAAGTTTCTTCTGTATGGTGGTGCTGTGCAACTGGCTGGATCCGTCACCGCGCGGAAAAACCAGCGGGCAACCACCTCCGATTGGATGGAACTGGAGCGTCAGCGCGGGATTTCCGTCAGTTCCACCGTTCTCCAGTTCGATTACCGGGGTTTCTGTGTAAACCTGCTCGACACGCCGGGTCACAAGGACTTTTCCGAGGACACCTACCGTGTTTTGACGGCGGTGGACTCTGCGGTGATGGTGATTGACGCAGGCAAGGGCATCGAAACCCAGACGAGGAAGCTTTTTGAGGTCTGCCGCCAGCGGGGGGTGCCGATTTTCACGTTCATGAACAAGATGGACCGGCCGGCCCGGGATCCATTGTCCCTTCTGGATGAGTTGGAGCGGGTCCTTGGCATCGCCGCATGCCCGATCAACTGGCCCCTGGGGGATGGGCCGGAGTTTCGGGGGGTCTATGATCGGCGGGCGAATCTGGTGCATTTCTTTGAGCGTGTGCCCGGGGGGGAATACCGCGCCCCGGTTTCGGTGCATGGACTTGCAGATCCAGCTGTTCAGGAGCGGATGAACCCGGATGTTTACTCCCGGACGGTGGATGAGCTGGCAATGTTGGAAGGGGCAGGGGCAGCGTTTGACGCCGAGGCGATTCTCGCCGGGAAGCTCACTCCCGTCTTTTTTGGCAGTGCGGTGAACAATTTCGGTGTTCAACTGCTGCTGGACTCCTTCCTGGAAACGGCCCCTGCGCCCCGGGCCCGTATGGCTGGAGGAAAAGTGATTCCGACATCGGGAGCCGGTTTTTCAGGGTTTATTTTCAAAATCCAGGCCAACATGGACCCCAAACACCGGGACAGGCTGGCCTTTGTCCGGGTTTGCGCCGGCAAATTCGAGCGGGATATGAGCGTGGTCCACACCCGGACGGGCCGCAAACTGAGGCTCTCCAGTTCCCACAAGATATTCGGCCGGGACCGGGAGACCATGGATGAGGCTTATCCGGGGGATGTTGTTGGGCTGGTGGGACATGCGGATTTCAGGATCGGGGATACCCTCGCAGAGGATCCAGGGCTCGTTTACAAGGAAATCCCCAGATTTACACCGGAATGTTTTGCCTGGTTGCAAAGTCCCAGCACAGCCCAATACAAGCGTTTTCGGGAGGGGTTGGACCAACTCCTGCAGGAGGGTGTGGTTCAGTCCTTCATGATCAAGGATTCCATGCAGCGTGTTCCCCTGCTCGGGGCGGTCGGTCCACTGCAGTTTGAGGTGGTCCAATATCGCATGCAGACGGAATACGGTGCTGAATCACGGCTCGAAACGGCCGCATGGAAGGTCATCCGATGGGTCACCACGGCCGACGGAAGCCCGGTGGACGAAGCCACCCTGCCAACCGGCGCCAGATTGGCGGTGGATGCGGCGGGGAATAATGTGATCCTGTTCAACGACCAGTGGAGCTATGAGTTCTTCGCCAGCCGTCATCCCAAGGTGCAGATGGTCGCGCTTCCGCCGGGATCTCAATTCCCCACGGACACTGCCGGGAGTTAGCCTCCAGATCCGGGTCGGTGGGTGATTGGGGGGCAGTAGTCCGCATTCTTGCGGTCAATCTGAGAATTTATGCCAACTTGACTCCGGTTCGCGTTTTTCTTCCAATGCAGCCCATGATTTTTTTGGCTGCACACCGGGGCCTGCTGCGTTTTGCGCTGATGGCCATGCTTTTTTGCTGCTCATGGCATTCCGCCATGGGGGCTGATCCTGCCCCCACTCCATCCATTGAGGCCCGTTTGACCCAGCTGGAGGCCAAGCTTGCGGCGGCGGGCGGTTTGAATTCCGGGGATAACGCCTGGTTACTGGTCAGTTCGGCCCTTGTTCTGATGATGACCGCTCCCGGGTTGATCCTTTTCTACGGCGGGTTGGTTCGGCAGAAAAACGTCCTCGGGACGATGATGCACAGCCTGATTCTGATGGGGGTTGTCTCCCTGCTATGGGTTTTATTTGGCTACAGCATGGCTTTCGGGGAGGGGAATGCCTTTGTGGGGAATCCGCTGCAGCATTTTCTCCTGCGGGGGGTGGGCAGTGCTCCCAACATGGATTATGCCCCCACTGTTCCAGCGGAGACCTTCATGCTGTTCCAGATGATGTTCGCGATCATCACTCCCGCGTTGATCAGCGGGGCCGTGGCGGAGCGGATGAAGTTCAGTTCCTACCTGCTGTTCATAGTTCTCTGGGTGACGATTGTCTATTTCCCGATGGCCCACATGGTGTGGGGCAAGGGAGGGTATTTTAACTGGGCACTGGGCGGGAAGTCTCCGCTTCTCGATTTCGCGGGTGGCAGCGTGGTGCATATCAGTTCCGGTGTGTCGGCACTGGTTTGCGCCTTCGTGCTGGGGCACAGGCTGGGATATCCACGTGAACCGATGCCCCCCCACAACGTTGTGCTGAGCCTCATCGGAACGGGTCTTCTCTGGGTCGGTTGGTTCGGGTTCAATGCGGGCAGTGCGGTGAACGCGGGTGTCCTGGCGACGAGCGCGTTTGCCGCAACCCACTTCTCTGCAGCTGCCGCGGCGGTGAGCTGGGCCTTTTTCGAGTGGTTCCACAAGGGCAAGCCGAGCGTTCTTGGCGCTGCCTCCGGCATGGTGGCTGGATTGGCCACCATCACCCCGGCGGCTGGATTTGTCTCAATTCCCTCTGCAATTCTGATCGGTCTCTGCGCCGGTGGCGTTTGCTACTTTGCGGTGACGCACCTGAAAACGCGATTTGCCTATGATGATTCGCTGGATGTGTTTGGTGTCCATGGCATGGGGAGCACGCTGGGCATGTTGATGCTCGGGTTTCTTGCGAACGTGCAGGTGAATCCCGCGATTGCCTCCTGCGATGTGGGTGGACATGCCATTTCCCTGGCAGGCGGCATGGGGCAGTTCCTCTTCCAGCTCAAGGGAGTCGTGTTCACAATGGTTTTTTCAGGAGTCGCCACATGGTTGCTGCTGAAGCTGGTGGACGCCCTGGTTGGGCTTCGTGTGACTGAGGATGATGAAACCCTCGGGTTGGATCTCTCGCAGCACGGGGAGAGCGCCTATAATGATTGATTCAGAATGGAGGGAACATCCCTCCCGGTCGGGTCAGGCACCGTCTGCAAGGGTGGAGCCCTGTCCAAAAAACCGCGATGCTGGACTGGTCCAGCCAAGATGAGGCTTGCGCCTCCGGTTCGGTTCTCCTAAAAGAAATCGCGATGCGGCAAAAATCAACCAGCAAAACCCCGGGTCCCGTGAAGGGAACGGATCAAACATCCCAGCGTGCGGCCACCGGGGCGCCTGCAACAACAAAGGGCGGATCCGATGCGTCAACACCCGGCGGCAACGGGTTCGATGTGGGGATGTTTTTGGCCGACAGCACCGCCGCTGTCAATGAGGCGCTCGACCGTTTTCTGCCCAAGGCCTCGGTGAAGCCTGCGACGATGCACAAGGCCATGCGCTACTCGCTTTTTGCGGGAGGCAAGCGGATGCGTCCCGCCCTGTGCCTGGCTGCGGCCCAGGCCTGCGGGGGAACCTTCGAGAGTGCGATGCCCCTGGCTTGTGCGGTGGAGTGCATCCACACCTATTCCCTCGTGCACGATGATCTTCCGGCGATGGACAACGACGATTACCGTCGCGGGAAGCTGACCAGCCACAAGGTGTTTGGCGAGGGAATCGCCGTGCTGGCGGGAGATGCGCTGCTGACCCAGGCTTTTGAGATCGCCGCCCAATGTGACGGCTGGAAACGCTACACGCATCAGGACATCGTTCTGGAAATCGCCAAGGCATCCGGCTCGCTCCAACTGATCGCCGGTCAGGTGGCCGATCTGGAAGGGGAGGGCAAATCCCTTTCCGCGAGCCAGCTGCGCTACATCCACGAACGGAAAACCTCCGCGCTGCTCTGCTGTTCCGTGCGGCTGGGGGGGATGAGCGCCAACTGCAGCCCGGCCGAGCTCGAGGCGCTGACCCGGTTTGGCTACAATGTGGGTTTGGCGTTTCAGGTCATCGACGACATCCTGGATGTCACCCAGACGAGCGAGAAGCTTGGCAAGACCGCGGGGAAGGACATCAAGGCGGGTAAAGCCACCTATCCCGCCATCGTGGGCCTTGAACGCTCCAGGAAAATTGCGGAAAAGCTGACCAGCGAGGCCTTTGCCGCCCTCAAACCGTTCAAGGGCCGCGCCGGGGCGTTGAATGGTCTGGCCCAGTTTCTACTGCAGCGCGACCGCTAGCAGATTGTCCCTGTGTCCCAACCATTGCCCAGCGTCACAGTGCTCATCGCCGCCCGTCCTGGCCAGCAGGATGTGAAGGCGGTGGAGGCGGCCCGCAGGCTGGATTATCCGGCCGGGCTGCTGGAGATCATCGTGGCGCGGGGTCGTCAACCCTCGGTGCAGCGCAACACCGGGATGCGGGCCGCCCGGGGGGACATCATTTACTTTCTGGACGATGATTCCGTCCCCCCGCCATCCAATCTGTTGCGCATGGCGAGCCATTTTCGGGATACCAATATCCAGATGGTTGGGGGACCCAATGTGTGCCCGCCGGATGCCCCGTGGCTGGAGCAGGTCTTCGCGTTGGTGCTGGGGTGCTGGCTTGCGTTCGGACCCAGCAGGGCCCGTTACACTCCGGTCGGCATCGTCCGGCCCTCAAGCGAAAAGGAATTGATCCTGTGCAACCTGGCCGCGCGCCGGTTGCCGATGCTGGATCTGGGCGGATTCAACGAGGCCCTTTATCCCAACGAGGAAAATGCCCTCATGGATGAGCTGCAGAAAAAGGGTGGAATTCTCCTCTACGATCCGCAATTTGCCGTGCATAGGCGTCCGCGACCGAGTCTGCGGGCCTTTATGAAGATGCTCATGACCTATGGCCGGGGTCGGGCTGAACAGTTCCGTTTGCATCCCACCCCCGGATCGAGTCTCAACTTCGTTCCACCGCTGTTCTGCATTTACCTCCTCATACTGTTCCTGACCCCCTGGGCGGGATTGTGGCTGCTGGCACCGCTGGGGTTGTATGCGATGGCGGTTCTGGGGCAGACGCTGGCGATGTGTTCATCAGGGGGCGTTGCCCGGAGCCTGGGGGCGCTGCCACTCATTGTGGTGACGCACATTTTTTACGGGATCGGTTTTTGGCGCGGCTTGTTCACCGAACTGAAGGCACCCGGCAAATCTGAAGTGCCGGTGGAGCTGGAACATCCGCCAGTGAAAGGGGAATGATGCACGAGACCACTGTTTGGAGGCAGGCGCTGGCGGCCGCCGCAGATCCCGTCCGTTCGCGGAAGTATCTGGATTTGCTGTCCGGCACCTCTGCCGGCCCGGTGCTGGAAGGCTTTCAAGCGGAGAGCGCACGGGTGCTTTGCGCCCTGTTCAGCGGCTCCCAGTCGTTGAGCACCTTCCTGATCCGGCAGCCGGAACTGCTTGCGATACTGGATCCGGAAAAGCTGATGTATCCCCGGAGGAAGGAGGGCATTCTTCGCGAGGTCGGGACCTGGCTTGAGCCCATGATCACGGCAAAGGATTATGCCGCCGCCTTCCGCCGGGTGCGTGCTTTGAAGCAGGTCGAGATGTTGCGGATTGCCGCAAGGGATCTGGCGCGATTTGGCAAGGTGCCGGAGTTGACCCGTGAACTCTCCGATCTGGCCGATGTCAGTCTCGGTGCCACATGGCGGCTCTGCCTTGCGCAGCATCAGGACCGGCACGGGTTTCCCTGGCAGCCCAATCCCCAAAAGGAGGGCACCTGGGAGCCGACACGCGCGTGTGTGCTGGGCATGGGGAAACTGGGGGGGCAGGAACTCAACTACAGCTCGGATGTGGACGTGCTCTTCGTCTATGGGGCTGAGGGGAGTGTGTTCAAGGAACCGCCGGGGCGTGGAAAGACCCCGCGTGCGGTGATGAGCAATCACCAGTTCTTCAACCGTGTGGCGGAGTCATTCATCGCCGAGGTGGGCCGGACCGCTCCCGAGGGGATGCTATACCGGATTGATCTGCGGCTCCGTCCGGAGGGTGACAGCGGTCCCTTGAGCCGCTCCCTTGAGAGCTACGAAAACTATTACTCGCAATGGGGGCAGACCTGGGAGCGGATGATGCTCATCAAGACCCGGGGCGTTGCGGGGGATGATCCGGTGGCAGCGGAGTTTCTGGAAATGATCCAGCCGTTCCGTTACCCGAGGGCGATGAACGAGGGGGTTCTGCACGAGGTCGCCGCCATGAAGGACCGCATTGAGCGGGAGGTCATCCGCAGCGGGGAGATCGACACCAACGTGAAGCTGGGGCGGGGCGGCATTCGCGAAGTGGAGTTCATTGCGCAGTCCCTGCAACTGCTCCATGCCGGGCGCCAGCCGTTTTTACAGGGCTCCCAGACCCTTCCATGCCTCGGGAAGCTGATCCAATACGAACTGCTGGATCGCGAGGAATCGAGAATGATGGCGGAGGCCTACGTCTTTCTGCGGGATGTCGAGCACCGGTTGCAGATGGAGGACAACCTGCAGACGCACACCATCCCGGCAAATCGCATGACGCAGGAGCGGCTGGCCCGGTTGATGGGGTTTGCAAAACTTTCCGAGTTCGATTCCGCCCGCAAAAAACTCAGTGGCAATGTGCGGCGTATTTTTGAAAAACTGCTCAAGCCGGGCGGGGGAGAGGCTGGGGCGGTCTCAGCCCTGCCCCGTCAGTTTGACGGGGAGGATGCCGCGTGGGGGCTGGTTTTGGACCGGCATGGGTTTCGGGATCGGGAAAAGGCAATCCGTGTGCTGCGGGAATTTGTTGAAGGGCCCGGGTATGTCCATGTTTCCCAGCGCACGAGCGGGCTGGCGTTGGCGCTGCTGCCGCGCCTGTTCGCGCTGTGTCCCCAACCGGCAGGAGGACCGGCTGTCACGCCCGCCCCGGAGGCGGGCCCGGGAACCCTTTCCGATCCCGACCGGGTCCTGATGCGGCTGGATAATTTCATCACCGCCTACGGAGCGCGCGGCACCCTGTTTGAACTGTGGCACTCCAATCCGACCATTTTCGAACTCCTGGTCATCCTCTTTGATCGCTCGGAGTTCCTCGCTGAACTGGCAATCCGCACCCCGGACCTTGTTGATGAACTGGTGATCAGCGGGAGGTTGCGGCAGCGCAAGACTGCGGCGGAGACCCTGCGGGATCTGCGCCATGGAATCGCCGACGCCGACCAGCATCTTTGGCTTCGCAAATACCATCAGGCCGAGCTGATGCGCATCGGGCTCCGGGACATTCTGGGTCTCGCGGAGTCCGACCAGTATCTGACTGAACTTTCCGCCCTGGCCGATGCCTGCCTCCAATATGCGGTGGAGGTTGTGATGCGGAAGCACAAGCTCAAGAAACCGCCCTTTGCCATCATCGGGTTGGGCAAACTGGGAGGGGCCGAGATCGATTACGGTTCCGATCTGGACATCCTTTTTGTGGCCGACTCGAAGGCGAAGGATCTGCGGCGCAATTCCAGGTTCGCGGTGGAGGTCATGGAGATCATTTCCACCCGCACAGAGAGCGGGATGACCTTCCAGACGGATGCGCGTTTGCGACCGGATGGTGAGAAGGGAATTCTGGTCAACACCCTCAAAGCCTACGAGGAATACTACCGCCAGCGGGCGCTGTTGTGGGAATTGCAATCGCTCACCCGCACCCGGTTTGTGGCCGGGGATGAGGCAACCGGGGCGAGCTTTCAGGCACTGGCAGCCAGCCTGACCGATTTCCGCAAACCGGAATGTCCGCCCGCGGCATTTGTCCCTGAGTGGAAATCGCAAATCCACCGGATGCGCATGCGGATCGAGAAGGAGCGCACCCCGCAGGGGCGTGAAGCCCTGGCCATCAAGACCGGTGCCGGAGGATTGGTGGATGCGGAGTTCCTGGCACAGGCGGTCTGCCTGGCGCATGGTTGGCAGGAGGCCAACACCCTCGCCGCCCTGCTGCGCGCCGAGCGGGAGGGACTCGTGGCGGATGCCGGGCCGTTGATCGCCAATTACCGGATCATCAGGAGGGTGGAGGGGATCCTGCGCCGGTGGAGCTACGAGGGGGAGACCGTCCTGCCGGAGGATCCCGCCCCCTTTTACCGGGTGGCTGTGCGTTGCGGTTGCCCCTCCGCCGGGGAGTTTCGCGAGTCGGTGGCGACCGCCCGGGCCCGCGTCCGGGAGGCGTATCTCAAGTTTTTCCAGCCACCTGATGCGCCTGTTCCGCCGCAACGCCGGTCCGCTGGTGGTGGTGCGAAGGCTCAGTCCTGAAACTGGAGCCAGACGGTCAGGGGAAAGTGGTCGCTCGGGAATTTCCCATCCTGTGAGAAGGTCCCGATCTCGGTTTTGTCCACCTGGAACTTCCCACGGGTGAGGATCCAGTCGATCCGATCCCCATCCTTGGGCATCTCCTTGAATCCGTTGAAAGTGCCCATGCCGCGCCCGATGACTTCCTTTGCCTTGTCCCAGCTGTCGGTCAGGAAGCCGCCCCGGGTCAGGATCTCGTGGGATTTGTTTTCGTAACCGGCATTGAAGTCACCTGTCAGGATGATCGGGAGTTCCGGCTTGAGGGCCTCCATCCGGTTTCGGACCAGTTCAGCGCTCTTCTCGCGTGCGAACTGGATTTCGTGATCGAAGTGGGTGTTGAAATGGTAGAAATCCTTCCCCGTGACGGTGTCATGGAAGCGCACCCAGGTGACCATGCGCCGGTTGCTGTTGCCCCAGGTGGTGGATGCGGGGACCTCCGGCGTGTCGGACAGCCAGAAATGGTTTGTGGAAAGGGGTTGCAGGCGGGAGGCGCGGTAGTAAATCGCCATGAACTCACCCTTGTTGCCCCCGTCACGACCCGTGCCGATCCACTTGTAGCCCGGGAGGTCCGAGGCGAGTTCCTGCAACTGTGCGTGGAGTCCCTCCTGCGTGCCGAACAGGTCCGGGTTGGTGGTTTGGATGAGCTTCTGCATCAAGGGCCGCCGCTGGGGCCAGGCATTTGGCGGGGTGACACTCGCATACTTGAGATTGTAGGTCATGACCCGCAGGGTCTTGTCCGGCGTCTGGGCCCGGGCGGAGCCCAGCAGGATGGAGACTGTGAGGATTGCGGCGCAAATGCGCAAGGCGGCCTGTTGTATGGATTGTGGGGGTGTCATGGGTGGTGGGGGTTTTGGTTCGGTTTTTCACCGGTGGACGGATTGGCTGCGGGGGATGCTTCGTCGGAAAGGTTGGCCGGTTGCAGTTTTCCACGTTGCCGCGCGGCTTCGTAGAAAAAGGCGGTGGCTGCCGTGGCGACATTCAGCGAGTCCACGCCATCCGCCATCGGAATGGCGACGGCATCACAGCAGAAGTTGAGTGCCTCCCGCGTCAGCCCGTAACCCTCGCTTCCGAAGACGATGCAGCAATCACGATCGAGTGCAGCCATGGGGAGGGTCCGGCCGGAAACATGGGGATGGGCGGCAACGCAGGAGATGCCAGCCGCTTTGAGTGCCTGCAGGCTGGAGATAAGCGATCCGCTCTCAATGATGGGCATCTTGAACACCGCCCCCATCGAACTGCGCACCGCACGGCGCAGGTACGCGCTGGTGCTCGTCTCCCCGACAACGAGTCCCTGAACACCGAAGGCGGCTGCGCTGCGGATGATGGAGCCCAGATTGTCCGCGTTGGTCAACCCTTCGGCGGCAGCCAGAAGCCAGGGCCTTGGATTTGCGGCGAGGATCGAATCGATCGTCGCCTCCGGCGGAACTCTGGCGATGCCCAGAACCCCCTGGTACATGGAATAGCCGGTCAGGGTTTCGAGCAGTTTTTTTTCCGCAATGAAGACCTGGACCATCTCCCGGCGGTTGGCCACCAGCGGGCGGAATTCCTGAAACCACTTTTCAGGCAGAAGCAGGGACACCACCTCCAGGTGGCTTTCCAGAAGCCTCTGGACGACCTTGTCCCCCTCCGCCACGAAGATGCCTTCGCGGCGGTGGTCCATTTGGCGGCGCAGGGTCCGGTAGGGCTGCAGCTCCGGCAGATCCAGGGAATCGATCGTCCTCAGTTGCAGCATGTGCGGGCGGGGCTACAGGGTCAGGGTTGGGCAGGGGAGTGCCTGCGATGTCACCTCCGTGCGGACATGTGTGGCACCGAGCACCGCCAACCGATCCCGGATGACCCGGTGCGCCAGTTCGGGGTGGTTGCACTGCTGGCTCAGGTGGCCGAGGTAAACATGTCGGAGATCGGCGGACATGATCTCCTGTGTGACATTCGCCGCATCCTCGTTCGAGAGGTGGCCTGTCCGGCTCTGGATGCGCTGCTTGAGACTCCAGGGGCGGTGGGGGCAGTCCTGAAGCATCTTCAGATCGTAGTTTGTCTCGAGCACCAGCACGTTTGCCAGCCTGGCCCGCTCAAGCACCAGTTTGGTGGCGATGCCGAGGTCGGTCAGAAAACCGACTGTCCCCGCGCTGGTCCGGAGGATGTAACCCACCGGATCCTGGGCGTCGTGGGAGATCGGAAAGGGCTGGATCTCGACGTCCCCCACCGTGAACGACCCGCCGGTGGTGAAGAGACGGCAGGGCAGGGATTTTTTGCTCTGGTATTCCACCGCCTCCTTCGTGGGGCGGTTGCAATAAATGGGTATGTTGAGCTTTGTGCCCAGGAGCGGGAGGCCTGCCACATGGTCCGAATGCTCGTGGGTGACGATCACGGCGTCCAGATTCTCCGGCACCCGCCCGATCGTCTGGAGCCGGGTGCGGATCTGGCCCAGGCTGAATCCGGCATCAATGAGAATGCGTGCGCCGTCTGTTTCCAGATAGGCGCAATTTCCGGAGGAGCCGCTGCCGAGGATGGTCAGGTGAACTGGCACACTCCAGCTTACTTCCGGGCTGTGGAGGCGATCAATGCTTTTTCAGCCTGCGATTTTCCGGAGGGGCGGGTCGCGGGGGGCATAATCCGTGACAGCTCCGGCGCGATCTTGTAGAACGTCTCCATGTCATCAAAGCGTGGGCTGAATCCCTGTTTCGCTGTCCTTCTTGCTGCGAGCCTGCTGGCCGGTTTCGTCATCGGCGCAGGACCCGCCCGGGCCGCCGGGGCGGTGGAAGGATCGGGGCGAAAGCCGAACTTTCTTTTCATCCTGTGCGATGACCTCGGGATCAACGATCTGCACTGTTATGGACGGCGGGATCACCACACCCCGAATCTCGACAGCCTTGCCTCCGCGGGCATGCGCTTCACCTCCGCCTATTGCGCGCAACCGATCTGCTCCCCGTCCCGCGCCGCCATCCTGACCGGCAAGGCTCCCGCCCGGCTGCACCTGACCACGTTTCTGCCCGGCCGCCCGGATTGTCCGTCCCAAATGGTGCTGCATCCGGAAATCCAGATGCAGGTACCGCTGCGGGAACGGATGATTCCAGCCTGGCTCCGGGAATCCGGTTATGTTTCCGCGGCCATCGGCAAGTGGCACGTGGGCGGCACCGGGTTCGGTCCGCTGGATCACGGGTTCGATGTCTGTCACGAGGGCAGGGCAAATACCACCCCCTCGGCCACCGAGGGGGGTAAGGGGGAATACGACCTGACGGCTGCCGCCGAAAAATTCATGGAGGACAACCGGGACCGGCCCTTTTTCCTGTATCTCGCCCACAATTCCCCCCACATCCCCTATGCGGCGCAGAAAGCCCGGATGGACAGCAACGCGGGGGCGTTTGAGCCGGTGTATGCCGGGGTGATTGAGACCCTGGATGACAGCGTGGGCCGGTTGCTGGCGAAGTTGAAGTCCCTCGGATTGGCCGGAAATACCGTCGTGGTGTTCACCTCCGACAACGGCGGACTGCATGTGCCCGAGGGGCCGCATCCGAGGGTCACCCACAATTCCCCCTATCGTGCCGGGAAGGGGTTCCTATACGAGGGGGGGCTGCGCATCCCCCTCATTGTCCGCTGGCCGGGGCGGATCAAGCCGGGCACCCTCATGGATAAGCCGGTGGTCAACACCGATTGGCTGCCCACCCTCCTGCAGATGGCGGGCCAGCCGGTTCCAGCCGGGCTGGACGGGGTGAGCATCCTCCCCCTCCTGACCCGCCGGGGTTCAATGCCCTCTCGCAAGTTCTACTGGCACTTCCCCCACTACACGAACCAGGGGAGCCGCCCGGGAGGGGCGATCCGGGACAGGGATTGGCTGCTGGTCGAGTATTACGATGCCGGGCAGGTCGAACTCTACGATTTGGGGAACGACGCCGGGGAGCGCACCAATGTCGCCTCCCGCCATCCCGCACGGGTCTCGGCAATGAGACTGGATCTGGCGGCGTGGCGCACGCAGGTGGATGCGCAGGGCAACCGGCCCAATCCGGGGTTTGATCCGGCCGGATATCGGCTGCTTTACCAGGACCAGGATGCCAGCCAGTTCGATCCATTCCGGGCGACCGATGCCCAGTGGGAATCCATCTGGGACTGGCGCAGGGAGATGAATGCGGCGGTATCCCCAGGACGCACCCGGGGTCGATGACGGATTCTGCAACTCTCATGCCCGATCCCCGGGAGGTAATCCGGCGATGGAATTCTTCTGGTATGCCCCGCTTTTTTGCGTGACAAACCGGCGGGTCGGGTGTCTCTTTGAATCATGGTGACGCTTTCACTGGGTCGCCGGGTGGAACATGAAATCGTGAAGGGAACAATGAAATCGCTCACAGTTTCGAAGATATTGCCGGTTGAATATCCGCCCCAAATCCCTGATCCGCACACCCGAACCGGGACCCCGGTTAACAGCCTTGTCCGGATGGGGGCCAACACGACGGTGGGTGCACAGCAGCGATTGGACCTTGCCTATGACCACCAGGACCGGCGCATCACCAAGAGGCGTTGGAACAACACCGCAGGGACAGGCGCATCGGGCATTGATCAGAAGTTGATCGACAGCGTCTGGAACCTTGTCGCCGTGCTGGGGGCGGATAACTCTTTGTTGCGTTCTTTCGCCTGGAGGACGGCTCTCTCCGGCACGTTCCAAGGCGCGGGCGGCGTTGGCGGGCTGCTGTGGATACATGACCTCTCAACGCTCAACAACCAACCCTCAACCCACTCCGTCGCCCACGACGGCAATGGCAACGGGTCGTTGTTGGTCAACGCCACAGACGGCACCGAAACGGCCCGCTACGAATACGGCCCCCTCGGGGAAGTCATCCGCGCCACAGGGCCAATGGCGCAAGTGAATCCGTTCCGGTTCTCGACCAAATACCAGGATGATGAGACGGATCTGATTTACTATGGGTATCGGTATTACAATGCCAGCACGGGGAGGTGGCTTAGCAGTGACCCGCTGGGAGAGTTGGGCGGGGTAAACTTATACGCCTTTCTGGGGAATTCCCCGCCGAACTCCTTTGACCCGAACGGGCTGTGCGATGGCATGTGTGCTAGTTCCTTGAACTCAGTGGTGACTTCACCGATGCTGATGGGAATTGTCGGTATTCCCACCAACGGCAAAGAGCTTGCCGCCCGTATTAGATCCTTCCTCAACACTCCTCAAGAGACAGCCATGTTCGACCACTTTGTGGGAGGGAACGGGGCAGGATATGATCTGAGCAGCCATATGGGCTCCATTCTCAGAAACGCCAGCGCCTTCCAGCAGGCAGCTCAAATGCAGAGGAAACTCTGTGGTGCTTGGGCTCAGCAATGGGATTCCAAATCCATCACGTTTGGGGATTTTGTTGGGAGCCCATACACTTACGGCTTGGGTCACGTGACGATCGTTCTCAACACTCATTGCTCGTGTGGTGTGCTGACCTGGGAGGCTTGTGTGAAAGACAACTACGATTTCAATTCACTTCCTTGGGGGCAGAGACCCACGAAGGGGGAGATCTTCACCAGGCTCGTGGCTGCGGCGCAACAATTCTGCCCTCAGTGGGCAGCCTATCGGGTCTCGGGGTGTGCCCGCGGCGTGGGAGAAAAGGTTGTGCCGGGGAAGTCTCAGGGACTTTACCAATGAGTCAAAGTCATCATACGGCCGCTGACGGGGCTGGTTCCGTCCTGGGTCTTGGATCCAGAACTGCAAACATGGTTTTCATCTGTGGAATATTGGGCCCCATCTGGATGTTTGTTCTGCTTCTAAGCTGTGGGCGGTTTTTCAGCGTGGTGCCGCTTGCGCCCGAGGTGTTTCTTGGCCTATGTCTATTGTTATACGTAACTTTAGTATACAAGAGCAGCGGGAATAGCGGAGTGAAATTGCTAAAGGCAGCGTCTGTCGTGATATCTGCGGAATCTATCGTCCATTTACCTGCTCCATTCATAAACCTCGGGTTTGCGTGGATACCCGTTTGTAGCCTCGTTTTGTGTTTTGCTGGTTTATCGGTTTCTCAAATTTCTAAAGGGCGTTTGTTCCTTTGGTGTGGTGTAATTGGTATCGTTATGTTACTGGAGGGCATTCTCAGTGTGGTATATATATGTAAGACAAACGGATTTGAAGGGGTTTTTTGAAAGTGAATTCGAGCAGCTGCAGGCCGGCCATGCTGTTTTTGACCGCTACAAACATGGCCCCTTCGGTGAAGTCATCCGCGCCGCCGGGCCAATGGAGAATGAGCGGGGGGCAAGTCACCGTGTAATGAGTGAGATTCCTTTAAAAGAATTGGATCGCTCGTGGAGTTTATTATGACAGTCTCAGATCGAAGCAGGCTGCTGAGTTGCGTCCTTGGCCTTTAAAAGATTCAAACCATAGCATTGGGTATTTAATATTTGACTCAAGCTGGGGAATGGTGGCAGGTTTGGACCATGCCGCGCAAACCTCGAGTGCAATATCCTGGAGCGATTTACCATGTGGTCAGCCGGGGAAATCGGTGCGAAGCC
>CAIWMU010000214.1 GCA_903913865.1 uncultured Verrucomicrobia subdivision 3 bacterium
AAGAAATGGGTGCGGAAGCCCTACCTTCCAGACAAAACCGAAAACGTCAGACCCCGAGGAAAGCCCTGTGGAATAAGGAGCGCAGAAGATTTATGTCGCGCATATTATGCGCAGGTGTATAGCGTGTCAGAATTTCCTGCCAGATTCGCAACCGCCTCCGAGGTCCAATCCACCGCCACATCCAACAGTTCAGGAATGACTTAGCACCAGAAATCCTCCAAACCGCCAGGCCTTAGCGTCCCCCGGGTGGGTCATTACAAATCCGTGCGGCAACTGCAGGGTGCCCACAAGTTGCCCGTCGTCCGAACTGTTACCGAATCCAAACATTTCATGGACGTCTTGAGCCAGCTAAGTTAATGTGAGTTTTAGCATATGTCCCAAGCCGATCTGACCATTGTGCTAGTTCAAAGGTGCGGTCCAGAAGCAATCAACACCTGTCTGAAAGCGATTCTAGACGAATCGACCTCCGAGCCGTGCGAGGTCGTTTTGGTTACTCGCTGTACCCCAACTTTTTCAACACCCTCAATCTTTAGCCAACACCTTAAAATACACCATGTCGCCAACTCTGGAAAAATCCTTCCGGCACACTTGAATGCCGCCACAGCATCCGCCAACTCCCAATACCTCATCTTCTTGGAGGATCACGTTTTGCCTACTCCGGGCTGGCTTCATAAATTGGTTGATTTTGCAAATACCAACCCACATTTTAGCGCAGTGGGTATACATACGCTTGCCGACGACTGGACTGAACGGTCGGTTGGGGCCGGATTTGCAAGCCAAACACGCCTAGAGCGGATCATCCTTGACCTGGAGTCCCGTGGAATGTGCGAACTTAATCGAAGCAGCTTGCCGGTGATAGGTGATGGCGGTTTGCTGGTTCGTCGCCAGGACTTTCTGGACTTGGGAGGATTCGAAGAAAGATTTGGTTCGAGAGCCGCAACCCTCGATTTTTGCCTCCGTCTTATCGGGCGAGCCAAACGTATAGCCATGCATCCCGGTTGCGTCTTCTTCCAAAAGGCACCCCATCCAGATGACATGGACCGCACGGACGATATCCGGGCACTCCGAGAGCACTGGGGCGTCGCCAGCGGTAGTAGTGTCGATGCCCTTTGGGCGGATGGCCTATCAAGAGGATCGTTCGTCCCTCGATTTACCCATCGGAATGGACATTATCCCAAAGAGCCATGCAAGCTTCCTCCCCCTTACGTTGAGGTCGGGAATGGAACTTACTTCGGAGATGATGTTCGATTTCTCACATGGACAGCTGAGGAACAAATTCACATTGGAAGCTTCTGCTCCTTTGCTTCGAAAATATCCATTTTTACCGGCGGTGGACATAGCACTGCAACTGTTTCGACTTATCCTTTCGAGGGAATGATTGGTTGTAACGATCCTACCCGGAGCTATCGAACTACACGTGATACTAGAATCGGCAATGATGTTTGGGTAGGTGATGGCGCAGTTATAATGGGAGGTGTCCACATCGGCCACGGAGCAATCATCGCAGCCTATTCCGTGGTTGGTCGGGATGTGCCCCCCTACGCGGTGATGGCGGGTAACCCAGCAGAAATTCTCCGATATCGATTCAGCAAGCCAACGGTAGAGGCCCTGCTACGAATTGCCTGGTGGGACTGGTCCGCCGATACGATCAGAAGCCGTCTAGAGTGGTTTTTTAAACCCGTTAATGAATTCATCCGTCAATTTGAATCCTGAAACATATCGTATGGATCACCTCCTCAATTTGCTCGAAACTGAAATTGGCCTACCAATCACCCCCGACACTCCTTTGGTAAGTTCGGGCTTGATCGACAGCCTGAAATTCTCGCGCCTGCTAATCTTGTTGGAAGAGTGTTATGGAGTTCCTATTGATTGCAGAGATGTTGGGACGGATAATTTCGACACCCCAAGACAGATTCTTCAGTTTCTACAACCGCGCCCTCAATGAAGCCAGCAAATGACAGTCTCTGGGCTAGAATCCACGACAGTCTACTGCTGCGAAAAGATCAGCCTGTCATAACCTTTCTTGGTGGCCGGACTGGAGATGTTACTTACGACGGGCGCACTCTTTTGGAGCGAGTAACGGAGATAGGATCCCGCCTCAGGGAGTTTGAATTCAGGAACCGTGGACCGCTAGGCATCCTGTCCTCGTCTCAGGAGGCCCAGTCACTACACTTTTTAGCAGCACTCTCTGTAGGCTTTCCTCCAGCGATCCTGACCCCCCCGAATCGTAAGATCCATCCTAAATACTATGCTTCCATGATGGCTTCGGTGACTCAACAGTGTCAATTTTCTGCGATTATCTCTGATCAACTGATTGAACATTTGGGTGTAACAATACTAGAAACATGGACCTTGCAAATCTTACGTTCACAAGAGTCACCTAGAACGGTAGACTTGAGTGATGGCGCTTTTCTTCAATTTTCATCAGGCACAACAGGGATGAAGAGAGGAGTCTTGATCGACGATGCAAGCGCGTTATTACAGCTTGCTACTTATGCCAACGCACTTCACATATCCAACGAAGACGTCGTTGTAGGGTGGCTGCCTTTATACCATGATATGGGTCTGATAGCCGATCTGGTTCTGCCGTTAACTCAGGGTTTACACACTGTTATGATCTCACCACTAGACTGGGTCTCATCACCTGTTGTGTATTTCGACGCCATCACTCGGTATCGTGGTTCTATCTCGTGGCATCCCAATTTTGCTTTCAGTTTTCTGGCCGATCGCATCCCTAACCTCTCCCCAAAGCGTATTGATCTCCGCTCCTTAAGATGCTTAGTGAACTGTTCTGAGCCGGTAACGAGCGATAGCCAAAATCGTTTCTTAACCCGATTTAGTTCACATGGATTGCGCACCGATGTGTTTTGTGGCTGCTACGCGATGGCTGAGACCGTCTTTGCCCTAACTCATGGGAAATCTAACGACCCCGGCTATTTCGACTACCTTGGCCCTATCCCTAATTCTCAAATTCGTGGGTCTTTTCCACTTATCTCCGTTGGAAAACCACTACCCGGCGTCACGATTGAGATTGTTGATGACAAAAAGCAGATACTCCCGGATAGGCACTTAGGGGAGATTCGTGTCCGCTCTCCCTACAGCTTTCGTTCATACTACAACAACCCTGAAGCGGCCGCTCAGGTCATCACTGAACATGGCTACTACACTGGTGATGTTGGTTATTTCTCGCTCGGTAGCCTGTTTGTTACTGGAAGAAAAAAGGAGATGCTGATTGTTGCAGGTATAAACGTCTGGCCACAAGATCTCGAGCATCTATGCTATCAGGTTGAAGGCATACACGCTGGTCGTGCTGTCGCGTTTGGCACCTTTGATCATGAAACGCAGACCGACAGAATTTTCGTTCTTGCTGAATCGGATGCACCTCCGGTGAGCCATCAGAACATCCAAACCACCATCCGGCAGCGTATTCTGGCCTCGTTCCAGATATCGAACTTCGAGGTTCACATCATGCCGCCCGGCTGGTTGACCAAGAGTTCCTCCGGGAAGATCGCTCGGCTACAAAACAGAGACCGCTGGCTCTTGGAAAGAGCTCTTTAATTGGTTTGGTGACGAGCACCTCACGCAACTCATCGCCGCTAAGAAGCTGGCCAGATTGCTGACACAACACCAAATCTTTGACGCGCGTTCTACGCAGTGTCTGCTTCTGCCATCGCCGTCCTGAGAACGCGGCTGGCGGTGGGCAGCGATACTTCCAATTTGGACATCGCCTGGTTCAATGTTAAAACCAGCTCAGTGCCACCATAGTGGAGAATCCGTTGATACCAGCGGATGAATTCCCGGCTGACCTCCTCCTCGCCGGTCTCCACAGGCCTCACGTCCTCACCCGAAGCCAGCTGGCATAGGATCCCGGCCGCCTTCCTGCTTGCCGTTGAAACCCCAGATTGCTGCCACAATGGCAGTGCCAGAGCGGGCTTGCCCGACAGGAGAAGCGCCTCAGCGTTTTGTGCCAGCACATCAGAATTTCCTGCCAGATTCCCAACCGCCTCCGTGGTCCAATCCACTGCCACATCCAGCAGTTCAGGATGACTCAACGCAAGAAATCCCCCAAACTGCCAGGCCTCAGCATCCCCGGGATGGGTCGTGACAAGGCCGTGCAGCAACTGCAGGGCATCCCCCAGTTGCCCGCCATCCGCATGAAGGCGTGAACAATCAAACCGGATCGTCCGCGATTGGGGATCCTCCGCCATTGCCTCACGGCAAACCTCCAATGCCGCATCCTTCCTCCCCTGCCCGGACAGGCTCATGGCCAGACAGTGCCGGGGTCCACCCTTTCGAATATCCCGGTTCACAGGTGCGAGGGATGGCTTGTCCCTTCCCGTCAGGCAGAGCCTCAGTTGCTCCTCAGCCTCGACAAACCGCTTCAGGCGCAAAAGTGCCACACCCAGCGAAAAGTGAAGCGAGGCATTAAGCCCCCCGCGACGGGCCAGGGGGGAAGTCAGGACCTCCACCAATTCCTCAAGCAGGTTGCCCGACATCAGTTGGGAGCAGATCTGGGACAGCAGCATCTCGCGGGTTTCCGGCACCAGTTGTGCATCCGGCAGGGCCGACATCTTTTCGACGGCCAGCCGGTATTGCTCCAGCGCCTCGACCGCACGTCCCGACCGCGACAACTCCAGCCCGTAGTTCATCAGCAGGTTGGATTCATCCGGCATCTCCTCCAGCGCCTTCTCCAGCAACTGCAGGTTGCGCTCCACTTTTTTGCGATCCTTGACCACCTCCGGCGCGTAACCGAAGTGCATCAGCACCGCATCCCCGATTTTGTTATCCAAACCCCATTCCTGACGCCGGACCTCTATGCTCGAAAACACCTGCTCATGCACCCGACCCACATAGAACAAAGCTGGCGCATTCCGGAACAGGCGCGGCACATAACTGCAGCCGTCCTCCTCACGACCGTGATCGATGATCGGGAGCCGCCAGGCCATTACCTTCGGGTTCCCTATCAAGCCCCTCAAGGCAGCATGGCTTGTCTCGGGCACCGTCTCATCTGCATCCAGGATCAGCACCCAATCCCCCGTGGCATGTGCCAACGCCGCATTCCGCGCCGCACTGAAATCATCGCACCATGTGAAGTGATCCACCCGGGCCCCATGTTCCTTCGCAATGTCCACGGTGCGATCGGTCGATCCGGTGTCCACCACGATAATCTCATCGGCCAGGCCCCGCACCGAGGCGAGGCAGGCCCCGAGGAACTTCTCTTCATTCCGTGCGATGAGGCAGACCGAAAGTCTCATCTTCTCAGAAACCAATCCTGGCGGCATCGTCAACCACGCGGGACTGTTCCGGTTCCCGAAGTTCTTCTTCGCAAACCGGCGCGCCTCCTTCAAACCGGGCGCAAGCACACTCGCCTTGTCCGCACAGCGGGTCGCCATTTTTCCATCGCCAGCCTGTGCCGCGATTTGTGCCAGAAGCATGTAGGCCTCCGGATGGCATGGACGGATGGCGACTGCCACAAGCCCGGCTTCCCATGCCTGCCGCAACTGGTTCTGCCGCAGCAATTCCCTCGCTCCGGCCAACCCTCCCAACCGGGCGCAGGGCGGGGCAACAATTGGCGCAGGCTTTCGGTCTGTAGCCGGGGCAGTTTTCGCCGCCCCTTTTTCCACATCCGCCTGAAGAGAATCCAGATACCGCCGCATCGTGCGGACCGCACATTCCCAGGTCCACTCCTGGCGGACACAATCACTCGCTGCACGTCCCCGGGTCCTCGCTTCCTCCCGATTCTCAAAAACATGCCTCATTTGGGATGCGGTTTCAGGAATCGACGGCTCCAGCATCCACCCTTCCCCAGCCAGATCCATCCCGCTCACCTTCCGCCCAATACCCCGCACCTTCGAGGACACGCGGTAAACCAGATGTGCCGGCGCGAAGTCGTCCGCAGCGCCACCCCCGGTCACAATCACCGGCAGGCCGCAGGCCATTGCCTCGAGCACTGGCAAACCAAAACCCTCCCCCCGATACGGATGCACGAGACAATCGCAAGCCGTATAGAGTCCCGGCAGGCTCTCAGGTGGCAATTCATCGTTCAGATACAAAATCTCCGGTGCATCCGGACGCCCCTGGATCTCCTGAATCGCCTGTTCCATCGTCTGGCCAGCATAAAAACTCTTGCCACCGAAATCCTTGATCACAAGGCACACATCATCCTGGGCGCTGAAGCTCTTCAAGTAGGCCTCAAGCAGCACATCCGGCCCCTTGCGATGAATCGTCCCCCCCACAAACAAAAACTTGAAGGTCTTCCGAGTTCCCAACGGGAGTGGCTTTGCATCCGGCCGGAACTTCTCCGGCTCAATCCCATTCGGCACCACCTTCACCTTGGATTCCGGCACACCGGAACTCACATACACCTTGCGAACATGCTCTGAAGGCACCCAGAACTGCTGCACGTTCCGCGACTGCGATACCCACTCCACCGGCAGCGACCCATACTCCCAGGGCTGGATCACCACCAGCGCCCCCTGCTTCACAGGACTCCAATCCGGCGGCCACGCATGGCGCACTGTGATTTGGGAACCGGCGATGGGTCCTGATGCTAGAGTTGCAGCCAGTGCTTTCAACTCAGGCACAGCGGCACACCCTCCCGAAAGTGTGGAATCCCCCACTCGCGTCAACTGAACATTCGGCTGAGCAGCAAACTGCCTAGTGAACTCTCTATTTACATGGGAAAGACTGCCAAAATCCAGAAAGCTGCCTTGCCACGACAATTTGAGGGATTTTACAGCCTTGGATTGTCGGTTGCCGTCGAAACCTTTCGTGGAATCCACTTTTCGTGCAAATTTTCTAGCAAGGCATTCATCTATCGCTGCGATCATGGGTGGCAACGTCTTGGCTGGCCCAAATCCCTGCTCAACAGTTAACCGGGCAAGATTACCGCGATGGTGTCGCTGAGATTCCGGCAAGTCAAATGACGCTCGCAGGGTGTGCTTAACATCTTCAATGCATAGTAGGGGCATCGATTTTCCACGATGGTGTGGTTGGTAAAGGAGTTCACTCTCTGTTATTGGCCGGACCCTCGCCGAGGATACTGGAATAATGAACGATGATTCACTGCAAAACAAAACGGTTGGCAAAGCTTCGCCATACCCGTCAGGGATAACCGCTATCTTTCCACGGGCAAAAGCTTCACCTACGGGGGCGGTAGCCGTGGTATCTGTCGAGACGTAAACATCACAACTGTCAATCAGTTCACAGATGCCACGGCGCGTGCCCAACACCTCATCAAGGACTAATTGGGCTTTTGAGCCGGTTTTCTCACGCAGACCCTCAATAAGCATCTGCAAATCCCGCTTAGGCTGCTCTTGGTCCGGGTGCCATGATGGATAGTTAACCTTCAGATACAGCTCAACATTGAGGTCGTCCCTAAACTCTTCTAGATATGCTTCGATCAAAACATCCCAACGACGACGGGGAAGGAACATGGCTATGCTGAGAAACCTAAAAGGCCGCCCCCCTCGAAAAGAACCGATTCTCGGAAGTGAGAGAAGGGGATTATTGACCCACGGGTGAGGACAGTGGACCTCCCGCATCTTCTCGTGGTCAACACCGGCAACAGCAAAAATTTCGATTTCCTTCCGACTTCCCAACCAAACCTGATCCATCTGCTGACATACAGAGATCCAATCCCGTGGGGGCTGATTTCCCTGAGCACTGCTGTCGAATGTGGTATACATAATGCGCACACTCTGAGCTGGAAGTTCGATTTTAAGCCAATTTGCGCTCGGCACGTGGAAAAAAATGGCGACAATTGGAAGCGATAATGGCGTCTGCTGAAGCTGTTTAAAGAGTTCCAAATCACAGTCATCGATGCCTTGCTCTACGTTATCGACTGGCACAATCCGGATCTTTAAACCCATCGCGACCAATCCAGCGACTAAAGCACGCGCAGAAACTCCATACCCGCTCCGGTTATAGAACGGCGCCACAATGAGCAAGGTTGGACTCGTGCCGGCTCTGCTCTGAACCCCTGCAAGACCCGGTTGTGAGCGCACTTCAATCACAGGACTATTCGTTCTCCTCTTAGATGGATGACCTAGCATTGCCGTCATCCGTGACTCCATTCGATCTACGGTATTTCTCCAAGTGTACTGCGCGTGCACACGCTCAGCAGCCGCTGCAGCACGTGTTGCAGCCGCTGCAGGGCGACGCACAGCCTCCCTCAATCGCTCCTGCAGATCTCCAATCTTAACCTCTGCGTGGAGTTGCTCTCCCGACACACGCCAGTGACCAACAAGTGTTGCTGGCCGACGGACTTCTTTAGCAGGTAAAAGACAGGCGGTATCTTGGTCACAAAACTCAGTGACACCCCCATAATTCGTCACGACCACTGGCAATCCACAGGCCATTGCTTCAAGCACGGCAAGCCCAAAGCTCGAGGCTCGAAACGGCTGAACAAAACAGTCGCACGCCGTATATATCCCCGCTAATTCAGCCTCACTGATCATACCATCTAGGTATTCAATCTCCGGACAACTCGGCACCTTCGCACGGCAAAGATCTATCTGGCTTTTCCCGGCGCGAGGCACATAATAATCCTCGCAACTCATGTCTTTGACCACAAGACATACGTCGTCGTGCGAGCTGAAGGTCTTCAAATAGGCTATCAACAATTGGTCAAATCCCTTCCGAGCCGTAGCCTCTCCGATGAACAGGAATTTGAACCTCTTGCGCGTCTTTAGAGGAGTTAGTGGCGCTCTTGGGTGGTATACAGCGGGATCAAAGCCGATGGGTACGACGTGTACTTTATCCCCACAGGCGGCAGAAAAATTTTGCCTGACAAACTCGCTTGGCACCCAGACCTCGTCGACATACTCAGAAATCGGCCGAACCCAATCTATCGGTATCGAACCCGACCACCATGTATTGAACAGAACCTGCCTATCGGCTGGCTGCTCAATGTAACTCGGATGCCAGCGGCTGCTGATGTTAACATGGGCCTGACGTTGGAATTGCTCATAGAAACTCGCTGCAAGCTTTTTATACTTTGGTGAATGGGCGATATCGAACTCCTCGACATGGAAGGCACTACAGCCAGGCACTAGCGACAGGGTGTGCCCGCGTCGCATAAGTTCAAGGCACGATTCACGATTTACCGTCCCGGGCCTTCCATGGAACAACTGAAGCCCACACCAAGAGATTTTTAGACCACCTTGCGGCTGGTCTACGGAATCCTCCAAATGGCCTACCGAACCAGCGCTTGCAGTCAGCGACAGTCGGTGTCGTTTGGCTTCCCAACCTCTTTTGATACTCTCGATTACCGGAGGGGTTGTTGCAGCGAAAGAGTAGCGCTCATCCAAAAACTTATAGGCCGCATCTGTTAACTCACAGCGGGTGTCCTGCCCCATTTCGTAAGTTTGTCTCAACGCCCTGCGCATTTCTGCACGATCCAAAGCTGGAAAGCTCGTACCTCGGATGTGTGGTGCATATTCTGCCATTTCTGGAGTCATTTGCACCTGCCCACCGCTGTGCGGGACGATAAGTGCCTGCGGTGGAAGTTCGACCCCCCATCCCTCCCCTATAATTACTGGACGTTTGCGAATGATTGCTTCGGCAACCGGTGCCGTGCACTCCAAGTCCGAGGATACATAAGCGTCACAACTATCAAATAGCCTTACCATCCCCATCCTTGTTCCGAGTGCGTCATCAACAATTACCCTCGCTCGCGACCCTGTCTCCCCCCGTGCTTTCGAAATCAGTGTGGCTAGGTCGCTTTTGGCCTTGCCTATACCGCGCGGGTGCCAATTTGGGTACGTCACCTTTAGGTACAACTCAGCCTCATCCCCAGTTGGGAACGCATGGAAAAACGCGCACAGCAAGGCATCCAATCTTCTTCGAGGGAGAAACAACGACACATGAAGGAATCGAAAGGGCTTACTAGGTTTTGCCTTGTGGTGTGATAATGGTAGGAGGGGATTATTTAACCACTGGTGCGGCGTCCGGAACGAATGAATTCTAGCAGGGTCCGCCCCACTTCGCACCCATGAACGCTCCTCAGCCTCATTTACAACCCAAGTCTGGTCCATCTGGTCACAAATGTAGATGTATCGTGACTGTGGCGGTGCTGGATTCACGTTACTGTCAAAGCTCGTGTACATTATGCGCAAACTTGGATTCGGTAGCGCCAATTTCGGCCACAAATACGTAGGAACATACATGAAGATTGCAGTAACAGGTGGCACCAGAGGAGTGGTCTCCAAACGACGAAGTAGGGTGAGGTCAGTATCGTCCAGTCCACCCATCATACCGGGATCGTCGCAATTGACCGGGGCAACTTTCACGTTCAAACCCGCAGAATGCAACGCTAATGTCCAAACACGAGCCAGCGCACCGAAGCCTTCGCGTCGGTAGTGCGGACCATAAATGACAACAGTCCCAGGGATTTGAGTCTTCATCACATTGTTTGTCGTGGGTGAGGTTTTAGGTCGCCTCGTTCCCTCAGTTTCTTACCATTTGTGTCCCTCTCATAGGCAGCGGCTATGCGGGATGGCGTATAGAACCAACTCCCAACAGTCTTCAGCATAGCGGCGCAGGTAGTAACGGTAGCCATCAGAGTGCGCTTTGAAAAACAGAGGAAGTTCCCATAGGTGGTTCCCCTCGTGGTATAGGCATATAGCCCAAACAGCTGTGGCACTTCCAATTAGCTTGCGTGCACCAGAAAGAGCGCCAGGTTCGGCACCTTCAATATCCATTTTGACATAAGAAGCGCACGCCTCTTGTAGAATTTCGTCCAGAGTGGCACAATCCACCTCTAAAATTCCACTGCTTGATATGCCGGATCCAGCATCCCCATTTGCAGAGAACTGAACCTTTTCCCTCCTCGCACCCACGGCAACATTATGAACCTGAATTTTCGCCCCTACATCTAAGGGCAGTGATGCTATTGACTGTCTCAGTTTAGCGCAATTCGACGGATCAGGTTCTAAGGGAATGATTTTTCGAAAAGAATTTCCCGTTAAGGATAGGAAATTCCGCATACTATCACCATCGAAGGCACCGCAGTCGATAAAGGTTTCATCCTTCGTCACCTCAACCAAATCGGAAGGAAAGTATGTTTCTACGACTGGCGATTGTGGTGGCAGCTGCTTTGAATCCATGGTTTGACGCCACTTCAATTGAGCCACAAACTCCTGGCGGGAAACCTCATCATCCCACAACTCAAAAGCCTTCAAGATTTGCTGGCTTTGTTCTCTTATAGTTTCTGGCAATTGTATTCCTCCATAGGGCAAGAATGTCTCTGGGTACTTCCAGAACAAGGTTGTATAGGGGACCACACGCAAGCATCCGAGGCCCGTAAGCTGGCCTACCAAAGCAGATGGGTTAAAAATTGTTGCTACGAATATCGCTCTATCACGAAAGTTGAGCGCAGCGGCTTCAGTTCGAACCACCGGCATACCTTCCACGACCTGCCCCGAGAGGTGCGGATTGTTGTCAGCCCACGCAATTGGATGAATTCCAAGTTGCCTGAGGCCACGCAAGGCCCTTTTTCCAAGAGGACCCGCGCCACAGAGAATTATCGGACAATCGTCCTCACCTGCGACCTTGTCCCATAGCGCCATGTTCCGTTCACTGTGCACAGATGGATTCTCACCCAAAAGCACCTCCAATTCAGCTCTCAGCGTCTTGCTCATATTTTACTTTATTCTGTTGTTATCCGATTCCTTTAGTTTCATCAAATTGGGTGTGTACGCATCATCATTTCAAATCCCGCCCTTCCTGAGTGGGAAATCACGTCGACCTTCAGTCTAAGTCCAGTCACATTGGATATACACCCGATAACCCTGCCCTGCAGGGATCAACTCACGAGCATGACAGCGGACCAATCCGCCTCCGTAGCGGTCTCCTGTTGAAAGGGAGGACAAACTATTCCGCCAGAATTGGCACTATCATATTTTTCTCGAACTCCCTCCGCTCGAGAAATGGATACATATCCTCCAACGGCTTTGAAACAATCGATCCGTCCGACCGTTGTGCTGACGCAACGCGAGGCACTCTCGGTTCGTCAGCCATAACAATCACCTCGCATACCACTGGACCTTCCAGTTCTAGCACATCCCTTAGATCATCTCTCAATGTTTCCGGGTTGCTGAGCCGCCTCGCGCTGATTCCGTAAGACTCGGCCACCTTCACATAATCCGGTAGCGAGAGTCCGCTGGTCTCATCGGCCCCGGTTAGCCGTCCGAAGTAGGTTCGTTGTGAATTCCTAATCGAGGCATATCCACCGTTATTTATGACGAAAAACTTGATCGGTAATTTGAGGCGACGGACGGTTTCCAACTCCTGGATGTTCATTGTGAACCCCCCATCTCCATCAATGGCAATCGTCCGGCAGTTTCCACCCGCAAGACAGGCTCCAATCGCCGCCGGTTGGGAAAGCCCCATCGAGCCGGTCCCCTTGTTATGGAAAACCCTCTGGCGGGGCTTGCACTTGAATGCGGTGAGGAAAATCTCCGCCACAAATCCCGCACTGCCGGGCAGGACAATGTCCCCTTCTACCAGTTCCTCTGCCAAAATATCGGAAAATGCATAGAGACTGATCCCTCGTCGCTCTGCCAGATGCTCCGGACTCACGAAAGGATACCGGACTTGCCAATCGCGACAGCGGCTTATCCAGTGTTCCCGGTTTCGGGTTTGAACTTCATTGGAAAGCGTCTGAATCGACTCCAAAAACAGGTTTGCATCCCCCTCCACAGCGACATCAATGATCGGACCGAGTTTCCTAATCTCCGCAGGATCAATGTTTACCATGACCTTTTTGGCACCACGCGCCAGCCTCTCAGGTGCATAGGCAATTAGCGCCATGTCCAACCTGGCTCCCAAAATTAAAAGGAAGTCACAATTCTGAAGCGTGAAGTTTGCCGCCCTTGAAGCGATGCCCCCGGGCATTCCAAAGCAGAGCGGATGATTCGCAGGCAACAAGTCAACCCCGAGTCTTGTTGTCAAAACCGGTATGTTCAGCTGGTCCACCAGATTCTGAAAGAGTGCCTCGCCACCTGCCAGGCGAAGTCCGTTCCCCACCAGAATCACAGGCCGCTCGGAATCGTTCAGGAGCCGAATCGCCTGCCGTGCCAGCGCGAGCATGGGAACGTGTTCCCACGGTCTCTTAAGCTCATTTGGAATGAAAGCCGCCAGTTGCGAGGGTTCAATCTCAGCGACTTGCACATCAAGCGGCACATCAATCCACACCGGGCCCGGACGTCCAATCCGCGCAAGATAAGCCGCCTTCTCCAAGTGGTAACGAATGGTGGCCGGCTCCACAACCGTCACTGCATATTTTGTGATGGGCGTCACGATGGAAACGATGTCCGTTTCCTGCACGCCCAATTGGCGCAAGCCCGTTCCCCCCTTCAGGTCCGGCCTTTTGACCTGGCCTGAAAGAAACAGCACGGGGGTGGAGTCTAACCAGGCTGCCGACACCCCGGTTACCGCGTTGGTTCCACCAGGTCCGGTCGTAACCAGGCACGCTGAGAGCCTGTTTGTGACGCGGGCATGAGCCTCAGCAGCGATGGCCGCAGCTTGTTCGTGCTGCATCGCCACAAATTCCAAACCGGGGCAACGGCCGAGCGAATCATTCAGATGCATGGCCCCTCCACCCGGGAGCATGAACACATGCTTGACCCCCTGGTCGGCAAGAAACGCCATGGTGTAGTCAGACAATTTCATTCTTCTATTCTGTCCAGCAACTCCCGTACCGCTCCCTGTCCACCCCCTTTGCTGGCAACGAACTTCGCAACAGCCAGCACGGATCGGTGTGCATCCGCAGGTGCCGCTGCCAACCCGGCCAGATTAAGGGCACCCAGATCGTTGATATCATCGCCCATAAACGCAATTTCCGAAAGTTCAATCCCGAGCTCACCTGCAAACCCATGAAGCGCGGATGCTTTGTCTTTGCATCCCTGATAAACATTGACGATGTTCATCTTCTCGGCAAAGCGTGTGATCAGCGGGTTGGCCTCGCCCGAAATCAACGCAAAAACCAAACCCCGCTTGCTTGCACGCGAAATCCCCATCACGTCCCGAAAGCAGAACCTCTTGAATTCCGCACCTTCGGGGCCCCACCAGAACGCACCATCAGTGAGCACCCCATCAACATCCAGGGCAACAGCCTTTATGGGAGTCATGCCGGTGTCAGCGCAGGGGTTGCATTCCCATTGCGACGCAGCTTCTTCAAGATGGGCTTCTCCCGCTCAATGACCCGCTTCACACCATTGCCCATCGCACTCTCAACAAGGCGGATATCACGAACAAGTCGGGTGATGCCATTCGGCTCAAGCGACGCGGCATGATCCGAGCCCCACATCGACCGGTCCAGAGTGATGTGCCTCTCCACAACGCACGCCCCGAGGCAGGCAGCGGCGACTGACGATGGGATTCCCGTTTCGTGGCCGGAATAGCCCACTGGAACACCGTAGCGCTGGCGAAGCGCGGGAATGACGCGCAAGTTGAGTTCACCGTAGTGCGCAGGGTAGGTGCTCATGGCGTGCATGACAATCAACCCACGCTTGCCGAGGAGTTCAACCGCATGGTCGATCTGCTCCAGGGTGCTCATGCCGGTCGCCAGTAGAATAGGCCGACCCACTGCACGGGTATGACGCAGAAGGTTGTCATCCGTCAGGCTTGCCGAAGCAATCTTGAAGCATGGAACATCAAACTGGGCGATGAAATCCACTGATGCCTCGTCCCAGCAGGACGCAAACCACTGAATGCCGCGCTCCTTGCAATAACGATCAATATCCTGATATTCGGCGAGACCGAACTCCAACCCCCGTTTCAGGTCACCATTTGTTGAACCGAAAGGATTTTCGCGCGGCTTTGCCAATTCCTCAGCCGTATACACGACGTCAATTGTGCGCTTCTGGAATTTGACCGCGTTACACCCGGCAGCCTGTGCCACATCAATCAGCTTCTTGGCCAGATCAATGTCCCCGTTGTGGTTGATGCCTATCTCGGCGATGATGTAGCAGGGATGGGATTCGCCCACCAGAGTGCTGCCAATTTTGACTTCTTGCATGTTTTCTCCTTGTTGGTTTTCTGTCGTTTCTACTGGTCGTTCAGGGCTTATCGCAAGCAGCTCTGGCATGCCAGGCGGCCGTTCGTTGCAGGGATTGCGCCAGCCCGATCGTAGGGCGCAGTCCCAATTCTGTGGTGGCTCGTTTCGTCGATGGCACATAGCGCTGAGCAGGACAATCCCGCTGAGGCGTGCAGGCGGTCACAACTTTGGCCTGCGGGTTCAAGGCGCTGCACACCGCTTCGGCCAGGCCGGAAATGCTGATGGCATCTTCAGATCCGACATTGTACGGGTGGCAGGATTGACCACGCAAAAGTATGGTCCAGAGCCACACAGCCAGATCTGCTGCGTAAAGGTAGGACCGCTGCGGGGTTCCATCCCCGGTTATCTTCAAAGTGTTCCCAGCCAGTGCGTCCCGAACAAAGTTGCCAATGGCAAAATGAGCATCCAGAGGAAGATGGGGGCCAACAAAAGCAAATCCACGCGCGATCTTTGCGTTCAGTCCGTATTCCCGGTGATACAGAGCGCACAACAACTCAGCAACGCGCTTCCCCTCAGCATAGGCACTCGCCGGGCTCATCAGATCAGGTGCGCCGCTAAAGGTCTCCGGCATGTGCGTCATCTCAGGGGGCTGTTTTCCATAAACAGCTCCCGAGCTTGTAAGTAAAAAGTTCCTTGCACCGCCTTGCACAGCAAATTGCAGAGCACGACGCGTGCCATCCACAGCCACCTCTAACATCCGCAGCGGTGATTCCTCATTCAAATGGGTTGCCGATTCTGTAGCCGCATGAATCACATGGGAAAAGGTTCCGCCGGGAAACTCAAACGAGCACACATCTCCAGCGTGAAGTCTGATGGCAGGGTCTGAAGCAAGGTGTGGTGCTTTTCGCCGGAACGCTTCCGGGTCACGGGATAGCGCCACAATCCGGGCTCCAAGTCCATATCTGCGGTTGGCCTCGGCAAAACTTTCCAGCAACCATCTGCCAAAAAAGCCAGTGCCCCCTGTGATGAAAATCGATTCCCCACGCAACTCTTCCCACAAGCCTTCAGTATGGGCCATGATGTGGTCCAGATCCTCCTTGGGACAGGTAGATGCGTGGTTCAGGTTCATCAGTGCTGGCGTCTGCAGAAGGTTTGAATGGTCTCCACCATGTAAGCCAGCATCTGCCCGGTCAAACCGGGGTAAACACCAATGAACAAGCTGTCTTTCATGATCTGGTCAGCTCCTGCCAGATCGCCGACCACCCGGAAGGCATCGGGTCGTTGTCGGATCAGGTTGGTGAATGCGGGTTGTCGCACAAGGTTGCCACCGAAGAGCATCCTGTTACCAATTCGGGCCGCATCCAGACACTCCACCAGTTCCCTTCTGCCAAATGGGGCTGTGGACTTGACTCGCATCATAAAACCGAACCAGGAACAATCTGACCGGTGGCCTGTGGAGTCCCACTCGAAGCCGTTCGGTGTCCATGCAGTCGCATGGGTTGGAAGCATGAAATCCAGATATTCCCCCAAGTCAGCCAGCTGTGTCCGCAGGATCTCCCAATTTTCTCTCCGTGCCTGGACAAAACCGGGCAGTTTTTTCAACTGCTGCCGACCTATGGCAGCCTGAATGTCCAACGGCTTCAGATTATAGCCGAGATGGTTGTAAACGTATTTGTGATCGTAACCTTCCGGCAGATCCCCAAGTTTCCACCCATACCGCTTGTGGCAGGTGTTGTCCCTGCCGCTGGGGCACCAGCATGCACGCCCCCAGTCGCGAAAACTCTCTGCCAGCTTTCCAAGATCTGATCTGGCTGGGATGTTCACGGCCCCACCCTCCCCCAAAGTCATGTGGTGGGGGGGATAGAAGGATTGTGTGGATAGATCCCCGAAACTGCCCGTAGGCTTGTTGTCATAGAAGCTCCCAAGTGCATCACAATTGTCTTCAATGAGCCAGAGTCCGTGACGTTTGCAAAATTCAACAACGCTCGAGAGGTCAAACGGGTTGCCCAGTGTGTGAGCCAGCATGACCGCCTTGGTGATCCCCGGCCGGTATGCCTCTTCCAATGATCCCACACAAATGTTCAAGGTGGCAGGATCGCTATCCAGGAAGACCGGCACACACCCCTGTTGGAGAATGGGGGCAACAGTTGTGGGAAAGCCTGCTGCTGCGGTGATCACCTCATCGCCGGGGCGGAGTTGTCTCTCCCCCAGGCTGGGACTTGTGAGAGCGGAGATTGCCAAAAGATTTGCCGATGACCCGGAGTTGACCAGCAACGAGGATGAAACCCTCAGGCATTTCGCCAACTCACGCTCGAATTGTTGGCCCTCCGGACCCAGCGTGAGCCAGAAATCGAGGGTCGCACCAACGGCAGCCTCGACCTCATCTTCATCAAAAACCCGCCCGGCATAGGGAATCGTTGTTTGGCCGGGAAGAAATGGGCCAGCGACCCCCCTCTTTGGATCGGATGCCGGCAGGTGACTCGAGTGGACTTTGGAAGCGTAAAGGCGGGTCAACCGAAGAATTTCTGACTTAAGCTGTTGGGTATCATCCATGATATTGTTTCCTTTAGCCTCTCGCCCAAGGCAGTTCCCTGAGTTTGGCTTGGCGGCAATAGGTGTCGATTTGCGAGAGGGTCAGGTTGTGGATGGCATCGGTCTGCTGTGCGACCTCCGCCTGCTTATACCACGAGACGGTTTGAGCCACAGTCTCCTCAAAGCTCCAGACCGGAGTCCAAGCCAGTTCCTGGCGGGCTTTGTCTGTGCAGAGTTGAAGCAGTCTTGCCTCGTGGACGGCTTTGGCACTCGTAACCGTTTCCCATCTGCCCTCCCAATGGCGAAGAACTTCCTCCACCAGATTTGAAACAGGGCGATTGGACTCATTACCGGGACCAAAATTAAAGGCACTGCAGGGCTCGACTCCGTTCAGGTGCTGTCGTCCCCTCCCCGCCATGACTGCTCCCAGCCAAAGGTAACCGCTGAGCGGTTCCAAAACATGCTGCCATGGCCGAGTTGCGATCGGGTTTCTCACTGGCACAACATCGCCCCGGCTCAGATGGCGGATGCAATCCGGCACGATCCTGTCCATGGCCCAATCACCACCGCCGATGACATTCCCCGCACGGGCACTTGCAATTTTTACGGGGTGGTCTGCAAAGAAGGACTGGCGGTAGGCCTGAATCACCAGTTCGGCAGCGGCCTTGCTCGAGCTGTAAGGGTCACACCCGCCGAGGGGATCCCCCTCCCTGTATCCATAAACCCACTCCCGATTCTCGTAACACTTGTCGGTCGTGATGAATACAGCTGCGCAGGGCTGGCGGAGGTTGCGAAGTGACTCCATCACATGGACTGTTCCCAGAACATTCGTGGCATAGGTCTCCACCGGTCTGGTGTAACTCTCACGCACCAGAGGCTGGGCCGCGAGATGAAAGACAAAATCTGGCTGGGCGGCGTTAATCGATCGCTGGACTGAAGCCAGATCACGCACGTCACCCATCTCGTTTACAACCCGATCCGACAGGCCCACCTGTTCAAACAAAGCGGGTTGTGTTGGGGCTGGCAGGGAAAACCCGTGAACCTTCGCCCCCATTTTGACCAGCCACTCGGCCAGCCAGGAGCCTTTGAATCCCGTGTGGCCGGAGAGCCATACAACCTTGCTGTCATAGGCACCGTCGAACATATTCACCACACCTTCCAGGGCGGCCGGCCGGAGAGATACATTTTCTCCAATTGCTGCTGCTCCCGGTATGTGTCCATGCACTGCCAGAATCCGGCGTGTGCAAAGGCATGAACCCGTCCTTCCGACGCCATTCGCGTCAACGGTTCTTGTTCGAGAACCGTCTCGTCGTTTTCCAGATAATCGCCGACGCCCTTGCTGAAGACGAAAAAGCCCCCGTTAATGTACTGGTCATCTGCTTGAGGCTTCTCCTTGAAGGCGGTCACGCGCGTTTGCTCAACCTTTATGTCGCCAAAGCGCGAGGCAGGCCTGACACCAGTGATGGTCGCAAGGCCTCCGTGCTGCTTGTGAAAGGCTATCGACTCGTTGATGTTGCTATTGATGAGCCCGTCACCATACGTTGCAAGAAAGGTGTCAGAATCAATGTATGGAAGCGCCCGAAGCAGTCGCCCCCCGGTTTGCGTTTCCTGCCCGGTATCAAGCAGGGTCACATTCCAATCCTCTTCCGAGTGGTGGGTGTGATAGGTAACCCGGGGGTTGGACCCCAGGCTCAAAGTCACATCGCTCGTGTTCCAGTGGTAGTGCCGGAAGTAGTCCTTGATTACCTCCCCCTTGTAACCGAGGCAGAGGATGAAATCCTTGTGCCCGTAATGGGCATAGATTTTCATGATATGCCACAAGATCGGCCGGTTGCCCACTGGCACCATCGGCTTCGGCCGGAATTCCGTCTCTTCGCGCAGACGGGTTCCCAGGCCACCGCAAAAAATCACCACCTTCATGATTCCACCAATCCTTCCTGGATTTTCATTTCGCCGTCCTGGTGCCTCAGATTCCTTCGTGGAACCCGGCTGTTATAGCCTCGGGTGGACATTGGTCCGGCGACTTTCATGGTATTCAGGAGTCTATGGGTTCACCTGTTACTGGAGGAGGCGCAGCACGCTTTGCGGGAGCTGGTTTGCCTGGGCCAGCATCGCTGTGCCGGATTGGGAAAGAATGTTCTGTTTCGCAAACTCGGTGGATTCCTCGGCCACGTCTGTGTCCTGGATCCGGGAGCTGGCAGCGGAGAGATTCTCCTTGCTGACAGTGAGTTGCTCGGATGTGTAATTCAGGCGGGTCTGGAAGGCACCAATGTTCGCGCGGTCCTTCGAAAGTTGGGTGATCACGTTCTTGATCTCCGTGAGGGCGGCAGCGGCTGCACCAGTCGTCGACACATTCACCGAACCGGAATTGACGACAGTCGAGTAGGGAACGGCAGCCATGTCGAGGCCCGCCATGGCAAAGGTGGTGCCGTCGGAATCAATCGCCACCTCAAGATTGGAGGGGGAGAACAGGCTGACGCCGTTGAAATCCTTCGTGGCGGCGGAGCTGATGTAGCTCTGGAGCTGGGAGAATTCCTTGTTATACAGGTCGCGGTCGGAATCGGTCTTCGTGCCGTCCTGTGCCAGGATGGAAAGTTCGCCCATGCGGTCCAGGGCCTTGCCGATCTTCTGCACATACCCATGCTGGGTCTGGACGAAGGAGACGGCGTTGTTGACGTTGTATTTCGCGGCCTGGATGCGGTTGATCTGGGCATCGATCCGCGAGGCGACTGCCAGTCCGGCAGCATCGTCGGAAGGCTGGATGATTCTGGTGCCGGAACTCAGGCGGGCCAGGGACTTGCTCAACCGGGTCTGCGTGGTTTGCAGGTTGTCCGAGTTGATTTGGGCTTGAATGTTCGTATTAATGACCATGGTAGTTTATTATTTTATAGGTTTGAACATGACGGTCCGTGTCTGAGCTAAGCCGGCGTTCCTGCCGGCAAAGGGGTGGCGGGCGCCTCTGTGGGGCGCGCAGCCGAAAGTTTTGGTACAATCCGCGGGCCCTTCGTGAGCGCCGCCTTGTTATTGAGCTGGATTTCCTCGTACACTTCCTGACGGTGAATGGGCACCTCTGTCGGGGCGGAGATGCCAAGCTTCACCGTGTCTCCATCGACGCGCACCACCTTCACAATGATGCGTCCATCAATTACGATGCTCTCGTTCAGCTTGCGGGATAAAATCAACATAAATCCTTATGTTATGCCACCGATGTGGACAGCGGATGGCACACAGAATACTGGGCGGCATTGGTCGGAATGACCTGCCTGCCCACCTGGGTGTGGCGGTTCACCACAATCGGCCCCTTCAGGTTCAGGGTGGCCTGCCCCATGCCGGTCATGGTGACAATATTAAAGACCACTGCATCCTCCGGGCCCTTCAGCTTCAGGAATGCAATCTCGCCCTCCGGGAGGTCGGGCCGGTAATCCGGAATCACCGTGAAAGGGGAAAGAACCAGAAACGCCAGGTTCGGGTCATCCTTCACCTGCAGCCATTGGAACGGCTCCTCCCCGGGATTCGCCACCAGCACGAAATCCAGAATTTGCTCAAACCCCAGTAACCCGTAGGGCAACCGGATCTGACTCTCACACGCTCCTAGAACTGCGGACGGCTCCATGCTTTCAGCGACATTCATTCTGGGAGCCAGATAGCAACGCCCGTGCCAAACCAAAATCCGGGCTGGAATCGCCCTCCAAATTCCCTTTTTGCCCTTGGAACCTCCCGATTACCCCTTTAATACCGTGCCCGGGCGGAAGTTTTTGACCCTCCCGCAGGGAGTTTTTTGCCCCTCCGCCCATTTTGGGTGGCCATTCAAGCCCTCCCTCCCCCCCGGGGGGCACCCTGCTCCCACTCCCATTTCCGCTTTGACCTTTTTCATCCCCTCCCCATATTTCTCCACATGGCGAATGAACCTCTGCTTCAATTGGAATTGCCCGGCCTCAAAAAGGTGAAGAGTGGCAAGGTGCGGGAAGTTTTTGATCTCGGCGACCGTCTGCTCTTTGTTGCAACGGACCGGATCTCGGCTTTTGACTGCATCATGCCCAACGGCATCCCGCGCAAAGGGGAGGTGCTGACCCAGATTTCCCACTTCTGGTTTGAGCAGACAGCCTCCTTCCAGCCCAATCACCTCCTGGCCCGATCCAGTGATCCCCTGCCGCCTGCCTTGCAGCCCTTTGCCTCCCAGTTGCAGGGGCGCAGCATGATTGTTAAAAAGGCCCAACCCCTTGCTATTGAATGTGTTGTTCGCGGATACCTCGCCGGTTCAGGATGGAAAGAATACCGCCAGAGCGGCACAGTCTGCGGAATCAAACTGCCAGCCGGGCTGCAGGAATCTTCACCCCTGCCTGAACCCATCTTCACCCCTGCCACTAAGGCGGAAACCGGCCATGACGAAAACATTTCCTTTGAACAGGCCGCCAATATAGTAGGGGCCGGGATCGCCCAGGCCGCCCGCGACGCGAGCCTGAAGATCTACAAGTTCGCCCGGGACTACGCCAGAATGCGGGGCATCATCATCGCAGACACCAAGTTCGAATTCGGCATCATGGATGGCCAGCTGATCCTCATCGATGAGGTCTTGACCCCGGACTCCTCAAGATTCTGGCCCGCCGATGTCTATGCCCCCGGCAAGGGTCAACCCAGCTTCGACAAACAGTTCGTTCGGGATTACCTGGAAACCTTGGATTGGGACAAAACTCCCCCTGCCCCCCCCTTGCCACCCGAGGTGGTGGCCAAATCCCAGGCGAAATACCTTGAGGCCTACGAGCGCCTGACCGGGAAGCCCCTCTAAAAAGGGGTCAGTCCTCACTTTTGACAGTGAGCCTACCCAGCCCTGCTCAGGCATCGCACGTCTTCGTGTGTGTGGCCGCATGGGTTCAAGGTTTAGAGTTCCAGAACGGCGACCGGGCAAGGCGTATTTGTTTGCTCTTTAGTTACTGCGGTTGAAGGTTTTATGGAATCTCTTGTTGAGGATTTCCTCCAGCATCTGCGGCATGAGAAAGGGCAGGCGCAGCACACGCAGCGCACCTATTCGGCCCTTCTAGGGGCATTTGTTGCCTGGGCCGGACAACAGGGAATCACAAGTTGGGAATCCGTGGGTCTGCCGGAATTAATGCGCTATCTCGAAACGGAGCGGGAGCGGACCCTCAAAGGCCCAAAGCCCCGCAAGGGTCGGCTGAGCAGCGAGAGCCTCTACCTTGAGATCGCCGCCTTGCGGGCCTTCTTCCGGTTTGCCGAAAGCGAGAAACTCCTGCCGGGCAACCCCGCGGAGCATCTCTCCCTCCCGCGGCGTTGGAAACGGGTCCCAAAAGCACTCTCCGAACTGGAGATTGAGAAACTCCTTCTACCCGAGCCGGAGCAGACCCCTGCCAGCCTATGTGATCAGGCTGTGCTCGAGGTCGCCTATGCATCGGGCCTGCGCCTGGCAGAGTTGCGCACCCTTCGCCTCGAGCAGCTGCAACTTGAGGCCTCCTTCATGACGGTCATTGGCAAGGGTAACAAGGAGCGGGTCGTCCCTTTGGGCGAAAAGGCCATCGAGGCCCTGCGCCGTTACCTTCAGGCGGGGCGTCCCCATCTCGTCACCCCCAGGTCCCCTGCAACGGTATTCCTTACCAGGCGCGGCACCGCTTTCGCCCCCGTCACCCTGTGGCTCCGCATCAAGCAGCGGGTCGGGCGTGCCGGGATCGAACGAAATGTCACGCCCCACATGCTCCGCCACAGCTTCGCCACACACCTGCTGGAGCATGGGGCAGATCTGCGGGTCATCCAGGAACTGCTTGGCCATTCAAACATCAGCACCACGGAGGTTTACACACACGTTTCCGGGCAACGCCTCCGGGAAGTTCATCAAAAATTCCATCCGCGACCCTGATTCATTCGCCCCCCGGGGCTTCATAACGTCCTTCCTGCGAAATCCTTCGCTCGTAAAGGTGCGTTTCATGGTTGAAATGAAAGCCCATGCTTTTTATGCTCCGCTCTTGGACGGCATGGTCCGCAAAAATTAAACCATCGGTGAACGAATAAACAACACTCGACAGGATAAAGACTTATGTCCAATAGACCCCTGAATGTCGGTTTGGTCGGAGGCGGCAAAGGCGCCTTCATTGTGCATCCCCATCAGAAAGCCATTCACTTTGACGGCACGCGCCGTGTGGTGGCGGGGGCGCTGTTTCCGGATCCTAAAATCGCCTTGGAAGAGGCCGCAAACTGGCCCTACCCCATCAAAGGCTACGGCTCCTACGATGAGATGATCAAGGCAAACGCCACCCTCCCGGAGGCCGAAAAGCTCGACTACATCCTCATCGTCACCCCGAACTTCGTGCATTATGATCCCGCGATGAAGGCCATGAAGGCCGGAATCGCCGTGTTCTGCGAGAAGCCCCTCTGCCTGAACCTTAAAGAGGCCAACGACCTCGTAAAGGC
The DNA here is from genome assembly GCA_903913865.1 of uncultured Verrucomicrobia subdivision 3 bacterium. Classification (GTDB taxonomy): domain Bacteria; phylum Verrucomicrobiota; class Verrucomicrobiia; order Limisphaerales; family UBA8199; genus UBA693. The sequence goes on from CAIWMU010000214.1 coordinate 23,951, forward strand.
CTCCCGCAAGCTGAACGTGCCCTTCTGCGTGGCGCACACCTACCTCGGCCACTGGACCAGCCGGTTGAGCCGTTACATCGTCCGCAGCGGCCTTCTCGGGGATATCCGCTGGGTGGACAGCTATTACATCCAGGGCTGGCTCGCCACCAAACTGGAAGCCACAGGCCAGCAGCAGGCCACTTGGCGTGTCGATCCCAAGCGCGCCGGCGGGTCCGGATGCGGTGGCGATATCGGCACACACGCCCTCATGCAGTTGCGCTATGTGACCGGCCTCGAGATCTCCCAACTCAGCGCACAGCTGGAGACCTTCGTGGAAGGGCGCATGCTGGATGATCATTTCACCATCTATTGCAAGCTGAACAACGGTGCCCGGGCCCTCGTTCGCGCTTCACAGGTGTGCATCGGACACAAAAACGACCTCGGTATCGAAGTTGCCGGAACCAAGGGCACCCTCCGCTGGCGCCAGGAGGATCCCGAATGCGTCACCATACATCTGCCCAACCAGCCGGATCGCGTCTATTGGCGCGGTGCCGTCTCCGCCGGGGATGGATTCCTGCCCAAGGACATGCCTGCGGATCTGCTCGCGGAGCCCACCATCCCGGCGGGACATCCCGAAGCGTTCCATGATGCCTTCGCACGCCTGCACCGGTGCTTTGAGGCCGATGTGCGCAAGTGGAAGGATGGCAAGGCGTTCGACACGGATGGCGCCAAATACGCCACCGTCGCCGATGGATGGAGCGGCATCGCCTTCATCGAGACCTGCGTCAAGAGCAGCCAGAAGAAGGGTGCCTGGACCAACATGCCAAAGGGCATCTGAGGGTAAGGTCGCACCGGCCTGAACCGGTTTTCAACACACGGGATGACCCATTCGGGTCATCCCGTTTTTGTTGTTTGACCCTGGTTTGGACCGTTTTTGATTGTAATTTACCCCCGGGCTTCGTATGCAAGAGTGATGCCCGTTGACTCTGCAACCCCGGCCACCCAGAACATGGTTCAGTTGGCCCGCGAACACCTCAAGATTGGCCCAGTGCCAGACTGGGTGTTAGCAGGGGCACATGATGCCACGGTGCCCGCTCGCCCCGGGGCACCGCTCACCTACCTATATTACAGTCGGCAGATGCACGCCGAGACTGCAGAGATCCACACACGCAGCGTTGTGAGGCTCGACACCATGGACGCCGTCCAGCACGAGTCCCAGTGGCGTCTCCCCCTCGAGCCAAACACCCAGACCCTCGTCATCCACTGGATCCGCATCATCCGGGGCGAAACGGTTCGCGAGCATGCAGATCTTGACCGCCTTCGCATCCTCCAGCGGGAAGAGGGGCTTGAAGGCTTCATCATCGATGGGTGGTTCACCCTCCTGCTCCTGCTTGAAGATGTCCGTCCGGGCGATATTCTCGATTCCTGCTTCACGATCCGGAGCCAACCCAAACTGCTGCCCGAGCGCTTCTCCGCCTTCTTCAGCCTGCCCGCCGCCCTCCCGGTGGCTAAATATTGTTTTCTAGCCCGTTTTGCGGAGTCCCGGCCACTGGAATGGAAGTCATCAAGTCCCACACTCTCCCCCGCCAAATCACAAACCGGCACGGAGTCCATCTGGATCTGGTCCGGCAAGGATTATTCCGGTGTCCCGGCCGAACCGGACACACCCGAATGGCACATGCCCTATCCGTGGGTTCAAGTCTCTGATTTTGCCGGATGGGGTCCTATCGCCGCCGCTGTGGCAGGAGCCTGGCAGGAAACACCGGAAGACCCGGATGTCGTCGCAGCCATAAAGGAGATCAGCGAAAAAGGGGAGGATACTTCCTCACGCGCAGGCGCGGCCATCCGGTTCATTCAGGATGAATACCGCTATCTCAGCGTCGATCTTGAACTCGGCGGGCATGTCCCAGCCCCTCCGGGCACTGTGGCACGGCGCCGCTATGGCGATTGCAAAGATGTCTCCTTCCTGCTGGTCCACATCCTTCGGGGCCTCGGGGTCGTCGCCCGTCCGGTTCTGGTGAACACCCGGCTCAGGAAGTCCCTGCAGCACCTCCTGCCGGCCCCCGGACTGTTCAACCATGTCATTGTCGAATACGTTCTGGACGGCCAGACACACTGGGTGGATGCCACCTCTCGCGGGCAGGGTGGCAGCCCCCTGAACCCGCTGATTCCCGACTTCGGAACCGGTCTGCCGGTGGACCCGCAGGCTCAAAATCTGGCCAACGCCCCCCGGGCCGATTACCTCCAGAGCGTTTACGAACTGCGTGAGTCCATCCTGCTGGACACCCTCGGCCGCCCATCCCTCCTCGGGGTGGTTCTCCGGGCCACAGGGTTCTATGCCGAAGCGCTCCGCCAGCAATTCAGCTCCGTCCCTCTTCAGGAACTGGAGAAGGAGCACCTTCAGGCCTGCAACACCCGCTTCGGCCACGCCGAACGGGTCGGCGAGCTCAAACACAGGGATGATCGCAACGCAAACGAGTTCTGCCTCGCCGAGACTTTCGAGATTCGAAACTTTCTGGTCCGGACCGACGACCCCCAGACTCAACTCGTCGTCCTCACCAGCCATCTGCTCGGAACCACCTTTGCCGTTCCCGACCACCAACCCCGCACCGCACCGCTGGCCCTGCCCTATCCCTGCAACCTCATCCACATCATGGAGGTGCAGATCAAGGGCTTGCAGATGACCAGTCCTCCCCGGCAGAATATTGTCAGTTCACACCTCAAGTATTCCAGAACACACAAGGCCCTCACCAATTTCTGGTCCGTCACCCTCTCCCTCACCGTCACGCAGGACTCGGTCGCTCCCGCCGAACTGGTCCGTTACCACAGCCTCGTGGAGACCATCCGGAGCGAATCCTCCTGGCAGGTGCCCGTCCCCGCAGGAGTTCCCCGGTCGCTCAAGCGGCCGGACTTCGGCTCCCTGCCAGCCCCCACAAGAAAGATACCCATCACACCAGGTGTCTCCTTCGGCACACCTCCGCCAAGGGACACTCCGGATCCATCCAAGGGATTCCTCCTCAGCACATCCGCCGTGGTCGCCAAATCCAACGCCACTGCGATTGCCGCCAACAAGGCGCGCCGCAACGAAAGACGGCGTGATAAGAAGATTCAGCAGATCCTTTGGATCGTCATACTCATCGCGACCATTCTCGGGCTCGTGGGCATTTTCTACCTCGCCACACGGTGAGGATGACCTACCTGAGGATTTTTCTATAGACCTCGATGTAGGCTCTTGCCACTTCCGGCCAGGACATCGGTCTGTCCGGGCACGGCAGGGTCGGAGCCGCATCATAAAAGCGACGAAGCGCCGTGGCGGTGGTATCCGTTCCGGCGCTGATGGAGCAATAGCAGGCCTTCGCCCCGAAAACAGATCTCGCCCAGGGCAGATCCCCCAGCAACAGCGGCGTTTCGCACGCAGCCGCCTCCAGTGCGGAGAGGCTTAGGGACTCCATCGTGCTCAGAAGCACAAAACCCCGTGCGGAGCGGTAGGCTTCCGCTAGTTGCTGGCGGTCACTCATCGGTCCTTGGTAGCGCACAAGCTCAGGATGCGCCTTCGCCAACGCCTCGAACTCCTGGCCGTAGGCATCCCTCTCGTCGTAGGGCCGCCCCAGAACCCACAGCGGCGTCCGCGCCGCCACAGCGGCCTGCGCCGTTTCCAGCACCCGTTTCCGGGGAGTCACGGTTGCTGTGCAAATCAACCAGGGCCCCCGCTGCACGGCGGGAGCCCGGAAAAACACATCCTCAACCCCATTCGGCACCACATGAACGCGCCCGGCCGGGGTATCGTAAAGGTATCGGATCAAGTGCGCCTCCCAGGCCGTGAGGGCGGTGCAGGCGTCCGCGAGCGGGTAGGTATCCCAGTTCAACGGTGAAATCAACTGGCCGGGAAGAGCCTTTTTAACTGCCAGCATCATCCACCGGTGCAGCCGGATTTTCCAGATCGGGCGGGAGCCCATCGCCGTCAGCAGGTCCGCCACCACCACCTTCATCCCCTTGCTCTGGGCCAGCTTCAGGATATGGGCCGGGAGCCTGCCAAAATGCTGCAGCACATCCCCACGCTGCGTATCCTCCCACCACTGGAGCGGCTCCACAACCACCCCCTCCAACTCCAACGCCCGCCGGGTCTGCTCGATCTGGATCTGGGCACCCCCGTGGGCCAGGCTGAACGGAACATGGCAGTTGAACAAAACTTTCATCGGCCCTCAGTCGATCGCATATTCACTCTTCCCGGGTAGCAGCCGGTTCGCCCCGACCACCGTCCGCCCCGCGGGCACATCCTTCGTCACCACGGCATTGGCACCCACCGTCGCCCCCCGACCCACGGTGACCCCGCCCAAAATTTTCGCCCCGGCACCAATATAAACCCCCTGCCCGATCACCGGTGCGGCGTTCGTCAGATCACGCCCGCCGAGCGTCACCTGGTGCCCGATCACCACATCATCCTCCAGCCGGGTCCCGCTGTGAATCACGATGCCCATGGGATGCGGCAGGAAAACTGTCTCCGGCAGGGGCCTGCCAATCTCGCAACCGAGCAGGTACATGAAGAGCCTGCTCACACCCGGAATGCGGTGGCGCGTGAAAAAGATCAGCGCCCTCGCCGCCGAGCCGTTTCGAATATAGGGATTCTTCGGATGCGCTCGCATGAGTGGCAGATTATGCCAACGAACCAGAAAAGGGCACCCCTAAATTTGCCCCCCGGCGCGGGCGCTTTCAAAACCAGATGCCGCTTGACCACCTCCCTCCCGCATCCCCACAGTGGACGAGCGGCGCGACATATCACCACATGAGCTATTTCATGACCATCTCAGGCGAACTGCCCCTGCAATCGTTCCCACCGCTTGAATTTCTCCCCATTTCCAAAGGCCAAAGATATGTCGCGAACTTGGAGGCGGAATTCGCCGCAGCAGATGGCTCCCCTGTCTGGTTTGTCCATGACGGGCAGACCGGGACAAGCCACGCCTTCGTTTCAGAGGCACGGGATTACTATGGTGGCAGCGGGAACATAGATGGCACGCAACTGCTCCTGCTGATCAAGGCCTGCATCGATGCCGACTGCGGATTCCGCATCTGGTGGCCCACCCACAAGCCCGGGGCACCGGAGGAACTCGCCGAGTTTACCACTATCGAAGAACTCCCGGCAGTGCTCGCCCGACTCTTCGGCGAGGGCTGGGATGTCTGCCTGCGCCGGAAGAGAATCGGTAAAACAACCGCGCTCAAACCCGATCTGTGAGTCAGAAAAGCACCAACCCTGAACCCGATCCGTTCGAGAATCGGGTGCGATTCGGCTGCGGATTTGTCTTCGGCGCGATGATCAGCGCCCTGCTGATTGGCCGGATGGTCGCATCCTTCACAGGCACATTTTGGGCTTTGGTCGTGGCGATCGCAGTGATCACAGGACTCCTGGCCAGGCGCTACGGTGATGACTTCTGGCACGCAATCATGGATCTGTTTCCCTGGTGGTAACCCCCTGAATCCCTACACCATCTGGTAGGGTGTTCGACGCCCTCCACGGCACCCGCTGCAGAGTCTCTAAATCGCGTAATCGATCACGTTCTTATCCCGCTTGCGCTTGCTCACGATCCGCACCTTGGCCTCCTCCTGCACCACGATGGATTGCGGCGGAACACTGGATGTCAAAAACACATTCGCCCCGATCGTGCTCCCCTCCCCCACCACGGTGTCCCCGCCCATGATCGTCGCCCCGGCATAGATCGTCACGTGGTCCTCAATCGTCGGGTGCCGCTTCTGCCCGCGCAACTGCTGGCCCGCTGCGAGCGATTTCGCCACCAAACCGACCCCCTGATACATTTTGACATGGTTCCCGATCACGGTCGTCTCCCCCACCACGGTTCCAGTGCAGTGGTCCACAAAAAAGTGCGAGCCGATCTGCGCACCCGGATGCAGATCCATGCCAGTGCGGGCGTGGGCCCACTCGGTCATGATGCGGGGGATCAGGGGGATGTTCTTCAAATACAGCTCATGCGCCAGGCGCTGAGCGGCCACCCCCTCCACGAATGGATAGGCCACAATCACCTCCTCGCGGCTTAGCGCGGCCGGATCCCCGTTGAATGCGGCCTCGACATCCGTCTGCAACAACTCCCGCAGGCGCGGCAGGCTCGCAAGAAATTCCAGAGTCAACGATTCCGCCACAGGCCTGAGATCCTTCTTTGGGTATTCAGCCGGGGGATGATACTCCAGACTCTTGTGCATCTCGCCCGCCAGATCCGAGTTGATCGAGGCCAGCAGGGCCGCCGTTTCGGTGCGGATCGCCGAACTGTGGCTGAGCCGCTCATCGAAAAAGCCGGGGAAAAGCAACCGCAGCAGGTCCAGCGTGATGGCCCCGATCGCCTGCTTCGAGGGCAGGTTCTTCCCATCGATGTGGTTGATGCCTCCCGCATTTGCATACGAGGCGGTCAATTGATCTGTCAGCGTGTTGAGCTTATGTTCCACTTCCTGAATTATCAAACAAGTCACCCAAACTGGCAAGTTCCGCCAATGGCCTTCCCCTTCTGCGGAAACCTGCGGATAATTCCCTGATGCAGCCCTGCCCGAACCGCCAAACGCCCTGCGAGCGGAGTTGACCCCGCCCCGCACACCCCATACGTTGTGCCCGGGCAGCAATCCCATGAGCATTTGGTTTAACCAGCGCCGGAAGTTCTTTTTCGTCCAGGCCCTTACACTGGGCCGGGTGCCCCTCATCCTCCTTTTCCTCGCTGTCACCATCTACTTCGGGATTGAGACTCCCGAGCCGTGGTTCGCCGTCGCCTTTTTTGCGATGATCCTGTCGGCCGTCACCGACATGTTTGATGGTTACTTCGCCCGCCGCTTCAAGGTCACCTCCAACCTCGGCAGCTATGCTGACCCACTGACCGACAAAATCTTTTATCTCACCACCTTCCCAACCCTGGTTTACCTCGCCTCCTGCCGTGACCAGCACGCCCATGCCAGATCCCTGATCATCCTGGCCATCCTTTTCCTGCTCCGGGATCAGTGGGTCTCGTTCCTCCGCTCCCTCGGCGCCCTCCACAACCTCAGTGCCAAGGCCAATTGGTCCGGCAAGGCCCGCACCATCATCTCCTTCCCGATGATCTGCGCCATCTACTACTATCTCGCCGCGCCCGGATCCTGGCCCATCCACCTCCCGCCCCTGCTGATTCATGGATTTGAACTGGCCGGAATGATCATCAATCTCATATCCATTTTTGTTTATACCGCCTTTTACTGGCCTGCCCTGCGCGCCGAATTGCGCGTTCCCGGCGAGAAGGATACCCCCCCCTAAAACCAGTGCCGGTCTGTTATGAATGCGGGATGCCCCTGAGCAGTCCCCATGTTCCAGTGTGCGGACATGCGGTGAGCGGACCCGCAATCTCCCTCCCCCAAACCGCTCCAAGGCGTTGAACAGCGTGCCCACCTCCCCCCTGATCACCTGGTTGCAGCGCCTGAAATGGCGTGGTGCCCTGCTTTCCCTGGTGTCCTCCCTTCTCTGCCTCGTGGCGGGGGGCGGGTTGGTGGCATTGATCTTCATTGGGTTTTACGCCGCCTCCCTTCTATTTGCCCCGGCACTTATGGCCCGGTCCCCTCTTCCATTGTTGCCGGCCGGGTTGACCGTTGCTTTCTGCGGCGTGCTGTTCGTCGATATGCTGCGGAGCCGCCGGGACGACCTCTCCATCCCGGCCCTCTGGCTCATCCGGGAACTGGTCGGTCTGGGACCCCGGTTGCTTCTGGAATCCGCCAGATGCCTTTCCCGCGCCCGCTCCTTCGGCCAATTCGACCCCGCGCTGGTTGCACAGGTCCTCTTCTGGCTCTGCAACCGCAGGAAATCCGCAGCCTGGACTGAGCTTCTCCAGGAATTTCCCGCCATCGAAAACATCCGGTTCCGTGATCATCTGCGGCTGATTGATGGAGTGCTTTTCCTGAACGCCGATTTTTCCCGGGTCACGCTTTCCCAGCCGCTGCGCCTCTGGATCGCCCGATTGACCTTTCAAACCGCCCCCAAGGCCGAGCTTCCCCCCGCCCAGCCGCCGGAAGAATCGGAACCTCTCGCCCCGCACGAGATCCTCGGAGTCCAGCAAAATGCCACCCTTGCGGAAATCAAATCCGCCTACCGGCAGCAAATCAAACAGTGCCACCCGGACCACTTTTTGCACAGGGATCCCGGCGCCCGGGAAGAGGCGGAGGAGTGGACGAAAATCCTGAACGCAGCATACGCAACCCTGTGCGCCGAGCGGGGACGCGGCCGCAACCGCCCGTGATCAACAAGCTCAGGCACCCCGGCTCTGCCACCAGAACATCCGTTCCAAGCCCGTGCGGTTGGGGTAGGATCGCGGCACCCAATCCTCAATCAGTTCGAAATCCGGGGAGAACCGGCCGATCAATTCCTCCCGGGTGGTGCCGAACGGAGGGCCATCCTCATCAGGGATCAGGTAATTGACGGCAAGATAAACTCCGCCCGGCTTGAGCCAGCGCAACAACGCCCGGCAATAGTCATCCCGTTGCACCGGTTGGATGGCGCAAAACAGGGTGTGCTCAAAAAAATAATCGAACCGGGCCGGAGGCTCGCTACTGAGAAAATCCGCCAGTGTGAAAGTGGCATTCAACCCCGCCGCACGGGTCTTCTCACAGGCCAGGCGGATCGCACTTGGGGCGATGTCATAGCCGTGGGTTTCAAATCCAGCCGCAGCCCACACGCGTGCATCATGGCCCGTGCCGCATCCCGGCACGCACACGGTGCCTTTGCCCAGAGACGGGTGGGAGCCCAGAAAATCCACGAGCCCGGGCGAGGGTTCCCCCTTTTCCCATGGCATGTCACCGGATTGATACCGCCCCTCCCAGAATTCCGTATCGTTCACGCTGAAAACCCTCCCGAACAATCCTCCGTGCTGGAATCGGTTTCCAGGGTCATGGATTCCATCAATCCATCCACAAGATTGATCACACGCGGAACCCGGGCTGCCAGCCGGGCATCGTGCGTCGCGATCACCAGGGTGGTTTTTCCATCCTCCCGCAGGGAACACAACAGGTCCATGATTTCATCGCCCGTGTGCGAATCCAGATTGCCCGTCGGCTCATCAGCCAGGATCAGGTCCGGCTGGTTGATCAGCGCCCGCGCGATCGCCACCCGCTGCTGCTCCCCGCCGGACAACTCATAGGGCTTGTGCTCCATCCGGTCCTTCAAGCCGACCCGCTCCAGAAGCTGGGCCGCCCGGGCCGCCGCAACCGCCGCCGGCATGCGTGCCATCCGGGCTGGAAGGCAGACGTTCTCAAGGGCATCCAGTTCCGGCAGGAGATAGTAGGACTGGAAAATATAACCCACCTGCCTGTTGCGCAGCCGGGCAAGCTCCAGGCTGGAGAGCGTCGCAATATTCCTCCCGCCAAGCCAGACCTCCCCTTTCGTCGGCATGTCCAGCCCGCCCAGCAAATGCAAAAGTGTGCTCTTCCCGGACCCCGACGCCCCGCGCAACGCCACAAAATCGCCCCGGACCAGATCCAGATCCACCCCCCGCAGGACCTCCAGGGTGCGCTTGCCCAGAAAGTAGGTCTTGTGCAGCTGACGGGCCGAAAGGATTGTTGGGGTATCACTCATGGCGAAGGGCCTCCACCGGCTTCAGTCGGGCGGCACGCCAGGCAGGGATCACCCCGCCGAGAATGCAGATCACCAGCGCACTCCCGCAGATGAGGATCACATCCCGCGGAATGATCAGCGCCGGCAACTCGACGAAATTGTAAACCGACCGGGGAAACAGCTCGAACCCGGTGATCCTATTCATCAGGTGCAGAAATTCGTTGCGATAGGCCAGGGCCAGCATCCCCAGGCCAAATCCCGCAACCACCCCGGCCACACCCACAAAACCGCCCTGGCTCAAAAACAGCAGGCCCACCTGGGTATCCGTTGCCCCCAGAGCTTTCAGCACCCCGATCTCCCGCGTCTTCTGCACCACAAAGGTGATCAACGCGCTCAAAATGCACAGGGCCGCCACCAGCATGATGAAAAACAACAGGTAGAACATCACGTTCTTCTCTACCACAAGGGCGTTGATAATTCCGGCGTTCTCCTCCATCCAGGTGATCAACCGGTAATCAGGCCCCAGCACCCGCTCCAACTGCCCCTGCACCACCGCAGCCTGGTCGGGATCATGCAGCATGACCAGCAACCCGTGCACGTTGTCCTCCAGCAGGTAAAGCTCCTGGGCATCCTCCAGGGAGGTCATGATCATCGACATGTTGTATTCATAATACCCCACATCAAAAATGCCCCGCACCTCATACTCGTCCGGCGGCCGCACCGTTGTCGGCTCCCCACCCTTGCGCTGCTGTTCCCGAATCTTCTTCAACTCCTCCGGCGAATAAATCGTCAGCACATCCCCCACATCCAGCCCCATCGACCGTGCAAACTCGCTCCCAATCAACAATCCCCTGTTCCGCACCTCGAACGTCCCGGAAATGATGCTCTCCGGAACCACGGTGATGTTTGTTTCCAGCAGCGGATCAATGCCCCTCAGGTAGGGGGTGTCCACGCGGCCCTTTCCATCCCGGGACGGCGTCTCCACCAGCACCCGACCCAGCACAAACGGGGCCGTCGCCTTCACGAGGGGATTGGTCTTCAGTATGCCCATCAACCGCTGATGCTCCCCTGTGAAGCCCTCCCTGGGCAAAACCTTCAGATGGGTGTTGAAACCAAGAATCTTGTCATGCAACTGCCGGTCAAACCCGCTCATCACGCTGATCACAATGATCAACACCGCAACCCCCAGCGTGACGCCCAGCACGGAGATCAGGGTGATCACCGAGACGAACGTCCGTTTGGGCCGGAGGTAACGCAGCGCGAGCAGCAGTTCGAACGGTAAACCGGACATGCGCCCGAAAGCTAACCACCCCTCCGCACGATGTCAACGCAACCCCAAGACGATTCAAGCCCGCCGATGCAGGAACCGCTCAAAACCGTTAGCACACCCCACGAGCCAACCCAAGGCACTGCTGTCGACCTGAACACATCAAAGGCCCCTACTCGGAGTCTCGGCTCCCGCCTCCCCTTCAATTGATCGAGTTCAACCTACGCTCCATTCACCACTCCAAAGCACCGGATCTTTTACCCACGAGCTTGCCACACGGGCAAACTGAACGGCACCAGGGTGGCGTTATCGTTACAGCAGGTGCGCTACCGTCGAGGATTTTTCAGAGGCCGCTACTCAGCGCCAGAATAGTCACGATCGGTCACGAATTATGTAAAGATTTCCTTCCAGAGTCTTTATAAGTAGTGAGGTATGGACGGGTTCAGTTCGTCTGAGCGGAATCATTTTAGCGTAGTCATGAAACTATGGAACAGCCTCCCTGGAATTCGATGTATGGCGTCCTTTGCTAACATCGCCCTGCTAACTGCGTCCAATCGGACTCGAACCAATCATTCGAGTGGTCCATGGGGATTACGAAACGAGTCCGGGATCCACGCGAGCTTAACATCCCTCATCTTTTGGTCCCTCTTGGGGATCCTGTTGATTACCTGCACGCCAGCGAAAGCACAGTTCGAATATGTGATAAGGAGTGGAGCGTGCACGATCACGGGCTACACCGGTTTGAACAACGTCGTCACGATCCCGGATCATCTTGGTGGTCGACCTGTAACTGCTATAGGGAGTTTTGCATTTTCGGATAACTGGAATCTCACGAGCATATTTGTCCCAGCAACAATTACCAACCTGGAGCCTTATGCGTTAGGAGCTACCTATTACCTTGAAACGATAGTGGTGGATCCACTAAACCCAGCCTACTCCAGCTTTGATGGTGCCTTGTTCAATAAAAGCCGAACGACCTTGATTCAACTCCCAGACACGAAGACTGCAAATTATACAATTCCAAACGGTGTCACAAACATTTTGGAGTCTGCGCTCGGCGGTTCTGTGCTGACCAACATCACACTTCCATCATCGATCACCAGTGTCGGGAATTTATTCTCCGGCTGGCCAAATGAACTGGAATCGATAGCTGTCGATCCGCTGAACCCAAACCTCTCCAGCCTCGATGGGGTCTTGTTTACAAAAGATCGAACCACACTTCTCAAATGTCCCGCAGGAAAGCAGGGAAATTACAAAATTCCGAGCAGCGTGCTTGTGGTCGCCTCAGATGCCTTCAATGGCACCGCTTTGACCAACATCACCATCTCGAGCAGGGTTGGAAATATTGGAGAACAGGCTTTTGGGGGAACAAGCCTTGAAGGGATCACGGTGGAACCCGCGAATGAGGACTTCAGCAGCATCAACGGAGTTCTATTCAACAAGGCTGGGACTACGTTGATCTACTACCCTCGAACTCGGAGCGGCTCCTATGATGTTCCCTCAGGAGTCACGAACATTGGAAACTATGCCTTTTATGAGTCCTCCGACTTCACAGGTGCATCGCTCCCAAGCACCTTGCAGAGTATTGGGGACCACGCTTTTGGGCTTTGCCGGAGGATGACCGATGTCACTATTCCTGATAGCGTCAATACCATTGGGAACCGTGCCTTCTACGGTTGCTCCGAACTCCAGAGCATAATTTTTGGGGATCACCTTGCAAGCCTGGGGGAATCGGCATTCGCTTTTTGTCCGAGTTTGGCTCTTGTGGAACTTTCAAAAGGCACCACCAACATAGGCGTCAGAGCCTTCTATGAATGTAGTGGTCTCCAGAACATGGCAATCCCTGCCAATGTTTCCAGCATAGGCGAGGGAGCCTTCAGTCGATGCACCAGTCTAAAACAGTTCAGTGTGGAGACCAACAGCAATACATTTATCACACACAATGGCGTCTTATTTTCTAATTCGCAGACGTCTCTGGTGGCCTATCCGGGTGCCAGAGGCGGTGCCTACGCAATCGGGACCAACGTACACACTATTTGTGCTTCCGCCTTCATGTTTTGTTCGAAGATGGATTCCATTACCATTCCAAACAGTGTCACCAACATCGATTACGATGCCTTCCGGGATTGCAGTTTCAATACCGTTTCAATTCCTAATAGCGTCAGTCACATTGGCAGGGGAGCTTTTAGCGGCTGCCTGAACCTCTCGATATTAATCTTGCCTGATAGCATCTCCCAGATTGAACAGTACGCATTTAGCTCTTGCTACAGCCTGCGTAGTGTCACCGTCCCTCCGAGCGTAACCAATATTGCCCACGGTGCGTTTTCAGATTGTCCATCGCTCGAGGAGATTTACTTTTTGGGGGACGCACCAACTCTAGGATACGATGTCTTCCTCCATTCACCCGTGACTGTCCATTACCAACCACACTCCACTGGCTGGGGGGCAACATTCGGTGACCGCCCTGCAGTCCCCTGGTTGCCCCAGGTCCCGTATACCTACATCACGATCAATGGCACGATTTTCATAACATCCTACACCGGTTTTGGAGGATCTGTCGCTGTTCCTGCTACCATCTCGGGTTTACCCGTCACCCAAATTGGAGACCGGACTTTTGCTTCCTGCACCAATCTCAGTTCCCTGGTGGTCCCAGGATCTGTCACCAACATTGGTGATGGAGCCTTTCTGGGTTGCAGCAGCCTTGCAGCAGTTTACTTCCTCGGCACGCCGCCCGCGACTGGCCCAAATGCATTCTATGGGGACACCGATACAGCCATCTACTATATGCCAGGAGCGGCTGGATGGGGTTCCTCATTCTCCGGCAGGCCAGCCGGGCTTTGGAACCCACAAATCCAATCCACCGGCGGCACTTTTGGGGTTAGAAATGGTCACTTCGGGTTTACCATCACCTCCAGCACAAGTCTCACCGTTTTGGTTGAGGCAACCACTAATCTGCTAAGCCCGGTTTGGGTGCCGGTCGGCACCAACACCGTTTCCACTGGATCCTCCTACTTTTCCGATCCAGGATGGTCAACTCGCTCAGCAAGGTTTTATCGCCTTCGATCTCCTTGAACCCGTCACTTGAGAGCTCAACAACGCATCTCCGGTCCACTACGAGCCAGAATTTTGCCCCTTGATTCAAAAAAACTTCCCGGTTGACAGTTCCGTTCCGCCACGTAGTCTTTCACGTCCTGACCGATGAGGCACTGGCCGTCCCAAAAAGACCGCCGGGCTGAGGTCGCTGGAAGGAAGTGATACTGATTGACCGAAATCAAACTTAAAAAAGGCGAGTCCGTGGATAAAGCGCTCCGGCGCTTGAAGAAGAAGATTGATCGCGAAGGCACCTTGAAGATCGTGCGTGGTCACCGGCATTTTGAAAAGCCGAGTGAGAAACGCCGCCGCAAGGAAAAGGCAGCGCGGTTCTCTGCCATGCTCACCGCACGTTACGCGGACCTCTGATCCGCACAACTGCGATTTCAGCGGCGGGCGCGATTTAAAACCGCGCCCGCCGGTTTTTGTTCATTTTCAGCAAGGCGGGTGGTGTTCCACCCGGTTTCAGTATAAAGCGCGAAGTGCTTTCCAAGCAGCCCTTCCGAACATCCTGACATTCCACCCATGTATTCCCTCTCCACCTGTTGGAACTCCAACCGCCACACGGATGGCCGCGCCATGCTCCGCGAAATCCGCGATCTCGGCTTTGAATACGCCGAACTGAGCCACGGAACACGCATCAGCCTGGTGCCCGGCATCATGGAAGCCGTCGATGCCGGGGAGATCAAGATTTCCACCCTCCACAATTTCTGCCCCCTGCCGATGGGGGTGAATCATGCCGCCCCGAACCTGTTCAAGTTTTCGGCTGAAAACGATCGCGAACGCGAACTCGCGCACCGGCACACTCTCAAGACCCTGGACTTTGCAGTCCGGATGAAGGCCAAACTGGTCGTTCTCCACCTCGGAAGCATCGAGATGAAGGATTACAACGACAAACTCCTGGCCCTGGTTGAGCGCAAGGAGACCGATACCCCCAAATACCGCAAGCTTTGCCAGGAGATGGAGGAGAAGCGGGAGGCGAAGAAGGAGGCCTATTTCGAGCGGATGAAGGAATCCCTCAAAAAGCTGGTTCCCGAGGCGGAGTCCCGGGGATTGCTCCTCGGGGCCGAAAACCGGGAGGCACTGGAGGAATTGCCCATCGAGAGCGATTATCCGTTCATGTTCCGGGAGATCAACAGCCCCAGCCTGCGCTACTGGCACGACACAGGCCATGCCCAGATCAAGGAAAACCTCGGGTTCATCAACCACGCAGCACATCTCCAGTCCCTGGCAGACCGTCTTGCGGGTTTCCACATCCACGATGTGCAGTTCCCGGGCCGGGACCACTGCACCCCCGGCTCCGGCATGATCGATTTCGCCGGACTGAAGCCGATGGTGAAGCCGGAGCACATCAAGGTGTTTGAACTCAGCCCCGGCCTGACTGTGGAACAGGTGCGGCAGGGGGTCGCCCATGTGAAGGGAATCTGGGGGGAGGATTGACCGGGCGGGCGGACCCGCCCCTTCCAAAGGGTTTGGAGCTGAATCCACAAACCGGATACCGCATGACCCTCCAGCCCGACAGCGAGTTGGCACAAGCTGCCACAAGAATCGCCCGCCGATTGCAGGAGGCCGGGTTTCAGGCATTCTGGGTTGGCGGCTCCGTGCGGGACCTTCTTCTTGGGCAGGAGCCCGGCGACTACGACATTGCCACCTCCGCCCTCACAGACCAGGTGGAAAGCCTGTTTCCCAAGACCATTCCCGTGGGCAAAAAATTCGGCGTGGTGATCGTGCGGGAACCCCCCTTCGAATTTCAGGTTGCCACCTTCCGTGCGGAATCCGATTACCGTGATGGACGCCGCCCTGAAGAGGTCCAATTCGGCGATCCCCGGGCCGACGCAGTCCGGCGGGATTTCACGGTCAACGGTCTGTTCTACGATCCGGTGGCCGGCGAACTCCGGGACTGGGTGGGAGGCGGTCCGGATCTGAAGGCGCAGATCCTGAGAACGATCGGAAATCCCGACGAGCGGTTTGGTGAGGATTACTTGCGGATGCTGCGTGCCGTGAGGCTCGCCGCCCGGCTCGGTTTTGCAATTGAGGAGGGAACGATGGCATCCGTCCAGCGAAACGCCCGGCTGATCACCCGCACCAGTCCGGAGCGCATCCGGGATGAACTGATCAAACTGCTCCGCCCGCCCCATGCGGCCAGGGGCCTCGAACTGTTGCGGGAAAGCGGATTGATCGGCCATGTCCTGCCGGAGATTGCCGCCACCATCACCTGCGAACAGTCGCCCGATTTCCATCCCGAGGGCAGCGTCTTCAACCACATCAAACTGATGTTGCAGCATCTCCCTGCGGATGCCGACCCCTCCCTGCCGTGGGCCGCCCTGCTCCACGATGTCGCCAAACCCCTCACCGCCTCCCGGGATCCCCTCACAGGAACCATCCACTTCTACACCCACGAACGGGTGGGGGCTGAGATGACTGAGGTGATCCTCACCCGGCTCCGGTTTCCGCGACGGCAGATTGATGAGATCGTCACCGCCGTGCGCGGCCACATGCGGTTCAAGGATGCTCCACAAATGCGGCAGTCAACCCTCCGCCGGATGCTTCTGGAACCTACCTTCCCCCTGGAACTGCAGTTGCACCGGCTGGACTGCCTCGGTTCGCATGGCCGTCTGGGAATTTACGATTATCTCATCGAGCAGAAGCTCCAACTCGAGCAGCAACCCGCCCTGCTTCCGCTACTCGTCACAGGAAGGGACCTGATGGATCAGGGGGTTGCACCGGGGCCCGAAATGGGCAGGCTGCTCTCCCGGATCCGCGATCTGCAACTTCAGGAGGAACTCCACACCAGTGAGCAGGCCCTCGCCTGGTTGCGGAAAGAACTCGGAAGCGGCCCCCGGTAGGGTAGGCGCTCCGCACCCGCAGCGGCCCGGCACCTCCCCCAAAGCCCAGCCGGGTTGCGCCATCCTCGGCGTTACCCTGGGTATATGTGGGAGAATCGCAACAACCACAACGTGGAAAGGGGAATCTCGCGCGGAGACGCGGAGGAAGGGATGAGATCAGGGGTCTTCTCTGCGCCTCCGGGCCTCTGCGCGCGGTATGCCGGGTGGTGCAACGGCACAACACATCCGGTGTTGTTTGGTTGTACTTTATGTGCCAACGATAATACCTCGACGGCGCAACCCCTGCGCTTCGGCGCAGAATCCCTTGGGATTCCCGGAGAGGAAAAACCCGACTGGTTCATGGCCGGCTCCCGCGTCCCGTTCGGTTTGCAAACCGGCGCCCAACCGGACACCAAACAGCTGCACCGCTCAACCCCGGATCTCGGCGCTCGCCCCGTGGGCGTCCAAGCCTTCCATTTTGGCAAAGGTCTTCACGGCGGGAAGGGCCTTTTTAAGGCCGCTGCGGCTGTATTCGACAACACTGGTCCGGCGTTGGAACTGGTCCACGCTCAACCCGGGGAAGGAAACTCCGGCCCCGCCTGTTGGCAGGGTATGGCTCGGGCCCGCGACATAATCCCCAAGCACCGTTGGCGACCATGGCCCGAGGAAAAGGGCCCCGGCGGTCACGATCTTTTCGCTAACCTTGCGGGCGTTGCGGGTCATCACCTCGCAATGCTCGGGCGCGAGGGCATTCGTCAACTCCACCCCCTGCTCAAGCGACTTCACAAGAATCAGCGAGGTTCCATTTTCGAGAACCTTTGCGATGTATTCCTTGCGCTCACAGGTTTTGATCTGAACCCCGATCTCCTGCTCCACAGCGGAAAGAAAGTTGGCCGAGGTTGTGACCAGCCAGACCCGCTCATGGCCGGATCCGTGCTCGGCCTGGGCCAGAATGTCGGCAGCGGCATGGCGCGGATTGGCAGTGTCATCTGCAAGCACCAGAACCTCACTGGGCCCCGGCAGCAGGTCGATCGCCACATGCCCCACCACCAGCCGTTTGGCCGCGACCACATACGCGTTGCCGGGTCCGAAAATCTTCTGCACACGGCGGATGGTCTGAGTGCCAAACGCCATCGCCCCGATCGCCTGGGCCCCTCCCACACGATAGATCTCCGTCGCACCCGCGATCCGTGCCGCGTAAAGCAGGGCCGGATTCACAGATCCATCCTTGCCACATGGAGTGCATACCACGATCTCGCTACATCCCGCCACGCGGGCAAGACTGGCCGTCATGAGTGCAGTCGAGACCAGAGGGGCTGTCCCGCCGGGAATGTAAACGCCCACCCGCTGGAACGGGTCAAACTTCTCCCCGACCAGCGCCCCGTGCGAATTGCGGATCTGCCATGCCTTGCGGCGGCTGCGCCGGGCAAACCTGGCAATGTTGCCGTCCGCCTCGGCAACGGCTGTGCGTAGTTCAGGATCGGCTTTGAGCGACGCTGCCATGAGTTCAGACCGTGTGACAGCCAGATGGCCGGCAGTAAGCTTTGCCCCGTCGAATTTCGCAGTGTATTTGATCAGCGCCGCATCCCCCCCGCTCCGCACGGACTCAAGTATCCGCCGGGCGGCGGTCTCAATCTCCGGGTTGAACAAACTCGAGGCCGCAGCCAGCGCGCTGCACCTGGCGGCAAAATCGGGATCGGAATGTCGGATGACGTTCATAGCCCGGCAGGGTATGGGATCCAACAGGCAAAGTCAAAAAGGGTCGGGAAGCCGGAAACCCGTCAACCCGCCTGACCGGGGGACCCGGCCAACTGCTTCTGATGGAATTCAAGGATCAGCTGGACGGCCTGATCCAGCCCGGCTTGGGCGCTTGCGGTAATCTCCTCGGTGAAGCCCAGGCTTTCTGCCGGAATGGTGAGCCACCACCCGGTCGGGGCATGACCAAACACATCCCGGGCAAGGGCAAGAATGGTGCGCGGGTTCGCGGCGTGGGCCATGATCTGGGAGGTCTCGGCCGGCTCCAACTCGCGGAACTGCACCTCGCGTGGAGCATCCACGGCGGCATCCGCAAAAATGACGACATCCGCATTTGATACCGGATCGGCCACCTCGGGTGTGAGAAGACCGCATTCAAGGGTCGTCAATCCCGGAAGATTCATCGGCTCCAATTTGGCCACAAGACGGGGTCCAAGACTGTCATCACCCCGGAGGGTGTTTCCGTAGCCGATGACGAGCAATCTTGTTCGGGCGGGAGAGGTTGTTGGCACTGGCATCTCAGGCATGTGTTTCGCAGGCATCCAAATTCGGGGCCAGCATGACGCCGACATGGGAGGGACACAAGTCCTCTCCCAACCCGGTCACTGTGGAGATTTCCCGATTCAGCCCCGGGTCACCCGGTTCAGAAGCGCCCCATCCGGGCCCAGCAACCGGACTTCAAGGGGCATCTGGCCGACCGCGTGGGTCGAACAACTCAAGCATGGATCATAGCAGCGGATGCCATGCTCCACACGATTGAGCATCGCCTCGGGGATGTCCGTCCCGCGAACGTAGTGCCGGGCAATCTGTGCCACGGTCTGGTTCATCGCCAGATTATTTTGGCCGGTGGCGACAATCAGGTTCACCTTACGCAGCAGCCCATCCCGGTCCACGGTATAATCATGGAACAGGGTCCCGCGTGGCGCCTCGCTCACCCCAACGCCCCGCAGGCTGTTGATGCCCGCATCAGCCCGAAGATAATCACTGCCCAGCTCCGGATCGTCCATGAGCTGTTCCACCCGCTCAATGCAGGTCAGAATCTCGATCAGGCGGGCGTAATGGTAAAGGAAGGAGGATGTCACCGCACCCCTGCCCAATCCCTTGAACAACTTCAGCTCGGCATCCGCCAGCGGGGTTCCCATCCGCTCCGCAACATTTAAGCGGGCCAGCGGCCCGACACGATACATGCCATCCGGACAGCCCAGAGGCGAGTAGTATGGGGATTTGAGATAAGATCCGGGGTGTGCAGCCTCCGCGATGTAATCGGCATACTTCGATGGCTCCAACTGGTCCGCAATGATGCAGCCACTCGAATCCGTGAACCGCAACTTGCCACCATGATGTTCCCACGTGCCATCCGGCTCAACAAGCCCCATGAAGAGTGAGGGGAAGTTGCCGAAGAACTGGACCTCCCGCTTGTGGGTTTCCATGGTGTGCTTGAAAAGGTCAAACGCCACCCGGGTTGTCGCATGGGCCTCAGGCAGCCAGGCGCGGATCTTGGCCCGTCCCGCCTCCGAAAGAGCACTGCGCACACCGCCCGGAACCGCCCAGGCTGGATGCACCTTCTGACCGCCCAAAATCTGTATGACCTCCTGGCCAAACTGACGGAGCCGGATCCCCGCACGCGCCAGCTCCTTGTTGGCGGCAATCAGCCCGAACACGTTCCGCTGGGCCGGAGGTGTGTCCCACCCCAGAAGAAAATCAGGGGCGCTCAGGTGGAAAAAGCTCAAGGCGTGGCTCTGGATGAACTGGCCGAGATTCATCAAGCGGCGCAGCTTGTCGGCCGCCGGGGGAATGTTCACAGCCATGATCGCATCCCCCGCCTTGGCGGAGGCCAGAAGATGGCTTACAGGGCAGATGCCGCAAATGCGCGGGGTGATGCCGGGCATCTCCGAGTAGGGGCGCCCTTCACAGAATTTCTCAAATCCACGAAACTCCACAACGTGGAATTCCGCGTCGGAAACATTTCCGGCATCGTCCAGATGGATGCTGATCTTGGCGTGACCCTCGATGCGTGTGACCGGGTCAATGATGATACGTTGTGCCATAGGGTGGACTCGGGGGGTTAACCAAATTTCAACTGGGCGCCCGTCAGGCGCGGCTCTGTGCCCGCCAGCAATTGGGCGAGAACGGCCTTGATGCGGTCCGCCGGTGGCGGGCATCCCGGCAGGTAGTATTCGATATGAACAGCCTCCTGCACCGGCATGACGCGGGGCAGTAGCGCGGGAACAATCCCCGGCTCGCGGGGAATGCCCGGGTTGGATTGGGCCCCTTCAAGGTAAGCCCGCTGCAGCACGCTCTCGCCGTTCTTCAGGCCCAGCTGGTTCCGGATGGCCGGGACGTTGCCTGTGATGGCACAATCGCCAAAGGCCACGAGCACCCGCGTGCGCCTGCGGATCTTGTGCAAAATCTCAAGGTTGTCCTCATTACAGACGGCCCCCTCGATGAGGCAGACATCCACTCCGTGCGGATACTCCTTCACATCAATCACAGGGCTGTAAACAAGCTCGATGTGATCGGCGATATCGATCAGGAACTCATCCAGATCCATAAAGGACATGTGGCAGCCGGCGCATCCGCCCAGCCATACCGTGGCAAATTTTAAGCGATCCATTGTTTTTTCTCCCGGGCAGTGACGATGAATTCCAGTTTCGTGCGGTCCCGTTCCATTTCAGACACGGTGACCCCCTTGGCAAAGAGCGCGCCAGTGGGGCAGCCCATCACACACTTGCCGCAGCGGGTGCAGGTTTCCGAGGAGCCCCAGGACTGGTTGAGGTCGGAAATGATGTGGGAATGTGACCCGCGGCCGGAAACGTTCTTCGTCCCGGCCCCTTCGATATGCCAGCACACCCTGACACACCGCGTGCAAAGGATGCAACGGTTGTGATCCATCCCGAACAGGGTATGTGTGTTGTCCACACTCCAGCGCGGGAAGGTGTAATCGTAGCGGACGTGGTCCATGCCCAGCCGGCAGGCAAGCGCCTGCAGCTCGCAATGGCTGTTGGCCACGCACACCGCACAGACGTGGTTCCGCTCGGCGAACAGGAGTTCGATGGTCATCCGCCGGTATTTGCGCAGCCGCTCGGAATCGGTCTTGATCTCCATACCCTCCGCCACACGGGTGGTGCAGGCGGGAAGCAATTTGCCGATGCCGGTGACCTCCACCAGACAGAGCCGGCAGGCCCCCACATCATAAACCCCCTCCAGATGGCAGAGGGTGGGAATGTCGATGCCAGCCTCGGTGGCGGCGTCCAGGACGGTCGCGTTTTCCTCCGCGGTGACAAGTTTGCCGTCGATTGTGAATGTTCTTGCTGCCATAGGTCAGTGAATTCTCAGTTCGCGGCCGGAACGGTTTTCTGTGGCGGGTTTGTGGCACCCGGCCCGAGTGTGTCCTCCTGCAGGAGATCCAGGTATTCCTGCCGGAAAAAGCGGAGGGTGCTCATCACCGGGTTCGGCGCCGTCTGCCCCAACCCGCAAAGACTGGTATTCCGCACCATGTCGCACAACTCCTCCAACTGCTCCAGATCCCGGATCGTTGCCTTTCCGGCCAGAATCTTCGTGAGCATGTGATGCATCTGGACGGTGCCCGCCCGGCACGGAATGCACTTCCCGCAGGACTCGTCCATGCAGAATTCCATGAAGAACCGCGCCACATCCACCATGCGGGTTCCCTCGTCCATGACAATCATGCCGCCGGAACCCATGATGGAGCCCAGCTTGGAAAGGGACTCGTAGTCCACCGGCGTGTCCAGCGCATGCGCCGGTATGCAGCCGCCGGAGGGACCCCCTGTCTGAACAGCCTTGATGGTCCCGCCATCCGGAGCGCCTCCGCCCATCTCCTCCACTATTCTGCGCAACGGCGTACCCATCGGCACTTCGATCAAGCCGGTGTTTGTGATTTTTCCGGCCAGTGCAAAAACCTTTGTTCCCTTGCTTTTCTCAGTGCCTATGGATGCAAACCATTCCGCACCCTTCCTGATAATCGGCGCGACATTTGCAAACGTCTCAACATTGTTGATCAGCGTCGGGCTGTTGTAGAGGCCGCTTTCCGCAGGGAACGGTGGACGGGGCCGCGGGGTTCCCCGCTTCCCTTCAACGGAGGCCATGAGCGCCGTCTCCTCACCGCAGACAAATGCACCGGCGCCAATCCGCAGATCAATGTTGAAGTTGAACGGCGATTCAAAGATGCCGCTGCCCAGCAACCCAAGCTGCTTGGCCTGCTTGATGGCGGTGTGCAGACGGGAAATGGCCAGGGGATACTCCGCCCGCACATAGATGAACCCCTGATTAGCCCCCACCGCATATGCGCCGATCGCCATCCCCTCCAGCACGCTGTGCGGGTCGCTTTCCAGCACGCTGCGGTCCATGAACGCGCCGGGATCACCCTCGTCCGCGTTGCAGATCACATATTTCTGAGCGCTCGGCGTCTTCGCGACGGTGGCCCACTTCAGCCCCGTGGGATACCCCGCCCCGCCCCTGCCTCTCAGGCCGCTCTTGATCATGGTGTCCAAGACCTCCTTCGGGGTCATTTCCCGGAGAACGTGATGCAGGCCATCGTAGCCATCAAGGGAAATGTAGGACTCGATCCTTTCCGGGTCCACGATGCCGCTGTTCGCGAGAACAATCGACATCTGTCCGGTGAAAAATGGCTGGTTCGGGTCGGCGCTCTCAACACTCGTCTTCCCGCCTTTGAGCGTCCCTATCAGGGAAGCTGCGTCCTCAGGAGTGACCTTTTCATAAAGCGGACTATGATCCACGGAGGTCACTTCCACGGTCGCACCCGGCTTCTCGTTGTCGATCTGAACCAGGGGTCCCTGGCAGCAGAGCTTCATGCAACCCACTCCGCGCACCTCCACCTCCGACTCCATCCCGGCCTCCTTCACGGCCCGATCAAGCGCCTCTTTCACCCCACGGGAATTGGAGGACATGCAACCCGCCGCCATGCAGCAGCGAACCACCCAGGGCTTTCTGGCCGCCTTTTCTTTGGCGGCGATTTCCATCAAATCATCAATGACCATGGCTAGTCCATCCTTTCACATGTTCCACCACACTTTCCGGCGTCTGCCGGGGCGTGACGGTTCCGTCATACACAACTGCCGGGGCGATTCCACACGCACCGATGCACCGCGCGGTCAGCAATGAAAGTTCGTTGTCCTCCGTCGTCTCCCCGGCCTTGATCCCGGCACTGGCCTCAACGGCCGCGAGAAGCTTGTCCGCCCCTTTCACATAGCAGGCCGTCCCCATGCACACCACACAGGTGTGCCGCCCCTTCGGCTTGAGCGTGAAAAAGTGGTAGAATGTCGCCACACCATAAACCCGGCTCGTGGGGAGCTTGAGCTTATGCGCGATGAACAGGAGCAGGTCGTCCTCCAGATACCCGAACAGCTCCTGCGCCTTGTGCAGAATTTCAATCAGGGCATCCTGTTTGAACTGGTGCTTCTTCATGTGCGCTTCCAAAATCTTGAAGCGCTTGTCGCCGCTGGCGTGCTCCAGCACCCGGCCCAGCCGGTCATCTTTTTTGCTCGAAAGAGTCGCAATCATATCTGTCGTTCAGTGAACCTGCCTGCCGGACCTCGGCGCCCGGCTTCTGTTCCTGATGCAACATTACCACCCCCGGTGGCTAGGGCTTTCCCATATTTGTCATTTGATTTACTTTTTTTGTTGTTTGGCCTGATTTGCCACGTTAATGCTATACCACTGTCGCTAATGGCATCTGCCAACCTGAATCCGATGGCATGTTCCCGCAATTGCACTGGCCACGGCAAAAAAGGGTGAGCATTTGGCAAGGCGTGAGAAGTCTTGCGAATGCTTGCAGTCCACAATGATAAGGTGCAAATGAGGCACCTCCGCGTTGCGTGGGGGCCACTTCGGCACGCTTGGAGCAGATTATACAATAAACAAAACAGTTTTTGACCGATAACACAGGCACTCACATGCAAAACAGCACTACGCCCCAACGGGTTGAACACGCCCACGACATTCTCCACCAGACCCGGCCTCATCCTCTCGATGCCATCTTCAGCCCCAAATCGGTGGCCGTCATCGGCGCCACGGAAAACGTGGGCAGCGTCGGCCGCACCGTATTCCAGAATCTCGGCCGTGGCGGATTTGCCGGGGTTGTTTACCCGGTCAATCCCAAGCGCTCAAGCGTTCTCTCCGTCAAGGCTTATCCTTCCATCGGTTCACTTCCTGAGAAGGTGGACCTCGCTGTCATCACCACCCCCGCCACCTCCGTGCCGGGACTGATCAAGGAATGTGTCGCCGCCGGAGTCAAAGGAGCCGTGATCATTTCGGCAGGTTTCAAAGAGGTCGGCCCGGCCGGTGTCGAACTCGAACGTCAGGTGCTTGAGGAGGCCCGCAAGGGCGGCATGCGCCTCATCGGCCCGAACTGCCTTGGCGTGATGAACCCCGCCAACGGCCTGAACGCCACTTTCGCCACCACCATCGCCCGTCCCGGCAATGTAGGCTTCATCAGCCAGTCCGGCGCTCTCTGCACCGCCATTCTTGACTGGAGCCTTCGTGAAAATGTCGGCTTCAGCTCATTCGTCTCCATCGGATCCATGCTCGATGTGGATTGGGGTGATCTCATTTACTATCTGGGCGATGACCCCAACACCAAGAGCATTGTAATCTACATGGAGTCCATCGGGGATGCCCGGTCGTTCCTTTCGGCCGCACGGGAGGTCGCCCTTACAAAGCCCATCATTGTCATCAAGGTCGGCCGGACCGAGGCCGCAGCCAAGGCGGCAGCCTCCCACACCGGATCCCTCACCGGGAGCGATGAGGTGCTGCAGGCAGCTTTCCGCCGGGTGGGTGTGCTGCGGGTTGAAACGATCGCTGAGTTGTTCCACATGGCCGAGGTGCTTGCCAAGCAGCCGCGCACCCAGGGACCCAGGCTCACCCTTGTGACCAACGCGGGCGGTCCGGGCGTTCTCGCCACCGACATGCTGATCAGCAGCGGCGGCACCCTCGCAGAACCGTCCGCGGAGACCATTGCCCAGCTCAATACGTTCCTGCCAGCCGCCTGGAGCCATAACAACCCCATCGACATTCTCGGCGATGCCGGCCCCGACCGCTATGCCAAGGCCGTCAAGATTGCGGCGGAAGATCCCGCAAGCGATGGGTTGCTGGTCATCCTGACCCCGCAGGCGATGACAGACCCCACGGCGACCGCCGAGGAACTGAAGCCCTACGCCAAACTGCCAGGCAAACCGCTCCTCGCCTGCTGGATGGGTGGCCAGGAAGTGGAAAAGGGTGAGGACATCCTCAACAAGGCCGGTATTCCCACCTATAAATACCCCGACACCGCAGCCCGCGCCTTCTATTATATGTGGCGCTACACCCTCAGCCTGCGGGCTCTTTATGAGACTCCGGCCCTCATGGCGGATCAGGCGGATGCCTCCGCCAAGACCAAGGCTGAGGCGATCATCCAGGTCGCCCGCAAGGCGGGACGGACAATCCTGACCGAATTCGAATCCAAGCAACTCCTCAGCGCCTACGGCATCCCCACTGTGGATACCCGAATCGCGACCACCGAGGATATGGCGGTCAAGCTGGCGGGAGAGATCGGCTACCCGATCGTCATCAAGCTCTATTCCGAAACCATCACCCACAAGACGGATGTCGGCGGGGTTCAGTTGAACCTTAAGAATGCTGTCGCTGTCCGCAAGGCCTACAAGGCCATCGAAGCCGCCGTCACCAAACACGCCGGCAAGGAGCACTTCCTTGGAGTCACCGTCCAGCCGATGATTAGCCTGGATGGCTACGAGCTCATCATCGGAAGCAGTCTCGATGCCCAGTTCGGCCCTGTTCTGCTGTTCGGCACCGGTGGTCAGCTCGTGGAGGTTTACAAGGACCGCGCACTCGCGCTGCCACCCTTGAACGGGACCCTCGCCCGGCGCATGATCGAGCAGACCCGCATTTTCGAGGCTCTCAAAGGCGTGCGGGGTCGCGACCCGGTGAACATCGCCGCCCTGGAGGAGTTGCTCGTCCGGTTCAGCCAGCTCGTTGTCGAGCAGCCCTGGATATCCGAAATCGACATCAACCCCCTGCTGGCCTCCCCTGAGCGCCTGCTCGCGCTGGATGCCCGGGTGGTGATCCACGGCAAGGGCATGACCGAGGCCCGCCTGCCAAAGCCGGCGATCCGCCCCTATCCAAGCCAATACGTCGCCAACTGGAAGACGAAGGGCGGCACCCAAATCACTGTCCGCCCCATCCGCCCTGAGGATGAGCCGATGCTGGTTAAATTCCATACAACCCTTTCTGAGGAAAGCGTTTACTACCGTTACTTCAGCCAGTTGAAGCTCGATCAGCGGATCGCCCATGAACGGCTCACCCGGATGTGCTTCAACGATTACAATCGCGAGATTGCCCTCGTGGCCGAAGCCAAAACCACGACTGAGGGCGAATCCCAGATCCTCGGAGTCGGCCGCCTCAGCAAGGCCCACGGGCTCAATGAGGCCGAGTTCTCCCTCATCGTCAGCGACAAATTCCAAGGCCAGGGTCTGGGCACTGAACTGCTCAAGCGCCTCGTCCAGATCGGCCGCGATGAGAAGCTCGAACGGATCACCGCCACCATTCTGGCGGAAAACCACGCCATGCATCATGTGAGCAAGAAGGTCGGCTTCAAACTCCGCCGGAACGCCACCAATCAGGAGTTCCGCGCCGAGATCAAGCTCTGACAATTCAGGGCTTCGAGGGGGATCGAGTCCACCCCCTCGAAGCCACCCTGCAACCGGCACCCCCGTGCGGGGTCCGGTTTGCAGGCGGTTCAAGCCCTGCCTGGACCCGCCCCCCTGCTCACCGGGAGGACACCTTCCAAGGCTTCGGCCACTCATTTTTGACAATGCCCCGGACAAAAAAGGGTGAGAGTTTGGCAACCGTTGTGAAGTGAAGCCGGGCTGGAACGGGCAAAATATCACCGTGCGGGGATACCCGAAAGAGGTTGGTCCTTTGTATTGCCATTGGTCGTCCTGAAAGGAATACAAAGGACTGCCCTCAAACCGGGGCTGGTTCCGGATAGTTAATGGATTTTTTTGGATAGTATCTGATCAAGTTTTAACACGAAAAACGTCAACCAACTCTTCGCCTATGTCTGATCCTATGTCATCCACCACGGCACCTCTGGCCCCTGCGGCTCAGGGAGGGGTAAAAACCGCCACCTTCAAGACCCTTGATGGCAACGAGGCCGCCGCCTACGTCGCCTACAGGCTCAACGAGGTCATGGCCATCTACCCCATCACCCCATCATCCCCCATCGCCGAGTGGTGCGACCAGTGGGCTTCCGAAGGGAAGCGCAACCTGTGGGACACGATCCCCTCAATCGTCGAGATGCAAAGCGAAGGCGGTGCCGTGGGCGCCGTGCATGGAGCGCTGCAGACCGGCACACTGAGCACCACCTTCACCGCCTCCCAGGGGCTCCTGCTCATGATCCCCAACATGTTCAAGATCGCCGGCGAATTGCTGCCGACCGTCTTCCATGTCACCGCCCGCACTGTTGCGGCGCATGCCCTCTCGATTTTTGGCGACCACAGCGATGTCATGGCCTGCCGGACCACCGGCTGGAGCATGCTGGCCGCAGCCTCCGTTCAGGAAACCATGGACATGGCCCTGATCTCGCAGGCGGCATCCCTCCGCTCCCGCATCCCGTTCATCCATTTCTTCGATGGGTTCCGCACATCCCATGAAGTTTGTAAAATCGAGGTGCTTTCAAAGGCCGACATGGCCGCACTCATCGATGACAACCTCATCGCCGAGCATCGCTCCCGCGCGATGACCCCGGACAGCCCGGTCCTCCGGGGCACCGCCCAGAACCCTGACGCCTTCTTCCAGGCACGCGAGACCTGCAACCCCTTCTACGCCAAGTGCGCCGACATCACCCAGCAGGTCATGGATGAGTTCACGAAGCAGGTCGGGCGCGAATACCACCTGTTTGATTATGTCGGGGCGAAGGACGCCGACAATGTGGTCGTGCTGATGGGCTCAGGCTGCGAAGCCGCCCACGAAGCCGTGGATTACCTTGTCTCCAAAGGCTCGAAGATCGGCATCCTCAAGGTGCGCCTCTACAGGCCGTTTGATGGCAAACGGTTCATGGAAGCACTGCCGGCCTCTTTGAAGACCCTGACGGTGCTGGACCGCACCAAGGAACCCGGAGCTGCGGGTGAGCCGCTCTATCAGGATATCGTCACTTCGCTTGTCGAAGGTCTTTCGCTGGGTTGGGGCAGCATCAAGACGATGCCCAAGCTCCTCTGTGGTCGCTATGGACTTTCCTCCAAGGAATTCACCCCGGCCATGGTCAAGTCCGTCTTCGAAAACGCGGCCTCCACCACTCCGAAGAACCACTTCACGGTCGGCATCAACGACGATGTGACCCACACCAGCCTGACCTGGGATGATGCATTTTCAACGGAACCGGACTCGGTCATTCGGGCCATGTTTTACGGCCTGGGTGCCGACGGCACAGTCGGTGCCAACAAGAACTCCATCAAGATCATCGGCGAGGAGACTCCGAACTTCGCCCAGGGTTACTTCGTTTACGATTCGAAGAAATCCGGGTCCATGACGGTCTCCCACCTGCGGTTCGGCCCGCAGCAGATCCGCTCCACCTACCTGATCACAAAGGCCAATTTTGTGGCCTGCCATCTGCCGGGCTTCCTGGATCGCTACGACATGGTGAAGAACCTGGTCCCGGGCGGCACATTCCTCCTCAATACCCCCTCCTCCCGCGACGAGATCTGGTCCCGCCTGCCAACCCCGGTGCAGAAGGCCATGCTCGAGAAGCAGGTGAAGTTCTATGTGATCGATGCAACCAAAGTCGCCCGGGAAAGCGGCATGGGCGGGCGCATCAACACGATCATGCAGGTCTGCTTCTTCGCCCTCTCCGGCGTTCTGCCAAAACAGGAGGCGATCGATGCCATCAAGGAATCCATCCGCAAGACCTACGGCAAGAAGGGCGAGGACATCGTCCGCATGAACCTTCAGGCCGTGGACAACACACTGGCGCACCTGTTCGAGGTTTCCCTGACCTCCAAGGTCAACGGCACCGGCGATCTCCTGCCGGCCATCACCTCGAACGCCCCCGAATATGTCCGCACAGTCCTCGGCAAGCTCGCCGCCGGATTGGGGGATGAGCTGCCCGTCAGCGCCTTCTCCTGCGATGGCACATTCCCCACCGCCACCGCCCAGTATGAGAAGCGGAATCTGGCGATGGACATCCCCGTGTGGGATGAGTCCGTCTGTATCCAATGCATGAAGTGCGTCGCCATCTGCCCGCACGCCACCATCCGAGCCAAGGTTTACGAGCCGAAGGATCTCGTCGGCGCTCCGCCCACCTTCAAGGCCACCGATGCCCGCGCCCCGGAATGGAAGGGCATGAAGTGGTCCCTCCAGGTCGCCGCCGAGGATTGCACCGGCTGCACCATCTGCGTGGAGGTGTGCCCCGCCCGCAACAAGACCGAGGCCAAACTCAAAGCCATCAATATGCGCCCGCAGGCCCCGCTGCGGGATCAGGAGCGCGCCAATTGGGACTTCTTCCTCAAGCTGCCTGAGTTCGACCGGCGCAAACTGAAGCTCGGATCACTCCGCCAGCAGCAGATCATGCAGCCGCTCTTCGAGTTCTCCGGTGCCTGCTCAGGTTGCGGCGAGACCCCTTATATCAAGCTGCTCACCCAGCTGTATGGGGATCGCGCCGTCATCGCCAATGCAACCGGCTGCTCCTCCATCTACGGCGGCAACCTGCCCACCACACCTTACGCCAAAAATAACGACGGCCGCGGCCCGACCTGGTGTAATTCCCTCTTCGAGGACAACGCGGAGTTCGGTCTCGGTTTCCGTGTCTCTCTCGACAAGCAGTTTGAGTTCGCCCTGGAACTGGTCCGCAAGCTGGGCGCAATCATCGGCCAGGATCTGGCGGATGGCATCCTCACCGCCAACCAGTCGGATGAGGCCGGGATTTATGAGCAGCGCGAACGCGTTGCCGCCCTCAAGTCGAAACTCGTGGGCCAGACCACGGCTGAGGCCCGACTCCTCCTCACCCTCGCCGACAAGCTGGTGAAGAAGAGCGTCTGGATCCTCGGCGGGGACGGCTGGGCATACGACATCGGCTACGGCGGCCTCGACCACGTCCTCGCCACCGGCCACAAGGTCAACGTCCTCGTGATGGACACCGAGGTCTATTCCAACACCGGCGGACAATGCTCCAAGGCCACCCCGCGCGGCGCTGTGGCAAAATTCGCAGCCGGCGGCAAACCCGGTGGCAAGAAGGATCTTGGCCTGATCGCCATGACCTACGGCCACATCTACGTGGCCAGCGTCGCCATGGGTTACAAGGATGAACACACCCTCAAGGCCTTCCTCGAGGCGGAATCCTACCCCGGACCCTCCCTCATCATCGCCTACAGCCATTGCATCGCCCACGGCATCAATCTTGACGCGGGTGTCGGCGCGAAGCAGCAGAAGCTCGCGGTCGAATCCGGCCAGTGGCTCCTCTACCGCTTCGACCCGCGCCGGGCGGACCGCGGTGAAAACCCGCTCCAGCTCGATTCCGCCGCACCGAAGGGCAAGGTTCAGGACTATCTCATGTCCGAAAACCGGTTCAAGATGCTCACCAAGAGCAAGCCGGAGGACGCAAAACGCTTCTTCGCGCAGGCACAACAGGACGCGGACCGCCGCTGGCGCCATTACCAGTTCCTCGCCGGACGGGATGCCAGCGCGCCAGCCGCAACACCTGCCAAACCCGCCGCGTCGGTGGATCAACAGCCATAAACTGCAACAGGTTTCCAGCCCTCCCCGCAGCAGCGGGGATGGGCCGGGAACCGGCAAACACACTTTTAACCTACCAAAATATCAGTCTTATGGATCTTTCTACAACATACCTCGGCCTGCCACTCCGAACACCGCTGCTCCCGGCTGCCTCCCCCATGTCGGAGGAAATCGACACCATCAAGGAAATGGAGGATGCCGGCGCTCCGGCAGTTGTGCTCTATTCCCTTTTCGAGGAACAGCTCCGCCAGGATAGCAAGGAACTGGACCAGAATATGGAGCAGGGCACAAACAGCTTCGCCGAGGCCCTCAGCTACTTCCCGGATGCCTCCGATTTCCGGCTCGGCCCGGAGGAATACCTCGCCCATATCGCCAAGGCCAAGGCCGCCACCAGGATCCCCATCATCGCCAGCCTCAACGGCTCCTCAGCCGGTGGGTGGACCCAATATGCGAAGGCCATCCAGCAGGCCGGAGCCGATGCCCTGGAGTTGAACATCTATTACATCCCCACCGACATGAGCCTCACCTCGGCTCAGATCGAGCAGACCTATCTGGACATCCTGACCTCGGTGAAGTCCTCCGTCACCATTCCGGTGGCCGTCAAGTTGAGCCCGTTCTTTACGAACTTTGCCAACATGGCCAGCCGCCTGGATAAAGCCGGTGCCAACGGGCTCGTCCTGTTCAACCGCTTCTATCAGCCGGATATCGACCTCGAGAGCCTTGAGGTCAAACCCAACATCCTCCTCAGCACTCCCATGGCAATGCGCGTGCCGCTCCGCTGGATCGCCCTGCTTCATGGCAAACTGCAGGCCAGCCTCGCCGCAACAAGCGGCATCCACCGCGCCTCCGACGTCCTCAAGATGCTCATGGCCGGGGCCGATGCCACCATGCTCTGTTCCACCCTCATCCGCCACGGCGCACGTCAGATCTCCGTGATTGAACGCGACCTGGTTGCCTGGATGGAGGAGCACGAATATTCATCCGTCTCGCAACTCAAGGGCAGCTTGAGCCAGCGCAAATGTGCCGAACCCAGCGCCTTCGAGCGTGCGCAATACATGAAGGCGATATCCCAGTTCCCGGCCGCCCAGAGCTGACCGGCCCCACTTTGCAGGGAATTCCAACCGGGCCGGGGCCCGGGGTTGTGAATCACCCGGCTAAAAGTCAAAGGACTGACTTCCCGCGAGGGAGCCAGTCCTTATTTTTTGCGCGGAGCAATAACCACAGACTGGCGGCGATCCCCACTCCAATCTACCGACTGGAAGCCTTGCTCACACTGACGAGCACCGCCCGGGATTCATGCGATACCTCGCTCGCAAACTGGGATTGACCCGGATTCCACCCCGTGATCTCGGGCCATGAACGGGAACTCACCCCTGGCACCGACTGCTTCGCCTCCGCTTTGACGGGTGCAAAGGGGTTTATCGCCTGAAACATCTTTTTGGGAACCTGTGAAAACTTCTTCGACTTCAGGGTTGGAGCCAGCGCCCCGCCCACCTGCACCCCCGGCTTCTGAGTGGCTCCCGTCGAAAGGCTGGTCGCAACGCCACCACCAGCCACCGGTGATTCTGCCAGAACAGAACACAGCGACACCACGCTGAAGACAAGTCGAACAAGAAGTTTCACACACAAAATAGAATCCAACCAACCAGCCAAGTCAAGGTCCGGCCTCCCTCATGCAGAACGCACCGCACACCGCACCCGGAATCGGCCGATTGCATGCAGCTCCATCTTCCCTTTTGACAGCTGCGCCCTCCTCGTTCAACCTCCCCGGATGATGAATCGACGCTCTTTCCTTGCCGGGGCCGCCGCCTCCGGTGCTCTGGCTATGGCATCCCAACTGCCGGCGGCCGACGCGAAATCCAAACCCGCCCCGCACAAGCGGATCAAACTCGGAATCGCCTCCTACTCCTACTGGCACTTCAAGACCGAAAAAGTCTCGATCGAGACGGTCATCGACAAGGCTGCAACCATCGGTGTTGAGGGTGTGGACGTCCTGCACCGCCAGATGGATGTGCCCGAAAAGGAACCACTGACTCCGGAGCACCGCTCCTACTTTCAAAAACTGAAGCGCCATGCCTTCAGGGCCGGGATTGATCTCGTCTGCCTCTCGACCCACCAGAACTTTGTCCAGGCGGATCCCGCTGAACGGCAAAAACAGATCGACCACACCATCAAGTGCATCGAAATCGCCTACGAGCTGGGCATTCCCTCCATCCGCCTCAACTCCGGCCGCTGGAATACGATCAAGGATTTTGACGATCTGATGAAGGCCCGCGGAATTGAACCGGTCCTCCCCGGCCATCAGGAGGATGAAGGATTTGCCTGGTGCATCGAATCGATCGAAAAATGCCTGCCAAAGGCCGAGCAGTGTGGCGTGATACTCGCCTTGGAGAATCATTGGGGGCTAAGCCGCACTCCGGAGGGCCACCTCCGCCTGCTTAATGCCATTCAATCCCCGTGGCTGGGTGCCCTGGTGGATACCGGCAACTACATGGAAAACCCCTACGACAAGCTCGAAAAGGTTGCCCCCAGGGCGGTTTACGTCCAGGCCAAAACCTATTACGGCGGCGGTGAGTGGTATACGCTCGATCTGGATTACCCGAGGATCGCCAAAATCTTCGAGAAGGCCGGCTACTCGGGGTATGTCTCCCTGGAGTTTGAGGGTAAGGAAAACCCGGATGTGGCAGTGCCGAAGAGCATTGAAGTCCTTCGCAAGGCCTTCAAGACTCACGCCTGATCCCGGGACGTCAGGCTTTCCCAACCGATTGCGGGGAGTGTCCTACTCCCCCTCGGCAACATCCTCGAGTCCCTCGACAGGGGCTCCGTTTGCCTTGTATTCCTGAAGCTTGTTGCGCAGCGTCCGAATGCTGATCCCCAGCAACCGGGCCGCCTGGGTGCGGTTGTTTCCCGTCTTTTCCAACGACGCAAGGATATGCCGCTGCTCCAGTTCCGAAAGACTTGGAAACGGTTGGGTGGATGGCGCGGCTGCCACGGCAGGCGGGGCCACCGGCACAGTGACTGATGCCGGCGGACTGGCCGATTCGATCACCACCCCCACAGGAACAGCCACAATCGGAGCCGCATGGGGATGTGGAGCGGGGGGCAGGGCAAGGCCGAAATGTTCCGGATCCAAAACGGGCGAATCCGTTGAGAGGATCACGGCCCGCTCAATCACATTCTGAAGTTCCCGCACATTCCCGGGCCAGGGGTGCCGCTGCAGAAGATCAAGGCTCTCAGCAGAAATACTTCGGGGTCCAACACCATGCTTCCGGGCAAACCGGCCCACAAAACTCTCGGCCAGACAGGGGATGTCCTCACGCCGGTCTCGCAGGGGCGGAACAGATATGGGAACCACGTTGAGCCGGAAAAACAGGTCCTGCCGGAATTCCTTCTTCTCCACACTTTGCTCCAACTGGCGGTTTGTGGTCGCGATGACCCGCACATCCACCTTGAGCGTGCGGCTCCCTCCCACCCGCTCAAACTCCCGCTCCTGCAAAACCCGTAGCAACTTGGCCTGAACACTGGGGGAAATCTCACTGATTTCATCCAGCAGAATCGTCCCTCCGTGGGCCAGCTCGAACCTGCCCTCCCGCTTGTTCATCGCCCCGGTAAAGGCCCCTTTTTCATGTCCAAAAAATTCACTCTCAATCAGGTTCTCCGGGACGGCGGCACAGTTGATCTTGATGAACGGCGCATCCGCACGGGGACTTTCCAGATAGAGAGACCGGGCCACCACTTCCTTGCCGGTGCCACTTTCCCCCTGAATCAGAACAGTCGCCTGGGTCCGGCCCACCTTGCGGATGAGCTGGCGAAGGTTCTCCATCGCGGGGCTGCGCCCGAGCAACTCCCCGCCAGCGCTGGCCTCCTCCTGGCTAAGGAACTGGTTGACCTTCAAAATCCGGGTGAAGGACTCAGCCTTTTTCAGAACGATGTCGATCTGCTCGGTCGAAAAGGGCTTGATCAGGTAGTCAAAAGCCCCGTTGCGCATACATTCCACGGCAGATTCAACAGAACCGAAACCGGTGATCATCACTGCCAGCGGTTTCTGCGGACGGGCTTGAAGCAACTTCAGAAGATCGGTCCCCTCCCCATCGGGCAGGCGGACATCGAGGAAAATCAGGTCGAAATTGTCTTTGGCCAGGTATTCCTGGGCGGCGGCAATGGTGGAGGCGGAGGCAACGTCATACCGCCGCTGCCGAAGCTGCTGCTCCAGATTTTTTCGGACGATCAGGTCATCTTCCAGAACGATGATTTTCTCTATGGGCATGGTTGGGATTAACCGGTCTGGGTCCGCCGGTAGAGTTCCGTCACGAAATGGGGCCGCTGCCGGTTGGCTGGCGGCAGATGGACTGGCGGCAGGAGGCCGCGACGCAGCAATAGTTGTTCATTTTCACGATCCAGCAAAACAATCCTCATGATCAGGTCCGTGTTCGAGCGCAGCAAGGCAGGCACCTGAATATCTCGGGCCCGCTCTTCAGGGGTCAACCGACCCCATGCCAGACGGTGTGTTCGAAGGCACTTTACCAGAGTATCAAGCTCCGTCAGCAAGTCTTTTCTTTTCTCGCGAAAGGATTCCCAGGCTGGCTCGCAGCCGGTCGCAAGCTCCGCATTCTCCCGGGTGACCATTTCCAGAGCACGGTAGCACCACTGCAAATGCGCCGTAAGGCTTGCGGCCAGTGTCCGTGCGGGATCTGATTCAATGGGATTTGTCATATTGTTACTGCAAAAATCAGGATTAAGGCTTGGGGGTTGTGGTGGCAAACTTGGGATCCTCAGCTGAATCGCTCAGGCTCTGCCGGGCCTCTTCAGCCTTCACCTGCCAACCCAAAAACCGGGCGCGCCACCGCGCCATGTCCAGCACGGTCTTCAGACTGGCCTTCGCCCCACTGCCAATTTCCTTTTCACGATCCAAAATCTTTTGATAGGTTTCCACCGCTTTCGCCGGCTGCTCCAGCCGCTCATAAATCAGACCCACCTGATAAAACACGGGGCATTGCCATTCCGGTGTCGATCCCAACGCACTCAGAGCGAGGTATATGTCCAGAGCTTGGAGATAATCGCCCTCTTTGTAAAGTTGGTTGGCAATGTCGTTACCGGCTTTGTGCTTCCAATAAGCAGCTGTTGCCGGGTTTCCACCCTGCTGCTCCAGCAGAAGTTGTACCTGACGGATGGAATCCTCCTTTCTGCCCAGATCCTTCATCGCCGCACCCACAAGGAAACGAATCTCCAGGCTCTCATCCGCCTCTGGAAAATGCTTCAGATAATCCAACCCCTGCACCACCAACTCTTCCAAAAGCTTCAACTCCCCAAGGCATCGCACCAGCTTGATCTGCACCTGGGAGCGGTTCAGCATGGGCGCATTCTGTTTCAATAACCGTGCCAACGACTCCCGCGCCGGGGCAAACTTGCCGGCCAGATATTGGGTTTCCGCAATCTCCACCTGCGCCTGCAGAACCAACCGTTGGTAATGCTCCAGACGATCCCCCTGAACCACAAGTGCGCTCGTCATGACTGCATAAAACTTGGACACTGCTGCCTGGGTGAGTCCCATCTCGCGGAAGATCAACCCCTGACGAAGGAGCAACTCCGGCACATTCGGATCCTGCGGCCAGCGGGACACATATTGTGCATACACCTGTTGAGCCTTGCCCAAATCCCCCTCGTCCTGTGCCAGCAGGGCCAATTCAATCAGTGCCGATTTCCATATCTCCTGTGGCGCATCCTCCTCCATGACCCCGGCCAGATTTAAACGCGCCTCATTGTAGAGCTTGTTCTCCCTCTGCTTTCGCCCCATCTCAAGGCGCTCCCTCAACATCTGTCGCGCCTTCGCCTGGATGTCCCCCCCGGCAGCAGCCATCAGGTTTGTTGTTCCAAACCGTCCCTGTGAATGGGCAAGAACCCCGGCCACAAGACTGTTTGTGGTATCAACCTCCGCATTCGCCTTCACCGGAGCCGCCCCATCCGCCATCGCCACAACTGGGATCAACAGGCAGAACACCAGAATTGACCCCCAGTAACTCCTCCCCACACCCCTCCGGGTCGGGTTGGCAGATGCCCCTTCGCCGCTGCGAACAGCCGGCTGACCTGCTGAATCTTGCTGGATGGCTGCCTTCATCGTGGAACGGGTGCCGAACGGTAGCTCGAACTGCTTGAGGGCGCCCGGGTCTGGGCTGGTGGAATAAACGCCGGAAGCACCACTGTGCTGGAACCTGCGTTGGTGCCGGAGGCACGAAGAAGCATCAGAACATTGTCGGGCGTCAGCAGATTTCTCGCCGGACGCGCACCACCCACTTCCTGACCGGGCACAACTCCCTCCTGTTGGGTTGGAAGGGACAGAAAATCAGGCATTGAGAAGCCCTCCCCGGGTCCTGGCGTATCTACCGAAAGGGGTAGGATGGGTTGCTCCCGGCCGCTCTTGGGAATGACCGGATTGGTCATCTGAAGCGGGGGAAGCAGCGGGGTGGTGGAGGGGACAACCGGTCTGGCAAAGCGGAGCGCCGGTGGGCCAAGCCATGGAAGGTAGCCGTTCCCCACAGCAGCAGCGGTGGCCCCGGCGCAGCCGGCCAGAACCACCGCCACAAGAAAGTCAGACAAGCGTGGGAGTCTTTGCATTGAGCACTCCGATCGCCTCCTCGAAGGTTGCCACAAACTGCCAGTCTTTCGTTTCCTCGTAGTTCTTGCACTCACTGCACACCACATCAGACCCGATCAGGATGAACTTCATGTCCAACTCCTGACACAACTGGATTGCACCCAACCCGAGCTTGATAAGATTCACATCCGCCGACCGCAACTGACCCATGTTGATGACAAGGCGGTTGATACCCGAATCCACAGCTTCGCAAACCTTGGCGCGAAGGTGCGTCGAAACATCATTTGCGACAGCCGGACTGAAGTTTGCCGGCAGGCTCATGACCAGAAGGCCGTCCCGGCGCTCAAAATATCTGTAGGAGGTGTCCAGATTCAGCGCCCGGGTGATCTTGTGCTTCAAATCCTCAACATCGATCGGCTTGGTGATGATCCCGGTGAACCCGAACTGCTGCGCCCGGGCATGCTCCTCAGTTGCCGTCTTTACTGCCATCGCCAGAATCGGGAGACCTTTCGTTTTTACACTGGCCCGGAACATCTGGAACAGCATGTAACCGGAGTTTTCAGGCAAAGAAAGGCTGACGAGGATGACATCCGGTAAACGCTGACTGCAATAATCAACCGCCTGCCCCGCCTGGGCCAGGCCATGAACCGTCCACTTCGTATCGGTGAATCCAGAGGTGATCTGGTCCAGAATGGCGGGTTTATCATCCACCACGAGCACATGCAGGGGATCGTCATACCGCTTGGCCTTGGCCTGCACTTCCGTGCGGGCCTTCAGATCGATGATGCGCCCGACGCGCTCCACAATCAGATCCTCCTTGAACGGCTTGATCAGGTAGTCACGCACCCCCAGCTTGGCGATCCGCAGCACATTTTCCCGGCCAGACTCGGCGGTCAGCATCACAACAGGTATGGTGCGGGCCTCCGCATCAGACTTGAGCTTGGTGAGCATCTCCACCCCGTCCATGATCGGCATTGTGAAATCCAGAATGATGATGTCCGGCTTTTCACGTTTTACAACAGCCAACCCCTCAACCCCATCCGCTGCTTCCAGAATCTCGCAGGCAAAGGGGCGGAACGCCCGGGCAACGATCATCCGGATGGTCTTGCTATCGTCAACAGTTAGAATCTTTGGTCCCATACGCTATTTGCTAGGCTTCAGCCTTTGTGGGTTTCATGAGAAATTCGACGAACAGGTATTGCTCCCGGCAGCTGAACATGTGGAGACTACCCTTGGTGGAGCTGACCGCCTCAATACTAAAATTGGTGCCCCTCACAACGGAGGGAATCGTGAGAACACACGGCATGCCACGATCGGCAAGCCTTGACTTCATGTGGCCCACGATCATGTTGGCCATCTCACCCATGGCATCGTTCACCATTTCCTGCCCCTGGACTTCCTCGGGAGAAAGCCCCAGCAGGGTGGTGGTGATTCGCCGGGCAAACGGCTCACTGGCGTGGATGTAAACAACGCCGGTCAGCCTGCCGATGAACCCCACGGCACCTGCCACATGAGATTCGCCGTTGGCTGCTATGGCTGTGTCGAAGGGTTTCGTCTCCATGTTCATGTTGAGCATGGTTTGGAACACCTCGCAAACCGCGGATTTTATCAATTCATCAAATTCCTGAATCATCTCAGCCCCTACATCGACCACTTGGAAGAAAACTTAAATTGTTTTCCCTGAAAAAGACCCCCAATGAATTCAAGTCTTCCCGTAAGCTGCCGATATGGGTGCAGGATATGGAAGTATTGACCAGACCAACTGCCCTGGCCCGACTAAACAGCGCCCAGATTGAGCTGCAATTACACAACTGCGCCCGGCTCCCTTCTCTGGGGAGCATCGACCGCGTCCTGCGCGAACTCGTCAACGCCGAACAATGCTTCACATCACAGGTGGCCGATGTCATCCGCCGGGACCCCAGTATGACCACCCGCCTGCTGCGTCTGGTCAACTCTGTCTACTTTGGTCTCACCCTCCCCGTGACAAGCATTGAGGAGGCCGTTTTCTATCTGGGCGTAAGACAGGTCCGCCAGCTTGCGATGGTCACCCCGGTCGTCGAGGATCTCCAGAGATTCGCCGGAAAAGACAGCTTCCCGTGGCACGCCTTCTGGCAGCACTGCGTCGGCACCGCCATCCTGACTCCCGAGATCATGGGAGATGTCCAATCCTCCCAGGATGAGACCGATTATGTGGCTGGATTGCTCCATGATGTGGGCAAGATTGCGATGGCAGCCGTTTTTCCAGCCCATTTTGAAGCGATCTATCTGGTGCCGAGGGAGGGTGAGGATCTGCTGGCAGTGGAAGAGGAACTGCTCGGCATGACCCACTGCGAACTTGGAGCACTCTACCTGCGCTACCACAACCTGCCCGAATCCGCCGTTCAGGCTGCCCGCTACCATCACAATCCCGACAAGGCAAAGACCCACCAGCGCTATGTCGCAGCAGTTCAGGTCGCTGACCTGCTCGTCCGCCAGGCAGGCATTGGCCACAGCGGAAACACCTCCCCGATCACCGGCGAGGCCTGGGCCGAGGCCCCCGGATGGAAGTTTCTTTTCCCTGGAAATTCAAAGGAGGAGCAGGAAATCGCACGGGCCAACCTGCGCCGCAGTCTGGAGCGTCTTCCTGCAATTCTTGAGGGCATGGTATGATTTTCACCTTGAGACAACACCCCTGCCCGAGTATCACGCCTGCCCCGGCAAGTCCCGGGCGGCCGGAGTCCGGCACCTACAAAAAGCCACAACATGCGCCGAATCTCTGACGACCAGCAAGCCATCGAATTTGTCATCTCCCTGATCTATGAAAGGGCGCACATCCGGCTTCAACCTTGCAAGGAGTCACTCATTCGCGCCCGTCTGGGCAAGCGCCAGCGTGCCCTTGCGCTTCCCACCCTCGTGGATTACTGCAATTACCTCGAAACCGGCAACGACGAACAGGAACTGACCCACGCCGTCGATGCCCTTACCACCAACTTCACCCATTTCTTAAGGGAGGAGGACCACTTCCGTTTCCTCGCCGAACGGGCCATTCCCGATATGACTGGCGGAACGCGGCAACCCATCCGCGTCTGGAGTGCGGCCTGCGCCACCGGAGAGGAACCCTACTCTATTGCCTTTTATCTCGAGGAATCCTTCCCCTCCATCTCCGGTTGGGATTGGCGGGTGCTGGCAACTGATATTTCGACCAAAGCCCTCGGCAAGGCCACTCAGGGGGTCTATGCAGGAGACCGCATCGAGGCAATCCCCAACGCATGGTTGCGAAAATACTTCAAGCGGGGCTTCGGCGATGCAGATGGCTATTATCAGGTGAAAAGCCAGATCAGGGAGCGCATCAACTTCCGTCAGCAGAACCTCCTCGGACAACTGACCATCCAGGACAAATTTCAGGTCATTTTTTGCCGCAACGTCATGATTTACTTTGACCGGGAGACACAGGAGAAGCTGGTGCGCCAGCTCTGCCGGTTTCTGGTCCCGGGGGGCTACCTCCTGACGGGTCACTCCGAGAGCCTCACCGGCCTCTCCGTGCCGCTGCGCTGTCTCCGGCCCAGCTATTACCAACTTGCCTGAACCATCATGGGCGCACCACAACTCATAGGCTTCGAGCACAAACTGGTGGTGGGTGTTGGCGACATGGCCGTCTCCAACAACCCCAATCTGGTCCTGACCACCTACTCGCTCGGTTCCTGCCTGGGCATCAGCATCTACGATCCCGTGGTGCGCGTTGCAGGTCTCCTGCACATCATGCTGCCTGATTCCACCATCGATCCCGCCAAAGCCGCTGCACGGCCCTGCATGTTTGTCGATACCGGCACCCCCCTCCTCTTTCGCTCAGCATACGAGTTGGGTGCCGTGCGCCAGCGCCTTAAAATCACGGTTGCGGGAGGTGCCCAGATCATGGATGGCAGCGGATTCTTCAACATCGGCAAGCGGAATATCGATGCCTTCTCAGAACTGCTGGCCCGCAACTCCCTTTCGGTGGTCGCATCACAGGTGGGAGGAATGGTCAACCGCACCATGAACCTCCACATTTCAACCGGTGCGATCAGGTTGAAAATCTCAGGCCAGCCCGACGAAGTTTCATTATGGACGCCCTAGACGCCCTCATTAACAAGGTGGGATATCTACCACCGCTCCCTCAACAGGTGCCGCAGATGCTGGAACTGCTTCGCAAGGACGAAGTCGATTCCGATCAGGTCGTCACACTCATCGCCCATGATCCCAGCCTCACCGCCAACGTCATGCGACTTTGCAACAGTGTCATGTTCGGCGCCGCCACACCGGCCACCGATCTCCACGAGGCCGTTCTGCGCCTCGGCTTCAGGGAGGTCTGCCAGCTGGTGCTTGTCATCAGCACCGCCAGCACACTGATGCCACCCCAGAAGGCCTACGGCCTTGAAGCCTCAGAACTTTGGAAACATTCCGTCGCCACCGCTCTGGCCGCCAAAACGATCGCCACAGACCTGGGTGATGACGCAAACATGGCATTCACCGCGGGCCTTCTCCATGATGTCGGCAAGGTCATCCTCGCAAGAGCCCTTGAGGACACCTATGCAACCCTGCTCAGTGATGTCGAGCAAACCATGATCCCGATGGTTGAGGCCGAGAAAAAATTGCTCGGCTTCCAGCACGCCGAGGTCGGGGGACGCATGCTGGCACGTTGGAAATTTTCCGCACCCCTGGTCGCCGGAGTTTGGTTTCACCATGATCCCATCAAGGCGCACCCCCATGAACGCCTCGCCGCCTATGTGTTTCTGGGCAACATGATCGCCTACTTCATGGGCCACGGCTATGGGCACCTTGCCTTTGCCTTCCGCGGCCGCGCAGAAGCCCTTGAGATCCTGAACATCCAGCCGGAAGCGCTGCCCCACTACATGCTCCAAACGTTCGAGGCGCTGGAAGATGTCAAGGGACTGCTTAATTTTGGCTCCGCATCCACATGAAACGCATCCGAGTGCTCATCGTCGATGATTCAGCCCTGGTACGTCGGGCCCTCACCCAGAGTCTCAGCCAGCATCTGGATATCGAAGTCGTAGCCACGGCGGTCGATCCCTACGCCGCCCGCGACAAGATCCTCAGCCTCAATCCGGATGTCATCACCCTTGACATCGAGATGCCGAGGATGGACGGGATCACCTTCCTGAAGCTTCTTATGAAACACCGCCCCATCCCGGTGGTGATCATGAGTTCCCTCACGGCCGCAGGTTCCTCAAAGGCGCTCGAGGCCCTGCAGTCAGGTGCGGTCGAGGTCCTCGAGAAGCCCTCTGGATCGAATTCCACCTATGAGGATGGCTGCCGCCTCGCTGAGGTTGTGAGAGCCGCCTCGAAGGCAAGGCTGCGCCCTCCGTCCGCCCCTCAGCCACCACCAGCCCCGGTTGCCCCCCGACTCCCCCCGCGGGACCGTTCCTCACGCCAGATCATCCTAATGGGAGCCTCCACAGGCGGCACCGAGGCCCTGAAAACCGTTCTCACAAGCCTGGGCCCGGATATCCCGGGAATTTGCATCGTCCAGCATATCCCGGCCCAGTTTTCTCTGGCTTTTGCCAACCGTCTGGACTCCCTCTGCGCTTTTGAAGTGCGCGAAGCCCGCAACGGTGACCGCATCACCCCCGGCCTCGCCCTGGTCGCCCCCGGCGGCTACCACGTCGTCCTCAAACCAAGGGGTGCGGGCTACGAGGTCCAACTCTCGGAAGGACCGAGAATTCACTACCAAAGACCTGCCGTCGATGTGATGTTTGAATCCGCCGTCAAAGCGGGTGCCGCCCCGTATTCTCTCGGAATCCTCCTCACCGGCATGGGTTCGGATGGAGCCACGGGGCTTCTCTCCCTCCTCCAGAATGGCGCGGAAACCATCGCCCAGGATGAGCAAAGTTGCGTCGTCTTCGGCATGCCCCGCGAAGCTATCCGCCTCGGTGCTGCCCAATCCGTCCTCCCGCTCACCCAAATCGCCTCCCGCATTGAACGCTTCGCCGCCCGAACTTCGGCGGTCAGCATGTGATTCATCCTCAAGATTCCCTGCCTCCAGCCGAAATAGAGAAAGGGCGGGGTAGCCGCCCACGGGAACGTATGGAATTTGCCAAATGACAACCACCAATTATATGGAGGTCTCCTGCCGGATCGAAAAACTGGCCATGGAGATGGTCTT
The DNA here is from genome assembly GCA_903913865.1 of uncultured Verrucomicrobia subdivision 3 bacterium. Lineage (GTDB taxonomy): Bacteria > Verrucomicrobiota > Verrucomicrobiia > Limisphaerales > UBA8199 > UBA693. Next base: position 67,919 of record CAIWMU010000214.1, read on the forward strand.
CACCCAACCGGGGAAGGATGACGGCCTCCTACCCATCAACAGCCTGCTCTCTGAAATTGAGGACAGTTTCTCCACCCAGCCAGTTCCGGAGCCCATTGCCCAGGCCGTTGGCCTCGCTAGAAAATGGGTCGATGCCGCCCTTGAGGAGGGGTTCTTCTCCACAGACTGCCTGGCACGCCTCTCAACCTGGAACCAGTGGATGCAGCGTGCCCTCCAGACGTCTGCGGAACTCCCCCTGCCCCCGTTCCCACCCATCTTCACAGTCGTTGCCTCCACCCAGGTTCCCAACCCGGCCCCCGAAACCCTCCCATCAGTCGAGCCTCTACCTGTCTCTCTGGATCTGGCTGAGAACGCCGATCTTCTCCGCGAATTTATTGGGGAAGCCCGTGAGCACCTTCAGGAAATCGAGATGGGTGTCCTTTCCCTCGAGGACAAACCGAAGGACGAGCACACACTCCACTCCATCTTTCGGGGCTTTCACAGCCTCAAGGGCGGCTCCGGATTTCTCAACCTTGGCCCCATGAACCGTCTGGCTCATGAGCTGGAATCCCTCCTCGAACTCGCCCGCCAGCACAAACTCGACATCACCTCGGATCACATCGACGTCATCCTCGCCGGAGCCGACGCCCTGAAGAAATTCATGGCCGCTGTTGAACGTCAGGTCGAGGGCAGCGAACCGCCACACCCGATCAGCATGCCGATTGCGGCCCTGGTTGCCCGCATCACAGATGTCGTCCAGGGAGGTTCCGGGGAACCGGATCAGGAATCCGGATCCACCACCTCCTCCAGCGCCCAGATTACCCCTGAGACAAACTCTGAATTGCCCTCCCCAGAGCCCCACCCCGAAAAGAGGAACGATTCCGCCGCCGAACAGGAGGCCCCGGAACAGCGCTCCATCAGGGGGTCTGTCAAAGTCGATACCGGAAAGCTCGACAGCCTGATTGATCTGGTCGGTGAGATGGTTGTCGCACAGGCCCAGGTATTGGAGGATCCCGCCCTTGCCAAACTGGAAAGCCAGCAACTGGCCCGAAACCTTAGCCACCTCCGCCGCATCTCAAACGATCTTCAGCGAATCAGCATGTCCCTTCGGATGGTTCCCATCCGCTCCACGTTCCACAAGATGACCCGCCTCGTCCGCGATCTCTCCGCAAAGGCTGGCAAACTGGTCGAACTGCGCCTCAGCGGCGAGGAAACCGAACTCGACCGCAATATCATCGAGGAACTTAGCGACCCCCTCGTCCATATGATCCGGAACTCCGTGGATCATGGAATTGAGAAACCTGAGGTCCGTGTGGCACGGGGCAAGCCCGCCCGGGGTGAGATACGCCTCCGCGCCCGCCATGAAGGGGGCAATGTGGTCATCGAAATCACGGATGACGGCGCGGGCATCAATGCCGAACGCGTATTGGCCAAGGCCCGCGAGCGGGGCATTATCGAGCCAAACGCGGAACTCACTGAAAAGGAAATATTTGCCCTTCTGTTTGCTCCGGGCTTCTCCACTGCTGAATCCATCACCGACATTTCGGGTCGGGGAGTCGGCATGGATGTCGTCAAGCGAAACGTCGACAAGCTCCGGGGAAAAATCGAAATCGAATCCGTCCCGCAACGCGGATCCACCTTCACCATCTACCTCCCGTTGACCCTTGCCATCATCGATGGCCTTCTGGTCAGCGTCGGCCGCGAGCGGTTCATCCTCCCCACCCTCTCCGTCCGCGAATCATTCCGACCAACCGCCGACATGATCTCCAGCGTCTGTGGCCGGGGCGAGATGGTGACGGTCAGGGGCCAGATCCGCCCACTGCTCCGCCTGCACCAGTATTTCAATCTTCAACCTGATACCACCGACCCCACCCAGGCCATTGTCATCGTGGTCCAGTCCGAAGGTCAGGACCGCTGCCTTCTTGTGGATCGGCTCTTGGCCAAACAGGAGGTCGTCATCAAGGGTCTCGGAGAAACCTTCAAGAACTCCCGGGGACTCACCGGGGCCGCAATCCTTGGCGACGGTCGCGTCGGCCTCATTCTGGATGTCAATTCACTCGTCGCCCTGAAAGATTCCGCCAGCCTTCAGGAATAGCCACCAAACCCCATAGCCTCGGAAGCAAAAACATGTCCACCGCCATTATCACCCCCACCGAATCCTCCACGCACCCCACTGCGGGCAAATACCTCAGCTTCCTCCTGGGCAATGAATCCTACGGGATCGATGTTCTCAAAATCCGTGAAATCATCCGGATGGTGGATATCACCTCGGTCCCGCAGATGCCCGCATACATAAAAGGCGTGATCAACCTGCGTGGCAAAATCATCCCGGTTGTCGATCTGCGCATCCGCTTCGGCTTTCCAAACTGCGAGACCACCGAACGCACCTGCATCGTTGTGGTCCAGGTTCGAACCCCGCAGAACATCACCATCCAAATGGGCCTCATCGTGGATGCCGTTGAGGAAGTCCTCAATATCGTAGCCGGTGATCTTGAGGAAACCCCCGATTTCGGCACCCAGCTCGACACCGAATACCTGACCGGCATGGCAAAAGTCAAAGGCCGCGTCACCTCCCTCCTCGACATCGACCGTGTCATCATAAGTTAGTCCTCCCTCCCCTTAGAAAGGGGTCAGTCCTCACTTTTGACAGTAACTGTCAAAAGTGAGAACTGACCCCTTTTCTGTCAACATTTGCCGCCCCGGTTGTGGGGGTGGGAAAGTTTTTCCCACCCAACCGGATTTTCACCTACAAATTGATATTCTGTTGTCTGCACCAAGGTTGGCACTCCCGCTGCTCTGCAGTAGCCAGAGAACCAAAATGGTCGACGCGATATTTAATCAGGCGGGATATGCGGGGGCAAAAAAGATGCTCGATGCCACAGTGCTGCGGCATTCGGCCATCGCACAGAACCTCGCCAATCTCGAAACACCCAACTACCGCCGCGTGGATTTGAACCCAAGCTTTCAGGCGGAGTTCGCCAAAGCGATCAAAAGTGACGGCGGAGTCGATCTCGCACGGGTTCAACCGACCCTCATGGAGGACATGAATGCCGTGGCCTCCACTCGGGATGGCAACACGGTAAGGTTGGAGGATGAGATGCTGAACCTGTCCCAAAACACTCTGCAGCACGGGTTTGAAATCCAGATGGTGAGTGGTGCGCTGCTTAAACTGCGCCTGGCCATCACCGGAAAGGCCTGACGATCATGCTGAACTTACTAACAGGGGCCACCAGCACGGTGGCGGCGCTGAACGCCGAAAGGTTGCGTCTGGAGGTCATCACCCAGAACATCGCCAATGCAAACACCACCCGCGGGCTGGATGGCAAACCCTACCAACGGCAGCAGGTGGCCTTCGAATCGGCGCTGAGAGGCGCATTCGCCAATCCGAACGAAGTGGAGGGCAACGGGCCCACAGTCCGCGAGGTAAAACCCGATACCAGAGCGGGACGCACTGTTTACCAGCCGGGCCATCCCCATGCGAACGCTGACGGAATGCTCCAACTGCCAAACGTGAACATCCACGAGGAAATGGCGGACATGATCGTCGCCTCCCGCACTTTTGAGGCCAACCTGGCTGTAATCAAGAACAGCCGGCAACTGGCCACACTCACCATGTCCATCGGAAAACGCTGAACACCGGCCCGCCCCTAATAGATGAACCCCCTTTCCGCAATCCGCCAGTATGTGACCCAACTGCCTCCGGCTGTCGGCCCGGCAAAGGCGGGCGGTCTCATCCCGGCCGGGGAATTGCAGGATCTGACGGCAAGTCAGGGAATTCAGGCGGGTGGAACGAAGCCCGCCGGGGAGGCATCCTTCTCGAACGTCCTCAGCCAGATGGTCGGAGAGGTGAATGCCAAGCAGAGCACCGCCTCCCAGACCGTTCAGGATCTCCAGGCAGGCAATAACGTCTCGCTCCACCAGGCAATGATTGCCATGGAAGAGGCCAGCGTCTCTTTTCAACTGATGGTGGAAGTCCGCAATCGCCTCCTGGAATCCTATCAGGAACTGATGCGGATGCAGGTTTGAACATTTTTAACCCATGAACCGCAATCTGTCACAGCTCGGATCCCAGCTCCTGGCAACCTGGAAGCAGCTCGGCCTGAACCAGCGTATCAGCCTTGTTCTGGCGTCCAGCGTCGTCATAGGGGGTGTCATAGCCCTGATGGCGTGGTCCGGCCGGGCCGATTACGCGCTCCTCTACGGCAAACTCTCGGATACCGAGGCCGCCCGCGTTGTTTCAGCACTGGACGACACCAAAACCCCCTACAAGGCCACCGGCGGCTCGATCTATGTCCCGGCTGACAAGGTTCACCTGCTCCGAATGCAACTCGCTGGCAAGGGCATCCCCCGGGGCGAAGGTGTTGGATTTGAGATTTTCGACAAACCGAACTTCGGGATCTCCGACTTTGTGCAACGGGCCAATTATATTCGTGCCATTCAGGGGGAACTCTCCCGGACAGTCTCGCAACTCGATGAAATTGAGCAGGCACGGGTAATGGTGGTTCTGCCTGAGAACCGGCTGCTGGTGGATAAAGACCGTCACCCCACCGCCTCGGTGTTTGTGAGAGTGCGCGGCAACTCCGTGCTTCCCGCCCAATCAGTGAATTCGATCCGCTTTCTCGTGGCCAACGCGGTTGAGGGCCTGAAGCCCGGCTATGTAAGCGTTGTAGACAATCAGGGCAATGTCCTGTCGGAAAACGGCGATGATGACTCAATCAGCGGCATTTCGAGTGCGCAGTTTGGTGCCCGGCGTAATCTTGAACAATATCTCGCAAAAAAGGTTGAAGGCATGCTCGAGAAAGTCCTTGGCCCGGGCCAGGCGATCGTTCGCGTCGCAGCAGAGGTCAATTACGATACAACGAGCACGGTTGAGGAAAAGTTCGATCCCGAAGGCCAGGTGATCCGCAGCGAAACCAAGAACGACGAGAATGTGGATACAAGCCGCAGTTCTGCTGGTGATGTCGTGGGAACAGCGGTGAACACTAGTGCCCTGTCGAACGCGCCGAGCGCCAACAACCCGGTCAACAGCGTCCGGAACCAAAAGGCCGTCACGAAGGTTGAATACGATGTCAGCAAGACCACGAGCAACACCTTCCGTGGAGGTGGCGGTGTCAAACGGATCTCGGCTGCCGTCTCCGTCGCCGCCCGCTACGAGGGCACAGGCAGCGCACGAAAGCCCGCCCCGCGCGCACCCGAGGATCTGGAAAAGCTCCGCCGGATGGTCGCTGGTGCCCTGGGTGCCGACACTGTTCGCGGCGATCTGGTCAGCCTTGAGGAACTTCCCTTCAACACTGATGTGGCCACCGAAATCACCCGCCAGTTCCAGCAGGACGAGAAATGGCAATACTGGCTGGCGGCTGCCCGTTCGCTCGGCTATCCAGCATTGGCGGTTGCCGTCATGATTTTTCTGGTGCGACTGATGAAGCGCACGCCCGTTGACCAGATCCCGATCGGAATCCCACTTGCCCAGTTCGCCGGTCGCGGAGGCAACGGGAACGGAAACGGTCATGGAAACGGCAGGGGGAACGGCCACGGCCTCGACTGGTTCAAGCCACCCCAACGCGAGACGGTGAGCGTCGAGGTTCTCAACCAGCTCGTTAAAGAAAACCCCGGCAATATGACCCAGGCCATCCGGAACTGGATGGCCACCAGCGCCACCACTGAGACCCCACGCAATGACGCCTCCTGATACGGACCCGAAGGCAGCCACGAGCGAATACTCGCGGCTGTCCAAGATACAGAAACTGGCCATCCTTCTGGTGATGCTTGGGCCGGACAACGCCTCCACAGTTCTCAAGCGCTTTGACCTGCAGGAAGTCGAGGCCATCTCCACGGAAATGGCCAAAATGCCAATGATAAGCGAGGAAGTGCAACATGAGCTGCTGATGGAATTTTCAGAGGTCGCTGTGCAGGCAGGGGCCTCCCTCACCGCCGGACTGGATGTCGCGCGGGCCACTCTGGAGAAGGCCGTCGGCCTCTTCAAAGCCACGGAAATCATCGGCCGTGTTTCTCCAACGCGGACTCCCGTCGCCGCCATGCAGGAGGTGGTGGACATGGAACCGCGGCAGATCTTCAACCTCATCCGGGACGAGCAACCCCAGACAGTGGCGCTTGTCCTGAGCTATGTGGGCACCGAGAAGGCGGCAGAATGCCTCACCTACTTCCATTCAGATCTGCGCGACCGGATTCTGGAGCGCATCGCCAGCCTTGCACCAACACCGATCGAAGTCGTTGAAACCGTGGTTCGGGTGCTTGTCAGTAAACGGGGATCCAACCAGACCCGTGCCCTGAACCAGACCGGCGGCGTCAAGACTGCAGCCGATCTGCTCAACGCGATGGACAAAAACACCGGCAAGTCGCTGCTCGCCGCCATCGAGGAACGTAATGCCGAACTCGGCATGGCCATCCGGCAAAAAATGTTCACGTTCGAGGACCTCATCCGCCTGGATCAGGTTGCCCTCCAGCGTATCCTCCGGGAAGTCGATTTGCGCGATCTTGCCATTGCCCTCAAGACCGCAAGCGAAACTCTCAAGCTGTCACTCCTGGGCTGCATCTCGAAGCGCGCTGCCGAAACGGTCCAGGAGGAAATCGCCTTCATGGGACCGATAAAGCTGAGGGACATAGAAGGCGCACAGATCAAGATCATCGAGGCGGTCCGCAAACTGGAAACCGACGGGGAGGTCGATCTGGGCGAAGTCAACAGGAGGGGAGGGCGCTATGCGATGGGGTGAAAAAATCCATCTGCATGCCCCGCTGAAAGGGGCCCAACTCACAAGCATGGAATCCCTGCCCATGACCCAGGTGATTCTCCGTGAGAATGGCGCCTTTGCCCGGGGCACCATGGAGGGGGAACGCCGCCTGAGCGAACAGTTGATTGAGCAGCGTAACCAGTTGATGGAGCTCCAAAACGGTGTCCTCGCCTCTCTTCAGGCTGCTGTCGCCGATGTTATGCGCCAATCGGAGCAGGCCATGGTTCAACTCGCACTCACAATTGCCGAGAAACTTGTGGGTTCCATCCCGATCTCCCCGGAAATCGTCGCATCCTCCGTCCGCTCCGCTCTCGCCGATGCCGGTGAGGCTACTGAATTTCAGATCAAGTTGAATCCAGAAGACATCGCCCTCCTGAAGGAGACAGGGTCTCCCCTGCTCGAACCCGGACCTGGAACGACATTCCATCTTGAAGCCTCGTCGGCAATCAGCCGTGGTGGCTGCATGGTAGTCACCAAATTTGGCATCATCGACGCCAGACGTGAGACCCGTCAGACACGCATCGCGGAGGCCTTGGCCCCATGAGCAGGGCCCTGCATCAAGTCCCCGGCTCCATCCTGAAAGAAGCACTCTTTCGGGTTCAGTCAGTCCGCCCGAATGTTGCCCGGGGACGCGTGGTTCAGGTCACCGGTTTGGTGATAGAATCCGAGGGCCCGCTCGCCGCCATTGGCGAGGTGTGTCGCATCGAATCAGGCGTTGGCGAGGCACCCATGCTCGCGGAGGTTGTCGGCTTCAGGAGCCACCATCTCCTCCTCATGGCCCTTGGTGAGATTCGCGGCATCCACCCGGGCAGCACCGTCGTTGCGCTGCGACGCCCCCTTCAAGCCCGCATTGATGACAGCATCAAAGGCAGGGTCATCGATGGTTTGGGCAATCCGCTGGACGATCTCGGGCCGCTCACCGGCTCCCACACCATCGGCCTCGGAATGCAGCCACCCCACCCCTTGAAACGGCAGCGCATCCAGCAGGTCTTCCGCACCGGCGTCAAAGCCATTGATTCCTTCATACCCTGTGGCCGGGGGCAGCGGCTCGGCATTTTCGCAGGCAGCGGCGTGGGCAAATCCACCCTGCTGGGCATGATGGCCAGCCAGGCAGAGGCCGACGTCAACGTCATCGCACTCATCGGCGAGCGTGGTCGTGAAGTGCGGGAATTCCTTGAAAAGGACCTGGATGATCATGGCCGCAAAAAATCGGTCATCGTCACCGTGACATCCAACGAGCCACCTCTGCTCCGCCTGAAGGGGGCCCTTCTGGCCATGGCCATCGCCGAATACTTCCGCGATGCAGGCCAGAATGTGCTTCTGATGATGGATTCTGTGACACGCTTTGCCATGGCGCAACGGGAGATCGGCCTCGCGATTGGCGAACCACCCGCCACCCGTGGTTACACCCCCTCAGTTTTCGCGCTCCTGCCCCAGTTACTCGAGCGGGCCGGCGCAGGGGAAAAGGGATTCATCACGGGCCTCTTCACGGTCCTGGTTGAGGCAGATGACATGAACGATCCGATTGCGGATTCCGTCCGCTCAATCCTGGACGGCCATATCGTTCTCAGCCGTGAGCTGGCCACAAGAAACCACTACCCGGCCATCGATGTTCTCGAGAGTGTCAGCCGTCTCAACCGTGACCTGTTGAGCCGGGAACAGCTCGCACTGACGGGACGCGCACGGGAACATCTGGCGGTGCATCGCAAGAATCAGGATCTGATCAGCATCGGAGCCTACCCGGCCGGTAGCAGCCCTGCAATTGATGAGGCAATCCGGCTTGATGAACCGCTCAAACGGTATCTCACACAGGACATCCGCGAGGAGGTGACACTGAACGAATGCTGGGCATCCCTCGCTGAGCTGCTGATCAAACCCCCGGCTCCCAAACCCGCCCAAAAACCTGCAAGGCCATGAAGCAATTTCGTTTTACACTGAGGTCCATTCTAAAGCTCAGGGAAGACCGCGAGGAGGAGGCTGAACGGCACTATGGCCGCACTCTCCACAGCCTGGAGGTTGCAAAGCAGCAGGTCGCCCAGGCAAATAGTGAACTGGATACCTGCTGGCAGGGCACTCTGAGTGCTGCCGCTGCCGGATGCCAGGCATGGCACTTGGATCACAACCGGCTTTACGCCCACGACCTCAGGCAGAAGATCGTTCAACTTGAAATCCGCCAGAATGAGGCAGCCGCAGCCGCTCAGGCAGCCCTCGGCGCCCTGCAGATGGCACGCCAGAAACGTGAGATCCTGGAAAAACTGCAGGACCGCCGCAAACAGGATTACCTGACCGCCACCGCCCGCAGCCTCCAGAATCAACTCGATGATCGGGTCTCCGCCACCTTCGGCCGACCCACCGCTCTCACCCACCAAGCCTCCTCATACCCATGATGCGATTCCTCACATCCCCATGGTTCGGTGCAGCCACCTGCTTCCTGACCTTCTCCACCTGCGTCTGGATCTTTTTGAATCCCCAAAAGAACTTCCATCCCCCTCCGGCTGCCGCAAAGTCAGCCACCAGTCACAAGATGGTCCCCTCGTGGGAATACAAAAACCCTGAGCTGGATCAACTCCTAACCGAGGCACGCGCTGAGCGGGAAGCCCTCCGGGTTCGCGCTCAGGATCTCGCAACACTCGAAGCACGCCTCAAAGCCGAGTGGCAGGAGATCACCGTCGTCACCCAGACGGTTGCGCGGCTTCAGGCCCAATTGGACCGCACCGTTACATGTGTCCAGCAGGAGGAGGCCACCAATCTAAAGCGCCTGGGCAAGATGTATTCCACCATGAAGCCGGATGCCGCCGCCAAACTTCTGGCGGAACTTGAGGATGGTCAGGCCATTCGAATCCTGACCATGATGAAAGACACGGAGTCAGCCCTCATCCTTGAGAGTTTTGCAAAGACGGATCAGGCCAGCCTAAAGAGGGCGGCCAAACTCTCCTACCGATTGCGGCTCACCCTCCCTCCCGGCGCACTCGAAAAAACACTTCCTGTGGGAAAATCATGAACGTATCAGGCCTCCCCTCCAACACGGCCACACAATCCGACCACACCCAGCCAACCCCAAACCCCAACGCAGAACTGCCCAGTTTTGCTGACTTTATCGATATCGCCGTGGCGCCCTCGAAAGATCGCTCCACGGATAACGACCCTGATGATCTGGAGGAGGAGGAGGAAAAACACACACAAGCTGGAGACTGCCTCGATCCGATCCGCCTTCTCTGCACCCTCCCCCCGCCTCCGCCCGTTGTCCCGCAATCTCCCCAAGCCGCATCCCCCGCCCCCCGACAACCCACCATCCTTGAACAGGCCCCCAAGGAGGAGGCTGACAGCGCGACAAAGGAGGAACCCCCAACCGCAGCACCCTCCCCGGTCACCAACCCGGCCAGCCAAAAGAAACTGGAGGCCCCACCCGGTCCGGTGGTCCCCCAAAACACCGCCAAAGAGCCGCCACCAACTGCATCCCCTCCAACCAGCCAATCCTCTGTTGAGAACCAGCCCCCCCTCCCGGAGCCACCGCCAGCGCCACCGATTGATGGCATGGGGATTGCTCAATCAGGAGTAGCTGTGAAATTGATGCAACAACTGGACGAAACTACCCTGTCGGGGCAGAAAAATCTGCCGACAGCCCTGTTTCTCGGGGAGGCAAGCCGCAAAGCCGCCCGACTGGCCGATGTTTCGAGCCCGTTTGTGGCCGCAAGCCTGACCTCTGGAACCGGCACCACCCCCCAGGAAACCCCTGAGGTGATCCCCGCAGCCCTGACATCCCTCCATCGTGTGGAACAGTTGGAAAAACTGCATGCCACCGCCACCGATTGTGCCCTGCTGCTAAGGCAGACAGGAAAAGAATCCGTTTCGGTGGTCATCAAGCCGGATGCGGGAACCGAGTTGCAACTGCATCTCAGGATGCGGGATGGCATTGTGGAAGCCACCGCCGAGATGCACAAAGGGAGTTCAGCCGCCCTCGAAGCTGGCTGGAAGGAACTTCAACAGCGTCTGGAACGTCAGGGCATTCAGATCGCCCCCTTGGAAAACTCCCAGTCGTTCACGACGGGTGAGCGCGGAGAACACAAGCCGCAACGTCAGGACTCCACAGAGGTGGATCGATCCCTTCCCCTAAACCACCCGACACGCCACACCCAAGCCGGAGCCAGAAACCCGCAACCCGCCCCGACCAATCGCTCTTGCGAATACTGGGCCTGAACCAGCCAATTTATGAGCACCATCACCGCCACATCCCAGATTTCCAGCAACTTAACAGGATCCGACCCCAGCCGCCTCCCCACCCAGACCCTCGGGCAGGATGATTTTCTGAAGCTGCTCGTCGCCCAGATGTCGACACAGGACCCTCTTAATCCGACGAAGGACAGCGACTTCATCGCCCAGATGGCCCAGTTCAGCTCACTTGAGCAGGCAAAAAACATGGGAAATCAGCTGGGGTCCCTCCGCCTGGAACAGGAATTTCTTCAGGGCAACCAACTCATTGGTCGCGCAGTGGAACTGGAGGACGGTGGCAGCACCCTCAGCGGGGTGGTTTCTGCCATGCGAATTGAGGCAGGGACGCCGAAAATCGAAGTCAACGGTCACCTCTACGATCTCACCCAGGTGCGCTCGGTTGCGGTGCCCACAACCAACGGCTAAAACTCATGCTCTCTTCCTTGAATTCAGGTGTCAGTGGCATCCAGCAGATGCAACAGCGGATGGATGTCATCGGCAACAACATCGCAAACGTCAATACAACCGGCTTCAAAAGCGCCCGCGCACTCTTCGCGGACACTTTCAGCCAGGCAATGAACGGATCCAGCTATCAGGTCGGCTCCGGGGTGACCACCAGCTCGATCCGCAGCGAGTTCAGCCAGGGCACCATCTCCCAGACAGGTGCTCCCGCCGATATGGCGATTGATGGAAACGGCTTCTTCGTTGTCCGCAACCCGCTTGATGGCAGCACCTACGCAACCCGTAGTGGAGAATTCCACAAGGACAACTCCGGATATCTCGTCAATGATGCGGGCTACCGGGTTCAGGGTTTTTCGGATGCGGGCCTGACCACCCGGGGCGATCTCATGATCAACAGCACCGGGGCCCCTGCCACTGCGGCTGCCGATGCCACAGTCACCGGGCTCGGCTTCGACAACGAGGGCAAGCTTACAGTCCGCCTCAGTGATGGCACATCATTCGTGCGCGGCCAGGTGCTCCTTCAGGACTTTCAGAATCCGCAGACGCTCGTCAAGGAGGGGGGGAACCTCTACTCGAATATGGCCTCCGCCGGCCCTCTCACACAGACTCTGGCCCCGAAATCCAACGGGCTGGGCACCATCTCCTCCGGCGCGATCGAAACGTCCAACGTCGATCTCACCAGCGAGTTTGCCTCCCTTATCACCACCCAAAGGGCCTTTCAGGCCAACGCAAAAATCATCACAACCAGCGACGAGATATTGCAGGATGTGGTGAACCTCAAACGCTAACAGAAACCGGTATGGCCGCACCACGCACAGACGCACCCAAAGCAGAGGAAACTGCCGAATCCACGGCAGCTGCAACACCGCCCGCAGCAACATCGAAGCTGGCGCAGTGGCTGCCCTTGCTCTGTTCCATCGCGCTCATGCCGGTGCTGGCCTATGCCGTCACAACATTCATTCTCCTGCCGAAGCTTCAAAAAGGGCTGGGCATCACGCCAGTTGCCGCCACCACCAAGGAGGCCGAGGGCGAGTCCAAGGAGCCAGGAACAAACCACAGCACTACAGCCTCCGGAGATTCTGAAAACGTGCCCATGACCAAGCTTCTGGTGAACGTTTCGGGAACCATGGGCTCCCGCTACCTCCTGACAAGCCTCACGCTCGTCGGGAAGGGAGGGTTGAAGGAGGAAGTGGCAAAACACGATGCCCAACTGCGTGATGTGGCTTGCGGACTTCTCAGCACAAAGACCATCACGGACATCGAAAAACCAGGCGCACGGAACCTCATCCGCAGTGAACTGATCTCCGGCTTCAATCACATTCTGGGCAATGGATCCATTCAGGAGATCTTCCTCACCGAATTCGCCATTCAATAGCATGAATCCGAACGACCTATTGGACAGCACAGCTGAAGTCCTCTCGCAGAGCGAGGTGGAACGGCTGCTGTCCCAGGTTCAGGCCGAGGAGACCTCGGCGGTGGTCGTTGGCCATTCAGGCAGGTCCAGCCGGATCAAAACGGAGGACATCCAACCCTGCGATTTTCGTCAACCCGCCTTCCTGACCGCCAGTGAACTGCGCCGCATCCGCCTGCGGCATGAGGATTTCATCCGCGCCCTGTCAGCCCGTCTGGCGGTGTTCCTCCGTCTGGAAGTGGGAATCCAGATGGCCAAACTGCACACGGTCCTCTACCAGAAATTCACGGAAACCCTCCAGAACCCAACTTTCCTGACCCTCTTCAAAGCTGAACCGCTCCGGGGTATCTGCCTGCTCGACATGCCCCCCCGGCTTGGACTCACAATGGTGGACCGCCTTCTGGGTGGACCGGCCCATTCGGTCAACGCCAACCGGGACCTCAGCGAGATCGAGATCGCCCTGCACGACCAGATCGCACGCGTCATCCTGGGCGAATGGTGCGGCCTTTGGCAGAAGATGATCGACCTGCGCCCCACCATCGTCGGCCACGAAAACAACGGACGATTCCTGCAAACAGCACCGCACGACACAGTCATGCTCTGCGTGGCCATGGAGGTGCGCCTTGGGGACTGTCTGGAGACGATGCAGGTCGCCTTTCCTTACTTCACCGTTGAATCCCTCATCCGTCAACTGAGCCAGGCCAGTCAGACCGAAAAGAGTTCCCCCTCCAACGAGCCGACCCGGCCGGTTTGGAATTCATCCCTCGACGATGTCAAAACACGGGTGACCGCCGAATGGCAGGGATTGACGCTGACAGCCGGCCAACTCGGTCAACTGAGACCCGGGGATGTCATCCCTCTCAATCTCGAGAGCATGACAAACGTCCAGGTCCAGATCGCCAGACTTCCCAAATTCCGTGGCCGCCTCGGCACATGTGGAAACCATTGGGCCGTTGAACTTTTGGATTCCGTAAAGAAAGAGCTATGAGCAACCCCTCTGAAGGCCCGAACCTGAATGTCCTCCTTGATGTCCCTGTAAGCCTGACGGTCGAGTTGGGCGGTTGCCATATGCCGATGCGCGATGTTCTCCAACTGCGCAACGGCTCCGTGGTGCAACTCGACAAGCTGGCCGATGAACCGGTCCATCTCTCAGTCAACAACAAAGTTGTCGCGCGGGGGGAAGTCGTTGTCGTGGACAGCCGGTTCGGCATCAAGATCACCGAGATCTTCGGGGAACCCCTGACGAAATGAGCCGCATCGGGTCCATCACCCTTCTCCTGTTTGGAACGTTGGGGCCGATGTCCGCCGAGACCAACGTCCTGCAGTCCATTCCCACCGCTCCAACCCTCTCCGCCGCGATGGCCCTGTTCCGCGTGCTGGGGGCGCTTGCCCTCGTCCTCGCCATCTTCTTTGGCGGCCTATGGCTTTTCAAGCATTGGCAGGGCCTTATTGCAGGAGGACGCCGCCCCAGGCAACTGGCGGTTCTGGAAGTTTGCTCCCTCGGCAACCGACAGGCACTCTATCTCGTCCGCTGCGGCACCCAGCGCTTCCTGCTCTCCAGCGCCGTCAACGGTGTCTCCATGGTAAGCCAACTCCCTGAAGGTGAGCCGGAGCCTGCGCCCTCCCCCATCCCTCCCGCACAGGGTTTTGCTGAGAAGCTCCAGAAAGCGCTTCACAGATCATGAACCGCTCCGGATTACAGGCCGTCCGCCCATGGTTGCTGGCGGTGGCACTTCTTTTCTGGCTTGGCTGCTCAGTGGCCCAGGCACAGACAGGGAACCTCGGCTCAGGCCTCCCCATCAGCATCAACATCCAGACCGGCAATCCCACAGGCCAGGCTCCCGATATCGATGTGGGCATCCGCATCCTTTTCGCCCTCACACTGCTCACTCTGGCCCCTTCCATCATCCTGCTGATGACCTGCTTCACCCGCATTGTCATCGTTCTCTCCTTTGTTCGCACGGCACTCCAACTGCAGGGCGCACCATCCAACCAGATCATCGTCGGGCTGTCGCTTTTCATGACCTTCTTCATCATGTCCCCTGTTTGGGATGGCATACAGAGGGATGCTCTAACCCCCTACCGGGCCGGGCAGGTCACCAGTGATGTGGCCCTCGAACGGGCCTCCGGCCATATCCGCGCCTTCATGCTCAAACAGACCCGCCCGAAAGATGTGGAACTCTTCGCCACCATGGCCAAACTTGGCCCCACATCCCCGGCAGAACTCCCCATCCGGGTTGTAGTCCCCTCCTTTATTATCAGCGAGCTTCGCACCGCCTTTCAGATGGGATTCCTCCTTTTTGTCCCTTTCATTCTCATCGACCTGGTGGTTGCCACGGTGCTGATGAGCATGGGCATGATGATGATGCCCCCGGCAACCATCGCCCTGCCCCTCAAAGTCCTCCTGTTCGTTCTCGTCGATGGATGGTCCCTTGTCGTCCGTTCACTCATGCAGAGCTTCGGAACCATCTGAGCCGGATCAAAGATTATGAATCCAGAATTTTGCACTGAACTCCTCAAGACCCTGATGCTTGAATCCGTGATGCTGGCGGCCCCGTTTCTGGCCACCGCGATCGTCATAGGTCTTATCGTCAGCCTGTTTCAGGCCATCTCCGGAATCAGTGAGCAGACATTGACCTTTGTCCCGAAGGCACTGGGAATTGTGGCACTGTTGCTGCTGCTCATGCCCTGGATGATTCGAAATGTTGTGGAATTCACCACTGCGGTTTTTGAAAAACTGCCGCAGATGGCCCATTGAGCACGCATGGAAGAGGCACTGCAATCCTGGTTGCTGGCATTCTTCCGTTCGGGTGCCTTCCTCACGGTGCTCCCGCTTTTTTCCGGTTCCGGCATACCGGCCCAGGTGCGGGTGGCCCTTGCCGCCCTGCTCGGCCTGCTGATTGCCCCGGGCGTTCACACATCCCCGCTGGCAGGCACTCATCTCAGTGGCTTGATCGGTTTGTGTGCCCAGGAGGTTTTCAGCGGGGTGGCCCTCGGCTTCATCGGCCGGATGGCGTTTTACAGTGCGGATTTTGCCGGTCGCCTCATCGCCAATGAACTGGGGCTTTCCCTGGCGAGCATGTTCGATCCCCTCACCCAGGCCACCAATCAGGCTCCCGGAGTCATCATGTTCTGGATGACCCTTCTCCTCATGCTCTCCCTGGATCTGCACCACTGGCTGCTTGCCGCGTTTCAACAAAGCTACGAGGTGCTTCCCGCAGGTGCGGCCTGGATCAATGCCGCAACTGTGGACAACGTCACCCGGCATACAGCCCGTGTCCTGGCCGTCGGCCTGCGCATGGCCGCTCCCATGATCGCCGTCTCCTTCATCATCGTCCTCGTCTTTGCCATGCTGGGGCGGGCGGTTCCCCAGATGAACGTGTTCAGCGAGAGTCTCGCCGTCCGCATTCTGGGTGGTTTGAGCGTGTTCTCCTTCACACTCGGAATCGTCGCGGAACATCTGGCCAACTACCTGCGTCGCATCCCTGAGGATCTGCTTCGGCTTGGTCAACTAATGGCGGGCCACTCATGAGCGAGAGTGCTGGCGAGAAGACAGAGGCACCGTCAACGAAGAAGCTGGAGGAGGCCCAGCAGCGGGGCCAGTTCCCCAAAAGCGCCGAGGTTCAGACCGTCTTCGTCATGCTCGGCGGCCTCTGCGGATTGATGTTTGCCGGACCGGAATTGTGGAACTATCTCGCGCAAAGTCTGGCCTCCACGATGGGACACATTCATGACACCCCCGTCTCTGCCACCGCCCTTCAGGGGTATGCAGCCCTTGGGCTGCTTGGTCTGGGCAAATGCCTCTGGCCCGTTCTCGGAGGCACAGTCCTGGGGGGATTGCTCGCCGGGGCCATTCAAAGCCGGTTCACAACCTGCCCCGAGGCGCTAACCATCAACTTTGAGCGCCTCAATCCTGTTGAGGGTTTTAAGCGGATCTTTTCCATGCGCTCCGCCATGCCCACCGGCATCGCCCTCTTCAAGCTGGCCTTTATTTCCCTACTCACCTGGTCCACCGTCAAGGAGGTTCTGGGTGATCCCATCCTCACTCAGGCCGTGGATCTGGCCCGCCTTGGATCCTTTCTGGCAGAATCGACGCTCAAAATAGCCCTCCGCATCCTGATGCTGCTGGGCGTCGTCGCAGCAGCAGACTATTCCTACCAGTGCTGGCGCAGTTACAAGGACATGATGATGACCAAGGAGGAGGTCAAGGAGGAGGCGAAAGGCTCCGAAGGCAATCCCCAGGTCAAAAGCGCGCAACGCCGGAAGCGCCGGAAATCCAAGCGCAAAATGCTCGAGGAGGTTGCTTTCGCGGATGTCGTTGTCACCAACCCCACTCATATCGCCATCGCCCTGAAATATGATCGCAAAACCATGCAGGCACCAAAAATTCTCGCCAAGGGAATAAGGCTGAATGCACAGCAAATCCGTGAAATTGCCCAGCAACATCAGGTGCCTATCGTCGAAAACAAGCCCCTGGCGAGGCTAATGTTCAAATATGGGAAGGTGGGTGGCGAGATTCCTGCTCAGCTATTTGCAGCGGTCGCCGAAGTGCTGGCCTGGGTGTATCGAAACAATCGTTATCGGTATTACGCCGAGGCCAACCGGGCTTAACCCGGCAAAATTTGCCGGGCGTGGTAAAAACCACATCCCCGGTTGGGAATCCTCCCAGCAGGCACAAGGCTCCGCCTGAAAAATGGCTGCATTTAGTCAAAATTTGCGTCGGCTCATGGAGCATGGAGATGTCTGGCTGATCGCCGGGCTCTTCGGCACGGTATTGCTGCTCATCCTGCCCGTTCCAACCATGCTGCTGGATGGTCTGCTGGCTGCCAGCATAGCCCTCTCCCTCCTCACCCTGCTGGTCATTCTTTACGTCCGCCAGCCCGCCGACTTCACCGGCTTTCCCACCCTGCTGCTCTTTATCACCCTGTTCCGGCTCAGCCTGAACGTGGCCACCACCCGGCTCATCCTGCTGGATGGTTACGCAGGCCATATCATTGAGGCGTTCGGCAACTTCGTGGTCCGGGGTAACTACGTGGTCGGTCTTGTCGTTTTCCTCCTGCTGGTCCTCATCAATTTCATCGTCATCACCAAGGGTGCCGGACGTATCGCCGAGGTCGCGGCCAGATTCACCCTCGACGCCATGCCCGGCAAGCAGATGGCCATCGATGCGGAGTTGAATGCTGGCATCATTGCCGAAGCCGAAGCCCGCACCCGCCGGAAGGCGGTCGAGCAGGAAGCGGACTTCTACGGCGCGATGGACGGTGCCAGCAAGTTCGTCCGTGGGGATGCCATCGCCGCCATCCTCATCACGGTCATCAATATTCTGGGAGGATTCGCCATCGGCATCGCCCAAAAAGGGATGACCATGACCGAATCCCTCCAAAGGTTCACCATCCTCTCGATCGGGGATGGTCTGGTCTCCCAAATCCCAGCCCTCATCACATCCACCGCCGCAGGTATCCTGGTGACGCGTGCCGCCTCGAAGAACGATCTTGGTCAGGAGTTGGGCCGCCAGTTGTTCTTCCATCCCAGGGCCATGGCCATTCTGGCGGTCATGATGACAGTCCTTGCCCTCGTCCCGGGCCTGCCGATGATGCCCTTCCTCATTCTGGCACTCCTCTCAGCCGGGCTGGCCTACACCTTGAAACAAAACGGCCCCATTGGCGGTGTAAGTGCCGAGGCCAAGGGTGCCGCCGGCAAGCCGGGTGCCCCCGCAACCGCCGCTGCCGGTGGAGCAACCCCCGCAGCTGCGAAGACACCTGAGAAGCTCGAAACCCTGCTTCAGTTGGACACGCTTCAGGTCGAACTGGGCTACGGGCTCGTCTCCATGGCGGATACACGCCGTGGCGGGGATCTTCTGGAACGGATCACCGGGGTTCGCCGCACCTTCGCACAGGACATGGGAATGCTGGTGCCCCCGATCCGCCTCCGGGACAACCTCCAACTCGGCCCCAACGAATATCGATTCCTCCTCAAAGGCATTCCCATCGCACAGGGCCAGCTGCATCCCGGCCATTGGCTGGCCATGAATGCCACAAACAGCAAGGGAGTCCTCAAGGGAATTCCCACTCTGGAACCTGTCTTCCAACTGCCCGCAACATGGGTGACCGATGTCGAGCGCAAGACCGCCGAAATCAACGGTTACACCCTCGTTGATGCCCCCTCTGTCATGGTCACGCACCTGAGCGAAACCATGCGCCGTCATGCGCAGGAAATCCTGAGCCGGCAGGATGTTCAAAACCTGTTGGACAACCTCAAACAAACTCATCCCACCGTTGTCAACGAACTCATTCCCGGCCTTCTGAATGTCGGTCAGGTTCAACGCATTCTCCAAAACCTGCTCGCCGAGGGGATCTCCATCCGCAACCTGGCAGGCATCCTGGAACGGGTGGGCGACTACGCGGCGCAAACCAAGAACCCGGATGAGCTGTCAGAATTCGCCCGCCGGGCCCTGGGATCCCAGGTCACACGCCCCTTCCAAATGCAGAATGGCAGCGTGCGCGCCATCACTCTGGATCCCCGCCTGGAACAGCAACTGGCGCAGGGGTTGAGGCAGTCCCAGAGTGAAGTCGCCCTGGTCATGGAACCTAATCTCGCCCGGCACATTCTCGAAAAGCTGGGGAAAGTCGTCCAGCAGATGCTCGCGGCGGGCCATCCCCCGGTGGTGCTCTGCTCCCCGCAAATCCGGCTGGCGTTTAGAAGGTTTTTTGAGTCGAACTTTTCCGATCTGACCGTCCTCTCCTACGCCGAACTGCCGCCCCGTCTGGAGATCCAGAACGCCGGGATCATCCCCTCCCACGAGTAGGATCCAGACTCCATGCAAGTTCACCGCTTCCTGGCCCGCGATGCAAATCATGCCATCGCACAAATCCGCCAGGAACTGGGGCCGGAGGCGGTCGTGGCCCATGTCCGCCCCGCACCCGTCACCGGCCTGTCCCGCCTCTGGCGGCGGCCTGGAATTGAGGTGCTCGCCTACCTTCCGGATCCAACACCAGAAGCAGAACCGGCGCAACCTGCAGAACCCGCTCCGAAACCCATACCCACCCCGGAACCCCCGCCAACCGCGCCCAGTCTGGCAGGGCTGGATGAGCCCATTGTGGGAAGCAGCAGCTGCCGCCTGCTGGAAAGCATCGGCCTGCTGCCGATCCTTGCGGAGCGGGTCTGGGAGCATGCACTCTCGTGCCACGCCGGCAACCCGCCGGATGGTCCGGCTCAGGAATTCGAGTGGGCCAAATCAGCCCTCGCCTCCTTTTGGCAGGTTCAAAAGGATCCAGCCTCTGCTCCAAGTGTGGAGGTGTTTGTGGGTCCCCACGGGAGCGGAAAGACGACTGTCCTGTGCAAGTGGCTTACCCAGTCTGTTTTTTCCCAGGGCAGGCAGTCGTGCGTCTGGCGTCTGGACGGGCCGGGAGCCAATTTTGCCACACATCTGGATCTCCACTGCGAAATGCTGAAGGTTCAGGTTCTAAGAACCTGGTCCAAAAACATGGCAGCCGATTGGGAACAAGGCTTTGTCGACCTTCCCGGTGTGGATTATCACGATGCTGCGGCCATGTCCTCGCTCCGGAGCCGGTTGGGCCAGTTCCCTGGTGCCCGCGTGCACCTTTGCCTGAATGCCGCCTACTCCACCCGGCTGCTGATCGAGCAGGTTCGCGCCTTCGACTCCCTGCCCATCACCGATCTCATTTTGACACACCTCGATGAGGAAAGATCGTGGGGAAAGCTCTGGAACCTGGTGGTAGGCACAAAATTCACCCCCTCCTTCCTCGCCGCTGGGCAAAATATTCCCGGGGACTTCCGCCCAGCCACCCCGGAACAGCTTTTCAGGGGCCGTTTTTCTCTCTGATCCTGCTTTCACAGCTGTTTTCTTGCGTTCATGCCGGATGGCAAAGCCCTTGCTAAGCAACAGGCAGCATGAAGTTCGCACTCATTCTCGGAGCCATGACAGGATTTGCGGTCGGAGTTCTCTCCGGCCTTGCCGTATCCAGTTCCTGGCAGACCTGCCTGATCAACGGCTGCGTAGGCGCTGTTGCCATTGCCCTGCTGCTCCGCTGGTGGCGCAGGATCTGGGTGGCTTCCCTTCTGGAGTCCCTTCATCAGGAATACCTTGCGGCCCAGCAGGCCAACCGGAAGGATGCGCAACCCTCAACTCCCGGTAAATTATGAACGCTGCCCTAGCTGAACCGATCACCGACGCACTCTCCGGAGAAGCTCGCCCAACCCCGCAAGCTCTCTGGCAACGTTACCATCAGGCCAGGGACATCAACACCGAGGGCTCTCTCGTTGAGGAATATCTCCCCCTCGTCCGCACCACTGTGGGCCGTCTGGCAATGAGCCTCCCCTCCCATGTGAGTCAGGATGATCTCAACAGCGCAGGTCTGCTGGGTCTCCTTCACGCCCTCAGAAGCTTTGATCCAACTGCCGGTGCATCCTTTGAAACCTACGCCCGCATCCGCGTCCGGGGAGCCATCTTCGACGAACTTAGGCGCATGGACTGGGTCCCCCGCCTCATCCACGACAAATCACGCAAGATTCAGAATGCCATTGCCGAACTGGAGCAGGCGCTCGGTCGATCCCCTTCCGAGGCTGAGACTGCCTCCGCCCTCGGGATCGATATGGACACCTACGAGCGATGGATGGAGGAGATCCGGCCCGTCACCTTCGTCTGCCTCGACTGCGCCGGACACCCGGGCAACGAGGATTCGAATTCCCTCCATGAAAGCATCATCGATCACTCCCAGGAATCCCCCTCGGATGGTGCTTCCCGCAATGAGCTTAAGGAACTGATTTTCAAGAAGCTCAGTTCCCTGCCCGATACACAGCGCAAGGTGCTTTCCCTTTACTACGTTGAGGGCCTGCGCCTCCGGGAGATTGCCGCCGCATTCGGTCTCACCGAATCACGCATCTCCCAAATTCACTCCCAGGCCGTCCTCGCACTGCGTGCCTTTATTGAAAAGCATGAGGTGACACCCAGACTGAACCGCCCCGCCCTAACCTCATGATCATCATCGTCGGAGCATTGGTTGTCATTCTCTCCGTTCTGGGCGGATTCAAGATGGCGGGCGGTCAGCTCGGTGCCCTCATGCACATTTCCGAGTTGATCATCATCGGCGGCTCCGCCCTGGGTGCCATGATCATCATGTCACCCAAAAAAGTACTCTTCGACCTCGTCCGTGCCATCGCCAACTCTTTCAAGGGCGCACCCTACAACCGGGCAGCTTATGAGGAACTGCTCAAGATGCTCTACGAACTGTTCCTGCTCGCACGCCGGAACGGGATGATCGCCCTTGAGGAACACGTTACCAACCCCGCCAACAGTTCAATTTTCCGCCGCTACCCCGGCTTCCAGAAAAATCCGGAGGCGACCGAATTTCTGTGCGGTGCCCTGCGCCCCATCATCGACGGCAAGATCAAGCCCGACCAGCTGCGCCAACTCCTTCATGTGGATCTGGAACGGATGGAGATCGAAGACCACGCCCCCGTCAACGTCCTGACACGCGCTGCGGATGCAATGCCCGGCTTCGGCATCGTGGCAGCTGTGCTCGGCATCGTCATCACGATGGCATCCATCGCCGGACCGATCGAGACCATCGGCGAGAAGGTTGCGGCGGCCCTCGTGGGGACGTTCCTCGGGGTCTTCATTGCCTACGGTTTTCTGGCCCCGCTGGCCGTCAACATGGAGTTCATCGGCGCCGCCCATCAGGCTTACTTCCGCTGCATCTGCTCAGCGGTCGTTGGCTTTGCGGGCGGCATGGCTCCGGGCATGGCGGTGGAAATTGGCCGCCGGGGTCTCAGTGGCGAACTCCGGCCGGATGCAAACGAACTTGAGGTCCTGCTCAAGCCCCTCAACACACCGCCCAAGGGCAAATGAAGAAACACGCCCACCATGGTGGTGCCTGGAAGGTCGCCTATGCGGATTTTGTAACCGCAATGATGGCCCTTTTCCTGGTCCTCTGGCTCACCGCCCAGGATACCCGGATCAAGGAGGCCGTCGAGCGGGCCTTCCGCAATCCCTTCTCCTCGGCCACCAAGGAGTCCATGGGCATCATTCCCAACAAGGATGTTCAGGCCACCCACGAGACAAAGGGGAGTTTCGATTCCGCCAGTGCCCTGCAACTCGAACTCCTGCGCCGCATCACCGAGGACCTTGCAAAAATGCTGCAGCAGGATGACGACAGCCAGAACAGTGTAAAAATCGCAATGACATCGGACGGCTTGCGCATCAACGTCTATGACCGCTCCACCAAACCACTGTTCGAGGGCAACGGCAGCGAATTCACCCAATATGGGGACTGGGTCTTCTCAACCCTCGCATGGGAGATAGGTCGCTACCCAACATTCAACATTGAACTGGAGGGCCACACGGAGCTCGGCAGTCCCGCAAAAGCCGAAAACTATGGCAGTTGGGAGCTTTCTTCCGATCGTGCAAACGCCGCACGCCGGAAGCTCCTGATTCATGGTGTGCTCGCGACCCAGATCAAAAAGGTCGCCGGCCTTGCCGATACCGAGCCCATGCCCGAAAGCGACCCCAAGTCGGAGATCAACCGCCGCGTCACTGTTGTCCTGAAAGTCAAAGATGGTAGCCGCGTCAACGAAACCGCCCCAGGCTCCAAGTCCGCATCATGAGCGACAAGTTTGTCCCTTTTACCGCCAGGTCCAGCTCCCCGTCCAGCCCTGCACCGGTCTTTTCGCCCCACACGGCCCTGAGCCATACGGCAGCAGCCCCGCCGAATTCCCTGATCGCTCCCGTTCCAAAACCAACCTCCGCCCCTCCGGAGATGACTCTTGTCCGTGATGGCGACCGTGTCACCATGATCCGGATCAGTTGCTCCTGCGGGATGGTCCACGAGATTCAGTGCCAGTATTGACCCCCCGGGGGCAATTTCTGCTCCTGCTCCCGGTAGTTTCTACCATCACCCTCCTGAAAGAGGCTGATTTTCAGCCAAAAGCAACATGGCACAACCGTTGCTTGGAGGGTCCTGGATATGAATGTAAGTCTTTATCAGGCCGCAGCGGCAATGAATGCCAGCGCACGTTGGCAGGATGTCATTTCGGAGAATCTCAATGCCAGCTCGATTCCCGGCTTCAAAAAGCAGGACCTGACCTTCAACGCCATTCAGTCCGGCGTCATGAGTTCCGGTTCCGAATCCGTTGACCTTGGCGACACCCGTCTCCCCCTGCCCTCCAGCAGTCCGGTCATAAACTTTACCGCGGGGCAACTCAACCCGTCCGGCAGTCCCACCGATCTGGGAATTGATGGCTCCGGCTTTTTCGAGGTGCAACTTCCAAATGGCACCACGGCCTACACCCGGGATGGCGAGTTCAAACTCAACGGCCAGGGGCAGTTGATAAACAAACAGGGCTATCTGGTGCTCGGAGAAACCGGCCCCATTCAACTCGACACGGCCTCCTCATCCCCGATCCAGATTTCAGCCTCGGGCGAGATCACTCAGGGATCCGACAGCCGGGGGAAGCTCAAGCTCGCTGAATTCTCCAATCCCCAGCTCCTGACCCCAGCCGGTGGGGGGTGCTTCCTTGCCCAAAACCCCGCTCTTGTCCCCAATCCGAGCAATTCCTCCATCCGGCAGGGCTTCCTCGAAGCGGGCAACACCACCTCTTCAACGGAAATGGTTAATCTCATCTGTTCCATGCGCATGTTCGAGGCCAACCAGCGCGTCATTCAAACCCATGATGAACACATGGGAAAAATCATCAGTGAACTCGGTAACCCCAGCTAAACTACATGTTGCGAGCCCTTTATTCTTCAGCTGCGGGAATGGAATCCCAACAGGTCAATCTCGATATCATCGCCAACAATCTGGCGAACGTGAACACAACCGGCTTCAAGAAAAGCAAAATTGAGTTTCAGGATCTTCTCTACCAAACCACCCGCTCTGCAGGTGCGGATCAGGGTGCCGGAAACCAGCTTCCGACCGGTCTCCAGATCGGGCACGGCTCCCGCGCCGTGGCCACCTCCAAGGTCTTCACCACCGGCGAACTCAGCAAGACGGATGAGCGGCTCGACGTCGCGATTCATGGGGATGGATTTTTCGAGGTGCAAATGCCGGATGGCACCCGCGCCTACACACGGGATGGCGCCCTGAAGACCGCCTCCGATGGACGCATCACAACCAGTGAAGGTTTGGTGCTCCAGGGTGGATTCCAGGCCGTCCCGGCAGGAACCAACAACATCACCGTGGCCCCCAGCGGCGAGGTCACCTACAGCGGCTCCAACGGCCAGACCAATTTTAACATCCAGCTGGTCCGCTTCGTGAATCCGGCGGGCCTTGAGAGCATCGGCCGGAATCTCTACCGTGAAACCCAGGCTTCGGGCGCGCCCGAACTCGGCACTCCCGGGGCAAATGGATACGGGGAACTCGCCCAGGGCTACCTCGAAATGTCCAACGTCAAGGTGGTTGAGGAAATGGTGAAGCTCATCATGGCCCAGCGCGCCTACGAAGTGAACTCCAAGGCTGTTCAGGCTGCCGACGAAATGCTCCAACAGGGCAACAACCTCCACCGTTGATGAATTTCTCCCACAGATTTGGTCTCATGTTGTTGTTTTGCCTCGCAGGGGGTTTCCTGGATTTGAGCGCCCAGGAACCCTCCCGCCAACCCGCCCCGGCAACCAACTCACCGGCATCCGCACCCACCCTGAACGAATCCCTCCTCCTCCAACTCCTGACTGCAAAGCTGCAGACCGATGTTGTGAAGGAAAGGGGCGAACTCGAATTGCGCCTCGCCCGACCCTGGCAACCACTGCCCCTCCCCGCAGAACCCATTTCCATCAAAATTCTGGAGCTGCCAGCCGCCGGGGTGACCCCGCAATTCATCGCCAGAATCGAAGTCCTCACGCCCTCCCGCTCCCTGGGGGTCTGGCAGACGGTGCTGCAGGCCAAAGTCTGGCGCGAGATCAGTGTCGCCCGCGTCCCCCTGATCCGGGGACATCTCCTCGACCTCGCGGACATCTCACTTGATCGGCGGGATGTGCTTTCGCTCCGCAGCGAACTCGCCTCCCCCGGCCCGGAGGATGCCCGTCTGGAACTGACGGAAGCCGTGCCCACTGGTGCCCCGATTCTCACCCGCGCCCTCAAAGTCCGCCCCGTCGTCCGTCGCGGGCAATTTGCCGAGGCGCTGGTCTCCGAAGGAACCATGCAAATCACCATGAAGGTGGAGGTCCTTGAGGATGGTGCTCCGGGCCAGACCGTTCGACTCCGCAACTTTCAATCCCGCCGCGAGTTTCGTGGCATCGTACAAAATGAAAATCGCATCATCATCCCCCTCTGAATCACGCAACCGGCACCTGACCGCCATCAGTGCCGCTGCCATCCTTGTCGTTGGCTGTGCCACCCCGGCCGTCCGGGCCGACAGCCTATGGCGCGACGATGCCTCCGGCGCTCGCCCGATCTTCTCGGACCGCCGCGCAACCGCCGTGGGCGACATCATCACCATCATCGTTCAGGAGAACAACTCCACCTCCAAGGATAACAACACGAAGACATCGCGTGAATCCAGCATCGACGCCAGCATCGCGAGCTTCCTCTACAGCCCCGCCGCCAGCGGCCTCATGACCAAGGCCGGCCAGATGCCCGCCTTCAAAATGGACGGCAAGAATGGCTTCAACGGCGGCGGTGCGATCAACAATTCCGAAAAGATCATCGCCCGTATCGCCGTCCGCGTGATTGACGTGCTTCCAAACAAAAACCTGCTCATCGAGGGCTCCCGCGATACCGCCTTTTCCGGTGAACAGCAGACCATGGTCCTGCGTGGCGTGATCCGGGGTGACGATGTGGCCGCAAACAACACGGTTTATAGCTACAACGTGGCCGATGCCACAATCCGGTTCACATCCAAGGGCGCAATCAGTGACGCACAGCGCAAGGGCTGGTTCACCAAGATCTGGGACAAAGTCTCCCCATTCTGAGCATGAACATCCGCCGTCTCATCCCCCTTCAGTTCCTTCAGCGCCTCAGCCTGGCAGCACTCTGCTGCTGGCTGGCTGCCTCCCCGGCCGCCGCCGGTGTCCGCGTTCGGGACCTTGCCATGATCGCCGGCGCCCGGGACAACCAGCTCGTCGGCTACGGTCTCGTCGTGGGGCTTGCAGGGGATGGTGACAAGGACCCGGTTTACACCAAGCAAACCGTGGCCAACATGCTCCAGCGCCACGGGATCACCGTCCCGCCCGCCACACTCTCCTCCAAAAACGTCGCTGTCGTCATGGTGACTGCGGATATCGCAGCCTTCATGAAGAACGGCTCGCGAATCGATGTGCAGGTCGCCTCCATCGGCGATGCAAAATCGCTCCAGGGTGGCGTCCTTCTACAGACGCCCCTGCTGGGTGCCGACAACCGCGTCTATGCGGTGGCCCAGGGCCCCCTTTCGGTTGGCGGCTTCAGCGCCGGCGCCGGTGGTGGCGGCGGAGCCACAGTCACCAAGAACCATCCCACCGTTGCCACCATCATCGGCGGGGCGCTGGTTGAGAAGGAAATACCGGCCACCATCGTGCACGATCAAACCCTCGAACTGCTCCTGCGCGAGCCGGGCTTCACCACTGCGGCCCGGATGGCCACCGCCATCAATCTCATCTACACAAACGCCGCCGAGGCGGTGGACGCCACGACCGTCAAGGTTCAACTCCCCGAGGTTGCTCAGGGACGCCCTGTCGATTTCATCGCCCGTCTTGAGGCGATCGAGCTTGAGCCGGATGCGCCCGCCCGCATCGTCATCAATGAGCGCACCGGCACCATCGTTGCCACCTCCCGCATCAAGATTTCCAATTGCGCGATTTCACAAGGCAGCCTCACGATCAACATCGCTTCCACTCTTCAGGTTTCCCAGCCGAACGCCCTCTCCAGCACCGGCGAGACTGTCGTAACGCCCCAGACGAAAACGGATGTCACGGAAAACAAGGCCCGGTTCATCAATCTGCCCGAAATGCCAACCGTGGAAAAAGTGGCCTCCGCGCTGAATGCCCTGGGTGTCACACCGAGGGACATGATGGCGATCTTTCAAGCCATGAAACAGGCCGGCGCACTCCAGGCTGAACTCATCACCCGCTGATCATGAACATTCAGGCACCCACCAAAACTCATCTCTCAGAAGGCCTCAGCCTTGAGCAGGTGGCTCATTCCACCAAGCTGACGGAGCGTGAGAAAATCACCGAACTCAGCAAGGGTTTTGAGGCCGTCCTGCTCAGGAACGTCCTTGAGAACGCACAAAAGCCGACTCTGGACAAGAAGAGCACCAGCAACAACGCCACCGGCGGTATCTACCGCGACATGCTTTCCAACCAGACCGCAGACATGATCTCCCGCTCCGGCACGCTCGGCCTGGCACGCCAACTCGACCGCGAACTGTCCTCCCGCTGCCCCGCCGATCCAAAAACCGCCCAATCCGATTCCCCAACATGAACGAGCTCCAAAACTTCATCGATTGTCTCCGCCAGGAACTGACCCAGTATGGGGAAATGCTGGCACTCCTCGACCACCAGCAGGATGCCGTGGTTCGCTGCCAGCCCACCCTCATCTACGAGGGCGTTGCCGCCATCGACGCCCAAACCCAGGTCCTTCAGACCGCGCGCGATGCACGCGAGAATTCCCGCCGCGCTCTCGCAAGCCATTATCACCAGCCGGATCCGGCCCCTGTCTCCTCCCTCATCAACGTCCTGCCACCCGATTACCGGCCCCTGCTCGACGCTCTGGTTCAGGAGAACAACCACCTTCTCACCCGCGTCCAGCACCGGGCGCGCCAGAACCATCTGCTCCTCAGCCGCTCGCTCGAAACGATGCGCCACATTATCGGCGGCCTGTGCGCCGCGCCCACGCCCCCCGTCTATAACGATTCCGGCAGGATCCTGCCCCTCCCTGTCTCCGGCCGGTTTCTCTCAGAAGCACTCTGCTAATTCTTATGCCCGGCCTATTTGGAACACTGGATATGGGAACCCGCGCGCTGCAGGCGCAGCGCCAGGGGGTCGAAGTGACGGGCCAGAACCTGGCCAATGTCAACAACCCCGCCTATGCCCGGCAGCGCCTCATCATGCGCGCCAGCTCTTCCCAGTCCGGTTCCATGGGATCCCAGGGCACCGGCGTCCAGGCCGTCTCCATCCAGCAGCTCAGGGATACACTCAATGACAGACAGATCAGGAGCGAGACCAGCGTCTCCGGTTTCCTCTCAAGACAGCAGTCCGCCCTCCAGAATGGACAGGCGCTCCTCGGCGAAACTCTTCAGCAGGATCCCCAGACCGGCACCATCACAGGGGTTGCCACCTCCGGTTCCAATGGAATCCTGAGTCAGGTGAACAACCTGTTCAATTCGTTCCAAAGCCTTTCAACATCACCCGCCTCCCAGACGGCACGCCAGTCTGTCCTCAACGCCTCGCAGGAACTTGCGGCACGCCTCCGCTCGGCCAGCGGCAGGCTCTCCGATCTCTCGGGTAGTCTGAATGATTCCATCACGGCGGACACCACAAAGACCAACTCGCTCATCACCGACATTGCCGACCTGAACAACCAGATCGTTCAGGCTGAAGCCGGCACCGGCTCCACTGCGAATGACCTGCGCGACCTGCGCCAGCAGAAGCTTGAGGGCCTCTCTTCCCTCGTCGATTACAACACCGCTGACAATCCTGACGGCTCCGTCAATATCACCATCGGCGGCAACCTCCTCGTCTCGGGCGGCGATGTCCTCGATACACTCCAGACCTATGATCCCGGCTCCGGAAGTCTGATGCTCCGCACCGCCAGCACCAACACACCGGTCAGCCTCACGGGCGGCAGCATCCAGGGCGCGATCGAGGTTCGCGATGGGGCCCTCAAGGATCTCCAATCCGGCCTGAACTCCCTCGCACGCTCCCTGATCACCGAGATCAACCAGGTTCACCGCTCCGGTTACGACCTTTCCGGCAATACCGGCGCCGACCTCCTCACAGGCACAAGCGCCGCCAACATCTCGGTCAACGCCGCCATCGTTGCCGATCCACGCAAATTGCAGGCAAGCGGCGATCCCACAGCCGCCGGGGACAACCAGACAGCCCTCGCCCTGGCCCGGCTCTCGTCCCAGCCCATCACATCCCTCGGCCAGCAAACCTTCGCCCAGCAATACACCGCCTCCGTCACAAGTCTTGGTCAGGCGCTCAACTCGACCAACACCCGCATCGACGACCAATCGATCGTCCAATCGATGCTCCTCGCCCAGCGCGACTCCGTCTCCGGGGTTTCCGTGGATGAGGAGATGACGAACATGATGAAATACCAGAAGGCCTTCGAGGCGTCGGCCAGACTGGTCACAACTGTCAGCGAAATGCTCGACTCGGTCATCAACCTGAAACGCTGATTTCCAATCTTATGCGCGTCACATCCAACTCCTTCAACAACGCAGTCGTTGACCAGCTCAACCGGTTGTCCTCGAAACAATACGCGCTCCAGCGCCAGGCCGCCACAGGCCAGCGCATCGAAAACCCTTCGGACAACCCGGATGCGACCCGGCAGGTGCTCGACCTCAAGACGCGCCTCCAGACCCAGGGACAATACCAGAACAATATCTCCGCTCTTTCCTCGCAGGCTTCCGCCGTCTATTCCGCCATCCAGGGGGTGCAGCGTGCCTCCAACCGTGCCGGGGAAATCGCCATTCTGGCGGATGGGACAAAATCGCCGGACGAACTCAAGACCTACGCCACAGAGGTCAATCACCTCATCGAGCAGGCTGTTCAGCAGGGGAATACGAAATTCGGCGATACCTACCTCTTCGGTGGCACAAAGTCCGACAAGCCCCCCTACGTTCTGGGCCACGATGCAGAGGGGCGTCCCACCAACCCGACCTACCAGGGAAACACCAACTCCGCCCCAACCGAAATCTCGGAGGGAGTCTCCATCTCGATCGCCCCACCCGCCGCGAACAGTTCCGGCTCGGGCCCTCGCGGTCT
The DNA here is from genome assembly GCA_903913865.1 of uncultured Verrucomicrobia subdivision 3 bacterium. GTDB lineage: Bacteria > Verrucomicrobiota > Verrucomicrobiia > Limisphaerales > UBA8199 > UBA693. Next base: position 98,646 of record CAIWMU010000214.1, read on the forward strand.
CCTTGCTGATGACCGCTCCGGTGCCGACCTCCTGAAGCATCTTGTCTCCCTCCGCGATCATCTCCTCGCAGGGGATACCGCTGCAATCAGCAGCACGGATCGCCCCGCCCTGAGCCGTGATGAGGATAACATCCTTTACCATGTGGCAGACCACGGTGCGCTGACTGCCCGACTTGAAGCTGCATCCACGGCGGCAACGGCCCAGAATCAATCAGTCCGGAAATCCATCTCCCAGCAGACCGATGCCGATCTCGCGGACACCCTTGTGCAGCTCGGCTCTGTCCAGACCGCCTACCAGGCCGCACTCCAAAGTGCCGCCAAGCTCATGGGCACATCCCTGATGGATTACATCCGGTAAAGCAAACACCCCGCCCTTGCGCGTGGCGGCATTCCCGCTCCTAGGCGTAAAGGACCGCCTTGAGATCCCGAACCATCACCCCGATGAACGGGTAGCGGCGCTCCGGATCGCGGTCAATGCACCGCAAAATCACCTTTTCCAGTCCCGGCGGCATCTCAGGATTGTAGCCGCTGGGCGGCACAAATTCCGAACGGTCCAACTGGCGGCGGAGAATCTCGCCAGGCGTCTCCCCGGGGAATGCCTTCTGGTTGGTCAGCAACTCAAAAGCAGTCACGCCAAACGCAAAAATATCGACGGGAAACGAAATCGGCTCCCCCTGCAATTGCTCCGGTGCCATGTAGGAGGGGGTCCCGGGATTCTTGCCTGACTGTTTTTTGGGCTTTTCAGGGATGGGCTGTGCCAGATCGAAATCAACCAGTCGCAGGCTTCCGTTGGGGGTCACCAACACATTCTCAGGCTTGAAATCGAGGTGCATGTAGCCATTGTCATGCATGTGCTCCAGCGCCCCGGCCATGTCCAGAAGGATCTGAGCCACATTCTCCAGAAGCACCGCGTCGTGTCGGGAGTAAAGCTCCTTCAAATTGGCCGCTTCCACATACTCCATCTGGCAATAGAGCCGCCCATCCGCCTTGCCGTGCTCATGGTAACCGATGATGGATGGATGGTCGCTGATGCTGGCAAGAATTTCGCACCCCCGCACAAACCGCCGACGCGCACCAAAGTCGAACCTGAAGCGCTCGTGCATCCGCCGGATGGCATACGACTTCCCATGGCTGTCCGTGCCCAGCCAGATATCCGCCATGCCCCCGCTGTTGATATGCTCCTGCAGATAAAAACGGCCAAACGGCCCGGGGGCGGGCGTTGCTGCACTGTTACTCGTTGAACTCTTTCCGAACACGATCAACCTTCTACCAGATTCATCCCATTCCTGCCATAGAATTGAGTGACCCGTTCACCTTCAACGCAAACCTTCCTCGAGAAGTCCACCTCCAACTCATTGGCATTGCCAAGCACTCCGGGGGATCTACGATGGATTGTGTGACGAACCGCTTGCCATCGCGCCGCCGTGTGGATCAGGACATACCAAAAGGGATTCCTCTTCGGAACATCCCACCGGTGCCGAGGCTGTCCACTCCACCCCTCCTGATACGCGCTGGCCTTCTCATTCTCGGTCTCCTTCTCGCCGCCTCCGATCCCCTCCTTGGCCAAACGCGCCTGAAGCTGTCCGCCATCACCCCGGGAACTGAAAAGGTTCAGCTGGTCTATAACGGGGACTTCCAGTCCCAGCAGGCCGCCACCGGCGGCCGCTTCCTGCCCGCCAACTGGCCCGGCTCCCCGGATGTGGTCACAGGCGCGGGCTCCAACAGCGTGCCCCAAAACGGCGGCCGCATCGCCTGCGCTCGCGTGGATGGCGGTGCCGCCGCCGCAGGTGTCAACCGCACCCTGACGCTCAGCGCCAACACCAGCTACGTCCTCAGCGCCTACCTCTGGAATCTTGGCGATGCCACAAACCGCGTAAACACGGTTATCGACATGAACGACGTCTCCGGCGAACCGCAGATGGCGCTCGGTTCCGGTGATTCCGAGGCCGATCTTGGCTACTTTGTCTATCGAACCTTCAACACAGCCACCACGGGAACCAACGTCACCCTGCGCCTGTTCTACGACGGCTTGGCAGGCACCGGTGCTGCCACCCGGTTTTATCCCTTCGCCGCCCAGTGGGACAACATCGCGATCACCCGGTCGGTCGATTTCATCGCCCCACAGACCCGGGCCTCCGGTGGCAACCTGCGCCCGACGGTCCGGGTCGAAAGCCCCGTTGACTCCACCACAGCCCTCCTCGCCTCGACCCCTCCGGTCCTTTCCATTTCAGCCACCGCCGGCGATTACGATGGATCCATCACGAACGTCGATTTCTTCGCCGGGGCAACACGACTCGGATCAACGCGCAACCCGCCCTACACCGTTCTGTGGACCAATCCCGCTTCCGGCCCCTGCGTTTTGACGGCTGTGGCGAGTGACAACCGGGGAGCCGCCACCCTCTCCGCACCGGTCGCCATCGTGGTCGCACTCCCCCGTCCTCCAGTGTCTCTCAGCATCGCCCGCTCCGGCTCCAACGTGCTCGTGTCATGGCCCACACAATCAACCGGACTTTTCCTCCAATCTGCCACCCTGACCGGTCCTACGCCTCCATGGCAACTGCTCACAAATCCAACCACCCTGAGTGCCGGGGTGAACCAGACCACTCTGCCCGCCCTGCCGGGACAGCGCCAACTCCGGCTCGGCCCGGATGTCTCCCCCTTCACCCTCGATCGCAAGCTGATGATGGGTTACCAGGGCTGGTTCGCCTGCCCGGGTGATGGCTCGCCGCTCAACCGCTGGGTTCACTGGTTCCGCAGTCAGACCCCTGTTGCAACCAACCTGACCGTGGACTTCTGGCCGGACATCTCCGAACTCGATGCCGATGAACTCCATGCCACGGGCATGACCCTCCCGGATGGATCCCCAGCCCGCCTCTACTCGGCCTTTAGTCAAAAGACGGTCGTTCGCCACTTCAAATGGATGAAGGAAAATCATCTCGACGGCGTGTTTCTCCAGAGGTTCTCCTCGGAACTGTCCAGCTCCGACCTCCTGTTCCACCGGGACCGCGTCACTGAGAACGTCCGGGTGGGTGCTGAAACTCACGGGAGAATTTTTGCCATCATGTATGACATCTCAGGCCAGCCGCAGGCGACCCTCCAGCAGACGCTCACCAACGATTGGATCCACCTCATCACAGCCCTCCAGATCACCAACAGTCCCTCCTACGTCCACCACAACGGCAAGCCGGTCGTCGCCATCTGGGGCTTCGGCTTCACAGATCGCACCGGCACCCCGCAGGACGCCCAGATCGTGATCAATTTCTTCAAGGCCGCCGGTTGCACCGTCATGGGAGGCGTGCCCACCTACTGGCGCACCCTCACTGGCGATTCCCAGATAGCCGCCACCTGGGCTCCCGTTTACCGGTCCTTCGACATCATAAGCCCGTGGGCGGTGGGCCGCTACGGCACCCAGGCCGAGGCGGACACCTTCAAGCAAAACCTTATTGTCCCGGATCTGGCTGAGACCAGGCTCCGGGGTATCGCCTACATGCCGGTGATCTTCCCTGGGTTTTCCTGGCGCAACCTCACAGCCGGAACCCTCAACCAGATGCCACGCAACGGCGGGGACTTCTACTGGCGCCAGGCCTGCAACGCGATTTCCGCCGGTTGCACGATGATTTATGGAGCCATGTTTGACGAAATGGACGAAGGCACCGCGATGCTCAAGATGGCACCCACATCCGCCACACTTCCAACCCAGGCCACCCTCGTTCCCCTCAACATCGACGGCCGCACCCTGAACAGTGACTGGTATCTGCGCGTGGCCGGAGAAGCCACCAAAATGCTCCACCGCGAGATTCCCTTCACCAACTCGATCCCCATAAAGTCGCCATGAGATCACCAATCACCAAAACGACTCTCCCGGCTCGAAAAATTAACATAGTTCGCCCCCCAATGGGTCAGAAACACCCCGCCAAAGTTCACCACGATCCCGCGATTCCGCCTAACACAGCTTCCAGCCCAATACCCTTGCCCGAGAGTGAGGCGCGCCAACGAGCAAGGCGTAAGAGAGCTAAAGCTCTAGCCGCCTCGCTTGCTGAGTGGAAAGGTAGCACGGGGGCATTTGTTCGGCATCTCGATCGCCAAGGAGTTGACTACCTGTCCTTTTCACATGTCAGTTCCTTGGAATTTTGCCCCTACCGCTATTACCTTGAGTTTGTTCGCCGTATCCGGCTCGTCCCCCAACCGGATTACTTTATCAAAGGCCGAATTCTTCATGAGGCACTGGCAAGGTACTACCGAGGCTTTGGGCGTGGTCGCGTCCCAACTCCTGACATGCTTCACAAATTCATCGACCGCCACAATCGCGCAGATGGGAGCCAACTGAAGAACGCGATAACACTCGCCATTCAAAATGTTCGGCAGGGCTGGGAAGTTGTGGCGGTTGAGAAGCCCTTCATAACGGACCTCGGGGGCAGCCTGCCTCCATGCTTGGGTGTGGTTGATCTTATCCTCCGCAAAAACAATTGCTACGCGGTGGTGGATCACAAATCGTCTCGAAGGTTTACGGACGACGATGCGGATGGATTACAGCTCGAAATCTACCGTAACTTTGTTCGCCAATCCTACAAGGCTGAGGTTTGTATGGCTTTCTATGATGAATACCGCTGGGTTGATGACTTGGGGCGGATCAGGAAGCCCGCTTTTCGGAGAGTCCTTTTAGAATATAACCTGCAGGAGTGGGAATCAGTATTGAACCGTCTTGTCAGGGCGCACGAGGAAATGCTCGCGATTCGAAAGGGTGGAAGAGCATCAGGCTCGGGGAATTGCTATATGTGCCCCTTCAAAGTGCGATGCCCAAAGGCGTCCACTTCAAGGTGGTAAAGCTGTATTTTATCCTTAATCAGAATCATGGCAGAAGGAAGCCGGGCCAGGTTGAACCAGTTCTTGTATCCAATGAACCAATCCAGTAGTCTTCACCATACAACCGTCAAAACATGAAAAAGAAGAAAAATGTTTTTTGTCTTGAAGGAGACTGGTGGAATAACCTTTTAAAGCCATCGACAGTTGAGCCTATCCTGAACCTCCTCGCAAAAGCAGACGGATACCGCTTCAAGTATATTCACCGGAATGTATCCAACCGTCCTACGTTTGATCAATTCGTCACAAAGTGGACAAAAAAGCAGTTCAATGATTATCCGATTCTGTATCTCGCATTCCATGGCGCAGAAGGCCAATTAGAGGTCGGGGCTAATAGTCATCCGGAAAACACCGTGGATCTCAAGGAACTCGGAGACCTACTTGAAGGAAAATGTGAGGGTAGGGTGATTGTCTTTGGAAGTTGTAAAACGGTGGGGGTCCATGGATCGCACCTCAATACATTCCTCAAAAGGACCCGTGCTTTGGCGGTATGTGGCTACGTTCGCACAGTCGATTGGGTTCTCTCTACAGCATTCGAGTTGATCCTAATGGAGTTCCTTCAACGTAACGCCCTGACAAGTGCAGGACTCGGTGCGGTTCAGAAAAAGATCAATAAAATGATCAAAACTACCAGCAAGACACTTGGTTTCAGAATGGTCATTAAGCCCCGCCCAAAAACGAGGACCAAGGGTCGATGATAGGTAATCCATTAACAACCGCACCCTGAACAATGACTGGTATCTGCGCGTGGCCGGAGAAGCCACCAAAATGCTCCACCGCGAGATCCCCTTCACCCACTCGATCCCCATAAAGTCGCCATAGGGAAATTCTCCCTGCCATCAAAGCACCCCCTCCCCAAAATCCGAACAGGCTGCCCCAAGCCCGCTGACCTCGAACCCTTTCCGGATTCAACGCTGCGGGAATTCCCACCCCCAAGCCGGAGGCTTGAAAGCTTGTAGCCGGTGGTTGAGGAGCCACGCGACGACACCACCGGTCAACGACCAATACGAACCCCGACCCCGGCAGGGGTCGCAGCGCACTGTGCCGGAAACACAGTGCGAATTCATTTGCGACGTGTTACACAAACCAACTGGCTCCCATTCTGAGCCCCGCTGCCGGGTCCGGACGATTTCCGCTGCGGACCTGGGGCGTTGCTCTCGCTCACCCCCTCGCTTACAGGCTGGCACCCCCTCCCCTGGGAACCGGGAATGCCCGATGCACCAAGCCGAAGGAAGGTGCCAGGTTGCAGCCGGTGGTTGGGCGCGGGGACACGACCGAAGCGCAACCGATCCAGAAGGGATCGCAGCGCATCCACAGGCGGAGGTTTGTCGGACAATTCCTCCAGTGTGCCGCCTGACTGCCATTCAACCACCGGCCACAGGCCAAACACCAAATGGGCAACCAAGTCCCATCAGCAACCCCAACTCAGCATTCTCCGGATTCACCGTTTCAGGAGTTCTGAGTCATCCGGGTGTTGCGGAACGGGCCCGCCCCTATTTCGGCATGTTTTCAGCCTCCAGGGTGTTTGCCAGATCCTTTTCAGCGAGAACCCAGTCTTCAAGAGTGAGATTGTGATCCGATAATTTGTCGCGGAACAATTCAAAGGCATGTTGCCGCACCATGGGCCGGGTGATGCCCGGAGTGAACGGCATCGGTTGTTCCAGTTTCTGCACGATTTGTTCGTTCATAGCTGCTCCTTCCATTATCAACATACTCCCCTCCCGACATCCTGCAACCGGTCTTTCAACTTCTTTCCGCGCCGCTTGCGGCTTGCCTTGCGGGCCAATTTGGGAAACCGTTGACGCGCAGGCTTGGATTATGTGGAATGCGTTTTTGATCTTCCTCGGCGGCGGACTTGGCAGCGTGGCGAGGTGGCTCGCCTCGGGCCTGGTGGCGACCCGCTTTGGTGAGGCTTTTCCCTGGGGCACCCTCGTCGTGAATGTGACCGGCTCCTTCGTGATCGGCTTCTTCGCCGCATGGACGGGTCCCGGTGGCCGCTCCACAGTTCCTCCAGCCTTCCGCCAGTTTTTCATGCTCGGCATCTGCGGCGGCTACACAACCTTTTCCTCGTTCAGCCTGCAGACTCTCTCCCTGATGCAGTCCGGGGAATGGTGGCGCGCCGGGGGCAATTGCATCCTATCCGTGGTCCTTTGCCTGATCGGAGTCTGGCTGGGGCACGCCGCAGCTCTGGCACTATCCGGCGGCAGGGGGGCTTGAGTTGTTTGAACCGCCGCTACTCTGCTGAGAGCTTCGCCAGGACTTCATCCTCTGGAACACGCTCATCCAGCAGGGCAAAAAGCGACGGTTGCCATGGATCCAGCGTGAACGGGATGCGGTCCAGCAAACCTAGATATTTCTGCCTGCGCAGATCGTAAACATGCCTGGATTTGGCAAGTGCCCCGGTCAGTTCGACCGGCTTTTCTAGAACCTCGTTCCCTCCCGCACGCTTCAACTCCTCGCTCATCTGGTAATCCGCATTCCGCTCCACCGCCACGATCAGCCCCCGGCCCACCCGGTAACGATGCACACGGGCCCGGGCCTCCACCGGCAGCACGAAAACACGTTCCAACGCGCGGAGCCGCTCCTGCATCCAGCGGGGAAGCGCTCCGGCCCCATCCACTGCCGCCCCCAGCCGCAGAGCGGGGTAGCCTGCCACATCGGTATCCAGCCCGCTGTGCACAGCCCCGCCACCCGCGGCAAAAACACTTCTTATCCCCGTGGCGCCCGGCGGCAGGACCGGCGCAGCAAGCCTCCCGGTGAGCACCCGCCCGTGCTCATCAAAACAGCCGGGGGAACCATTCCAAAGCACTCCACGTGGTTCACCAGACCGGGCCAGGGTGGACAGGGCCCGGATCTGCCCGGCCTCCACCTCTGAAAGCGCCCACGAGGAGGGCATCACAAGCACTGCCGGACCGGCCTGAGTCAGCATTCCGGCCTCGAGTTGCGCCGATGAGATGAACCGGGGGCTATATCCCACATCCTGCAGGGCCTTGAGCCACCCGTTCCGGACCTTCGCCAGCTGGTTCTGCCCCGCCTCGTAACTGGAGAAGCGCCGCAACCAGCTGGATCCATCCACGGTGGATTCCAGCAGCCAGTCCACCTGGATGCTGGCCTGCGAGTAGTGGATGTAAATCGGATCAAACTCAGGCTTCGCCCGCAGGATGATCCGCGCCAGCGGCGAGGTCATCTCCCGGAGGACGGGTGCCAGTGCCACGCCTTTCGGTGTGAGCCGGTAATCCTCACTCTTCCAGTCGATGCAATCCTCGCTCCACCAGACGATGCAGCCGCGATCCCCCTCAAGGAGCAGGTGCCAGAGACGACGCCGGGCCTCCCGGGTTTCCTTCTCGAAAACCGTCGTCAGAATCGGCTTGCCCGGCATGAAGGACCCAAAGATTTCGCGGGCGTTGCCGATGTCATACGGCTCAATCCAGTCCACCGCCTGGGATAGCCGCCACAGATCGTAGCCGCCAAACGCATGCGGCATCTGGGTCCCCTCGATCCCCACCGGGGTCTGCGGATCCAGTTCCCTGATGGACTGCCGCAGTTCATCCAATACTCCGGACAGCGAGGAATCCATGTAGCTCCGGAAATCGGCCCAGGGTGAGAAGTTCCAGCGGGTGGTGGATTCGCGGGCGGTCAGCGGGTCGAATTTCAGCGCCTGCAGCTGCTGCCAGTCGGGTTGGCCGCGTGGCTGGGCCTGGCCGCTGGCCATCCGGTTCTTGATCTGGTCGGTCGTGAAGGGCTTCACCTCCTCCCACGATTTGAACCCCGTCTCCCAGGCCGCGTTGAGCGCCTCAACCGTGCCGTGGTGCTGCTTCAGCCAGATGCGGAATCGGGCGAGGGTGAGCGGGTTGAAATCGTAATCAAATGGATTTGCCGAAATCGTGGTGGAAAGCTCATCCCGCAGATCGTAGGCAAGAGGCTGGTTCCCCCTGTTCTTCCGCACGATCCCTGACGCCTCCTTCCGCGCCCAATCGCGCCATTCCGGATCATCCAGGCAATGATCCCGGACGAGCGCCGTCTCCGGCCGGCCATCCCGGGTCCACTGGGTCACAAATTTGTCCCAGTCCTGCACGTTCGACCGGAACTTGAGGCACAACCCACGGTTCACGATGTTCTCGACGTAATAAGGGAACCGGTTCGAGACAAGCAGACCGGGATCCCCATCGCCAAAGACCATCGCCGTGTTGATCCCCATCTCGCGAAGGCGCTCGACAAACAGCGGAAACTTCCCCGGCTGTTTCAACGCGGCATCCCCCACCCACATGATGGTGCGGTAGTCCTGCCACGGCCTCAGCTGCCCTTCCCCTGCCCCGCATGCCGGAGCGCCCAACAGCAGCAGAATCAGGACTCCCCAGCTCCCCGCCCGCTTTCCCGAATTCTGCGCCTTGCTCATCGCCATTGCCCTCGTTAGTGCGGGCTGGCTTCGCGCCCGCCACGCCGCTGGAGTTCATCCACATCGTCCGGATCATCCATCGGAATCGAGGCCCGCTTGCGGGCCTTTCCATAATCGGGATCCTTCGCATCTTTGGCTTTTTCCGGATCAAAGATTCGGGGATCCACAGGCAGGCAGTTATAGGGACGAAAATCGGGCGTTGTGGTGAAGCAGTCGGAGAAATCGTTCGCAAGAGCGTCGAACATGTTCAACGGCGGCAGACCGAAAATCTGGTAAAGCGTGCGGTGCATGCTGACAATGGTTGTGTGCCGGTGGGAGGCGTTGCCACGCTTCGCCCATGGGCTGATCACCAGCAGCACACTGCGCTGGCTGTCCACATGATCCGGCTCACCGCCGGCATCGTCCTGTGTCACAAAAATAGCCATGTTTTTCCAGTAGGGCGTGTGGCTCAGGAACTCCACAATCCGCCCGAGGGCCAGATCGTTGTCCGCCATCCAGGAGGCGAGGTAGGGATAACCCCCCTCCGGTTTTGACCCGGCGCCGTGATCGTTGCAGATGGCTATGTTCACAAATTGCGGAAACGGCTCATGCCCGGAGAGGAACCGTGTCTCGACATCCTTCATGAACCAGTGCGCGCGATACTGATCCGGGATGTTCATGTTGAAGATGGGGAACTCGCGGCAGGTGTTGTCATAAAGCACCTTCGACATTGGGACATTCACCACCTCCCGCGCCCCGGTGGGAAACTCATCCTCATCCTCCAGCACTCCCGGAAACTCAAAGCCCTCCCCGTAGTTTCTAATGCTGACCCCGTTGCGGCCCAGGTGTTCCCACATGGAGCCAGCCTCCGGGTAATCCTCAGGAATCAGGGATCCATTGGATCCCATTGAATACCTGCGCCCCGGGGCGGTGCTGTCCTCCTTGAATCTCCAACCCACCGAATAATTCAACTGCATGAGATTGTTCGGCTGCACCCCCACCAGCCAGCGGTGCCCCACGCCGGAGCCTTCCGGCTCCATGTAGAAGTTGTCGCTCACCGTGAACTGCCGGGCCAGGGCGTTGTGATTCATCATCACCCCGACATTTGTCAGCGTGGGCTGACCCTCCCCCTTGATCGTCTGGTGCAGGCCCCAGCGCAACAGGCTGGGATCATGTTTCGCCCCCGGAATGGCCTCAAAGATGGTGTCGTAGGTGTGGTTCTCCTTGGTGATGAAAACGACATACTTGATCTCCCTGGAAACCTGCCCCGGCACGGAGGGGATCACGGGCGAGCCCATGGTCTTCCGGTCCGCCGCACGGTCCACAATGCCGTTATAAGCCAGCACGTTGGCTGTCATCTGCTTAAGTTCCACATCACTCGGAACATCCAGCACACTCACCACCCCTCGCATTCCCAGGAAGGCGCTTGTCGGCACTTCACTGCCCGCATTCGGCCCGTTCCCGAATCCACGCAGGCAGATGCACACCAGCTGACGGCCATCCGGCGACATCGCCACCCGGTAGGGATACCACGCGGTCGGGATGTGCCCCAGCACGACCAGTGACTTCGCATCCAGCACCGCGATGGCGTTGATCCCCAATTCCGCCACATAAAGCCGTGTGCCATCCGGCGATACCACCATCCCCGCCGGGCTCACTCCCCGCACGCGGCTCACCAGCGGGGAGGGCACAATGCGCCGGCTCGCCGCGATCTGGTGCTTCACCGCATCGATCCGCTCAATGATGTCGTTGTTGCCGTTTGACACATAAAGGGCATCCCCGTGCGTCGCCAGAAAATTGGGTGCGCTTCCCCCCACTGTCTTCCCGTTGTCCGATGGCGCACCGACCAGCAGGCCTGTCTTGATGCGACTGATGACCTTTGGCGCCTGCGGATTTGACACATCCAATCCCCATACCGAGAACGATTCGGGCACGTTGGGCTCCCCAAGGCCGGGAACCTTCCTTCCCTCAAACTCAACCCCTTCCACCGCCTCCTTACTCGGATAGGCAAAAGGGGGAAACGTGAGCCCGCGATTATCAAACCGGGGATCCTTGGATGGACCAATCTGGCTGTATTCAAACAACCCGATGTTCGCCACGTGGACCGTGTCCCCGACAACGGTCAACGCATACGGATAACGCCCCACCCGCACCGAGGCCGCCACCTGCCGCCGCCCGGCATCGACCACCACCACCCGAAAGTTCGCCACATCCGCACAGTAAAGGTATTTCCCATCCGGACTGGTCTTCACATCCACCACATAGCTGTCTTCGTATTTGACTCCGCCCCATTCCGTGTTCAACGAGATGGCAGCCTGCCGGTCGCAGGTGGCGACTTCCAGCACTTGTATCGTCCCGGATTCCCCCCCGCTCCAGTAAAGGGTCCGCCCGTCCGGCGAGAAATCGGCTCCGCCAGAGTTGGGCCGCTTCTTGTTCGGATAGGGCTTCACCTCGGCCACCACCGGCTTGGGACCGCGCCAATCCGTGATGAACTGGCCCACCCCATCGCTCGCCACGAACAGGGTGCTGCCATCCCGGCTCATCACGAGCCCGTAGGGCCAGGTCCCCACCGGCAGGTGTCGGCCAACCGGCTTCAACTGGCGCCCGGTCGAAAGAATTGTCACCCCGCTCGGATCATGCTTCGCATAGGAATCGACCGATGGGGCATGCAGATAGGGATGGTCGGCCGGGGCATGGGCCGGGCTCAGCAGAATCGCGGCAAGAACTGCGGTGGCGGTCTTCAAATTCATGGACATTGGCATCTCGATTGGTTGCAAACGGATGCTGGCCGATCATGCCCCGAACGTCAACCGATCCCGGCACCCGCCGCAAAACGGCCCCCGGCGGACGCAAAACAGCCCTTTCTCCATGCCCGGCTTTGCTGCACCCTCCAATTACGCACGCACACTCCAGAGAGGCCCCCCAGGACCGGCCGGGAGTGGACCGTTTATTTGGAACAGACCATCTGAATTATGACCTTGATGCTCACACGCATGTTGCCGCAGGCACCCTTCACGGGAATCCGCCGGATCCGGCCATCCGCCAGCCACCTCATGCGGTCCCTCACTTTGTTCCTGCTTCTGCTTCCGGCCCTCTCCCGGGCTGCGGACCCCGCACAAATCACCCACATCACCGACCCCGCCATGCCGGGCAAACTCTCCGTGGTGGTTGGCGATGGTTGGGATGTCCAGACCCCCACCCTGAAGGTGGTTTCCCTGAAAAACTCATCCCCGGGCGAGCCCGACTCCTCCCTCCCCCTTCTCGCAGGCAGGGAGCACAACCTTCCGGTCCTGAAGAAGGATCCCCAGACACTGGTGTGCGACCTGCCCTCAGGCAAATTTTCCGTTCTCGCCATTTCCGCCAAAAGTGCCGATGGGTGGGGCACCCCCCTGCTCGTCAACCGGGCCAAAATCCAATGGCTCTCCCGGGAGACCGCCCAACCCGGCTCGGTCGTCCGGGCGATTGGCCGCAATCTGGTAAACCTCGACCTCTATCCACAAACCGACAAGGAGGGGCTGCCAACCGGATTCGACGGCTATCTGGAACATGCCGAAACCTCCATCCTCATCCAGCGGGATGCGCCCGGTGCCGCCACGCGGCAACCCTTCCTGCGCTGCAAGGTCCTCAAGCAGAGCGCCTATGATGTTCACTTCCTCCTGCCAGCGAATCTCGCGGAGGGTGACTACAAGGTGCATGCCCACAACGGGCTTGGAGGCCCGCACGGATGGTCCCAGCCGATGTTGCTCACGGTGAAGACCTCAAAACCCTGGCCCACCCGGATCTTCAATGTTGCAGACTACGGGGCCACCGGCCTCCCCCTCGGTTTCAAGGAGGGCTGGCACGATGACACCGCCGGCATCCAAAAAGCCCTCGAAGCCGCCAGGAACAATGGGGGCGGCATTGTCCTGCTTCCGCCGGGAAACTACTACGTCACCTCAACGCTCGTCATGCCCCCGTTCACCACCCTCCGTGGCGAAAGCCGGGAGAGATGCTGGATCTGGTTTCCTGACGGCATCGACCACGGAAAATACGGGGATCAGGAAACACCCAAAAAGGTGCAGGTCGGTATCCGGGGCATGTCCGATTTTTCAATCGGGAACCTCAGCATCCACTCCGTGTTCACACGATTGCTGGTGGCCGCGCCGCTCTCAAAAGACACCGCCAACACCTACGAGGATCTCGATCCGGGCCGGGCAGCCAACATCACGATCACGAACTGCATGATCTTCCACGAGCCCACCTACCGCTACCACCACCGGAAGGAGGATGGATGGCTCAAAAACAGCAATCTCACCGATGAATCATGGGGCATGATGGCGACCATCGCCCTGCGTGGGGACAACCTCAGCGTGACGGACTGCACCATCCGGGGCGGCGGCACGGCCATCGCCTTCCTGGCCTGCCGGTTCAGCACCGTGGCCAGAAACGAAATCCGGATGGGACGCAGCGGCAACGCCTTTGCCGCACGCGAAGGGGGCTACCCGGCACAACCGCTTCAGGAACGGAACGTTTTTGAGGACAACCGGATGTGGGCTGCCACGGAATTCGCCCACAGCGGATTCTGGTGCCACGCCACCAGCAGGAACTTCTACATCGCCCGGAACTCCCTGCAACTGGGCTGGAATTCAGATGCCGAAGGCCTCCTGTGGCACGGGTGGGGCCCGCAGCAGATCTTCACGGTCACCGGCGCCGATGCAAACACGGTGAGCATCGCCGCGAAGGACGACAAGGTGGGGGTGGATTGGGAGTGCGTGGTGGTGAAAGGCCGCGGGCTTGGCCAGAGGCGCATGATCAAGGCAATCAACAGCAGCACTCTAACCCTCGATACCCCATGGGAGATCAGGCCGGATGCCGGGAGCAAGATCGCCACCCTCTACTGGCCATGCCACCGAGGCCATATCATCGTCGGCAACCAACTGCACGATACCGGGGCCGGCATCTTCAGCTGGGGCGACAATTACGACTGGATCGTGGACGGCAACCGGATGCAGCGGGGCGGCGGCGTCCAGTTCGACGTCTGCTCCTTTGTCGAATGGGGCTACCGGCCCTGGAGTGGCAATTTCTTCGTCCAGATTCTCAACAATACGGTGGATCAGGGGCGGTTTATGGGCAAATACGTGGAGCAGAACTGGAATCTGGGCTACAGCGGCACCGGCTACTACCGCAAGGACCTGCGCGGTGCCGTTGGGGATCTGGGCCATGTCTTCCGGGGGAACCTCCACAAGAACGATTCCACGATCTCCTTCTGGGACCGTGTGCATGACAACACCCTGGAGCATTACGACGGACCGGTGGTGGATGTTGGGATGGTCGTCGAGGGGAACCGTTTCGAACATTCCAGGTTCGGCATCAGTGTGGGGGACGGTGTTTCCGGCGTCCTCCGGGCCAACCGCTTCAAGGGGGTCGACACACCAGTGCGCGTCAAGGACCACTCGGATGTCCTCCAAAAATAGGCCTCAATTCCAGCATTGTCCCGGCCCGGTGTGTTGCCCCATATTCCATCCACACAACTTGAAATTATGAGCATAGGCCGGAACGATCCCTGCCACTGCGGAAGTGGCAAAAAATATAAGAAGTGCTGCCAGGACAAGGATCGGGCGGAGGCGCAGGCCAAAAAGCAGGCGGCCACACCGTTGGCACGGTTTGATCCCGGCACGGATGATTCGTATCCCGCCAAGCTGGTTGACTACTATGCTTTCATATTGAATCCGCCATCTTCACGATCCTTCCACCCCTACTGCATCGAAAAAGCCCTTGGAGTCAATGGACAACGAAAAGCGTTTCTGGAGGAACGGTGTGACGTGGAACCCGGGAAGGATCTGACGGGGCTGGAAGGTAAATCGACAGAGGAACTCGAGGCCAGGCTCACCCTCCTCGTTCCCGGCTATGACCGGGAGAAACTTCTGGCAGAGGGTGTGGCCGGGGAATCCGTCTGGCTGAGGACTGCAAAGTGGCCGACAATCACCCCACTGGCTCCCGAAGACGCCCGGTTCATCGGGGCAGCCACTTGCCATATCTATGCCAGGTTTTGCCCGGACAAACCATCACTGGAAATGGTGGATGACTGGGTCACCGAGGGGACCGCCCTCTGCCACATGAATCGTTCTTCAGAGGGCATTACTGTCTGGCAGAAGGCAATCCGATTCCTGGTTGGCAGGATCACCCCGGAAATGAAAAGCCTGCGAGAGGCAGGAGATGCGCTGTTTCCCAACATGTCCGGGACATTTGCGGAGGTGATCCGGGACTATTGTGATGTTCGCGGTTACACAGTCCAATGGAACGACGGGACTGAGGTTGAGGACTGGCACCTCATCCACCGGGTGGCCACAGCGTTTGCTGATGATCCTGCATGCATCGACATCGGCTGCTTTCTGGGGGACATCTATTACCATCAGAAACGGACTGAGGAGGGGGGAAAGTGGCTCACATTTCTCGCAGGGAAGCATCCAGACAAGGTCCCGCCACTCGTGTGCCTGCTGGGCAACCTGATCCACCAATTCGAAAACGACAACTGCGACTATGCTGCCTTCAGGCGGGCCAGTGTGATGCTGGAGCAGGCCTTGGCGCGCCTCCCGCATGCCGAGACCAAGGTCCTAAGGGAATACCCGGAGGACATTCGCCACATTCTCTCGACGGCCCCGCCCGATGCCTGAACAGCGGGTCCCCGCCGGGGTTCCGATGCAGACCATGCAGCAGGGCATCGCCCATCCGGAAGCATGTGCATGACAACACCCTGGAGCATTACGACGGACCGGTGGTGGATGTTGGGATGGTTGTCGAGGGGAACCGTTTCGAACATTCCAGGTTTGGCATCAGTGTGGGGGATGGTGTTTCCGGCCTCCTCCGGGCCAACCGCTTCAAGGGGGTCGAAACACCGGTGCGCGTCAAGGACCACTCGGATGTGCTCCAAAAATAGGCCTCAATTCCAGCATTGTCCCGCCCCGGTGTGTTGCTCCATATTCCATCCACACAACTTGAAATTATGAGCATAGGCCGTAACGATCCCTGCCACTGCGGAAGTGGCAAAAAATATAAGAAGTGCTGCCAGGAACTGGACAGGCAGGCGGACCACACTCCCCCGGAAACCCTCGACAACGCTTTTGAGGACGCACTTGAGTCCAAGTTCAGAGGGCAACCGGAGGAGGGGCCGGATCAGCGCCTGGTGCATCGCCTGCATCCAGACACGCAGGTGCTGGTTATGCACCCCTATTCGTACTGCAAGGTGGCTGCCATGCTCACTCAATTGTTGCTCGTGGCCCGCGATTCCAAATGGAACAAACGCATCGACTTTCTGACATCAATCCAGCGGCTCGGGACGGAGGAATTGGAGGAAAAGCTGCGCCCACTGGTTGTCGGCTATGATCGCAAACGACTCGTCGAGGAGGGCGTTGCGGGTGAGTCGGTCTGGTTCCGGACCGCCAAATGGCCCACGATCGGCACCCTCAGCCCCGAAGAGGCCATCAACATCAGGCTGGCCACGTGCGAACTCTGGAAACGGTTCTGCCCGGACAAGCCATCACTGGAGATGGTCGATGACTGGATCACGGACGGGGCAGCCTGCCATTTTGAGGACGACTACGAGGGGGCCTTGCAGGCCTGGTACATGGCAATCGACTTCCTTCTGGACCGTGTCACCCCGGAGATGAAGTCCCTCAGGGAGGCGGGAGAGGTTTTGCTGCCGAACATGTTCAAGGGTCTGTCAGAACTGGTCCTGGGTTTTGGGAAGGTTGCCACAGACTCTTCCCCGATGAAACTCGAACTGGCATTGGTTAGCATCGACCTTCTTAAGAGAGTGCTTGCCACTTTTCCGAACGATCCCGACGCCCCGATAATCATCTGTGAGCTCGGGGATATCTACTACCTGAACGGCCAGTTGGTGGAGGGTGATGAATTCTACACGCTTCAACTCATGAACCATCCCGGAAACCTTCAAATCCTCTCCCGCTTTCTGGACCGGATCCTTGACTCATTCAAAGCCGGAGTGGGTATTGTTGCGTCGGCAAGGCGCGGCTTGCTGCTGGTGGAGCAGTTCCTGCCGGATGCCGTCGAGGGGGACGGGGTATCGTTGTGGGATTACCGTGATGAGTTGCGCGAAATCATCGCTGACCACAGCGTTCCCCGTTGACCGGCCCCTCCGGGCCGGGGTTCACCCGGCCTTTTGCCCGCCGGGTCTGCTGCAGACCATGTAGTAGAGCACCGGCACCGCCATGCGGCTGATGAGCAGTGAGGCGATCTCCCCCGCCATCAGGGAGATCGCGAGCCCCTGGAAGATCGGGTCGGCCAGGATCACACTTGCCCCCACAACCACCGCCAGTGCTGTCAGCAGCATCGGCCGGAACCGCACCGCGCCGGCATCCACCACCGCCTGCGCCAGTGGCATCCCTTCGGCAATCCGCAGTTCGATGAAATCCACGAGTATGATGGAATTCCGCACCACGATGCCGGCGCCGGCCATGAAGCCGATCATCGAGGTGGCCGTAAAGAACGCCCCCAGCATCCCATGCGCCGGAAGAATTCCGACCAGCGAGAATGGAATCGCCACCATCACGACCAGCGGCGTCATGAAGGAACGAAACCAGCCCACCATCAAAATGAAGATCAACACCAGCACCGCCGCAAAGGCCGTGCCCAGATCCCGGAACACTTCAATCGTGATGTGCCACTCCCCATCCCATTTCATCGAGGGCTGGTCATCCGTGAACGGCTGGCTCGCGTTGTAAATCACCGGCGGCGCCCCATCCCCGCCAAAGGCCTTGCTGTCCAATGCGCGGATGGCCTTGTTCATCTCAAGGATCGCGTAAACAGGGCTCTCAACCTCCCCGGCAACATCCCCGATGACATAGGTGACCGGCATGAGATTCTTGTGGTAAATGCTCTTGTCCACGATGTCCGTCTCGAGCCGCACCAGTTCCCGCAGTGGCACCAGTGTGCCCGCCGTGCCATCCCGCGCATCCCGGCTGCGCGCACCCCCGGCGGCCCGCACCCCGATCGCCAGAAGATCCGCAGGCGTTGTGCGGCTGGCCCGTGGCAATTGCACCACAATGCCCACATCCTCCCGCGACTCCGGCACATGCAGCAGATCCACCGCAGCCCCATCCACCGCGAGCTTGAGTGTTTCAGCAATCGCCCCGGCGCTGATGCCATGCAGCGCCGCCTTTTCCTTGTCCACGACAAACCGGGCCTTTGCCTGGTCCGCCTCCATGTACCAGTCGGTGTCCACAACCCCCTTCGTCTGATGGAAGATGTCGATGATTTTCCGGGCAAGGGCCGTCCGGCTCTCCTCGTCCGGTCCATACACCTCCGCCACCAGGGTCTGCAGCACCGGCGGGCCGGGCGGCACTTCGGCAACCGCCACCCGCGCCCCGTAGCGGGCCGCAATGGCCGCCACGCGGGGCCTCACCCGCTTGGCGATGTCATGGCTCTGGGCTTTGCGCTGGTTCTTGCCCACCAGGTTGATCTGCAGATCGGCAACATTCGCCCCGCGCCGCATGAAATAGTGGCGCACGAGCCCGTTGAAATTGAATGGCGAGGAAACCCCGGCATAGACCTGGTAGTCTGTCACTTCCGGCTCAACCCGCACGGCCGAGGCAATCTCCCGGGCCGCCTGCGCCGTGCGCTCCAGGGCGCTTCCCTCCGGCATGTTCAGGATGATCTGAAACTCGCTCTTGTTGTCAAAGGGCAGCATCTTCACCTTCACCCATCCCGCATACATCAACCCCATCGAGGCCAGCAGCAGCGCAACAATCCCCCCCAGAAAGGCATAACGCCACCGCCGCTGCTGGATCAGCGGGTCCATGAAACGACGGTAGAGTTTCGTGAAGAAATCCTCGGGATGCTCAAAGTGCGAATGGGCCACGGCCGGCTCGCCACTGGGAACAGCGGCGGCGGGAGCGCCCGCGTTTTTCCGTCCCCAGCGCAGGATGCGGATGGAGGCCCACGGCGTCACGATGAAGGCGATCGCCAGCGAGAAGAACATCGCCGCGCTTGACCCGATCGGGATCGGCCGCATGTAGGGCCCCATCAGCCCGCCCACGAAAGCCATCGGCAATACCGCCGCGATCACCGCAAACGTCGCCAGTATCGTCGGGTTCCCCACCTCGTTCACTGCCTCCACCGCCACGGTGGACCAGTTCCTGCCGGAATTCTGCGGCAGCCGGAAATGGCGGACGATGTTCTCCACCACCACGATCGCATCATCCACCAGGATGCCGATCGAGAAGATCAGCGCAAAAAGCGTGATCCGGTTCAGCGTGTAGCCGTAGAGATAAAACACCAGCAGCGTCAGCGCCAGCGTCGCAGGTATCGCTATCGCCACGATCCCGGATTCCCGCCACCCGAGCGTGAGCAGGATCAGGATCGAGACACCCACCACCGCAATCCCCATGTGCAGCAGCAGTTCGTCCGATTTCTCAGTCGCCGTCTCCCCGTAGTTCCGCGTGGCCGTCACTTCCACATCCGCTGGGATGATCCGCCCCTTCAGTGTCTCCAGTTTCCGGAGAACCTCCTCCGCCACCGAGATGGCGTTGGCTCCCGGGCGCTTGGCAATGCTCAGCGTCACCGCCGCCTGCTCATCCGCAGCGGTCGCCCTCGCAGCACCCTCCCCGAAGAACACATATTGCGAGGGCTCCTCTGCGGCATCTTCAATCTCCGCAACATCCCTCAGATAGACCGGCTTGCCACCGGAAATGCCGACCACCACCTTCGCCGCATCCCGCGCCGTCATGATGAACCCGCCGGTCTCGATGATGGTTTCCCGGTTGTTGGCGGTGAGTCCCCCTGCCACATTCTGCCGGTTGGCCTGGGCCAGCATAGGGAGGATGTCACCAGCGGCGAGATTCCGCGAGGCCAGCCGCGCCGGATCCAGCAGCACCCGTAGCTGCCGCTTCGCTCCGCCAATCAAAGTCGTCTCAGCCACCAGCGGCACCTGCTTCACCGCGTCATCCACCTGCGCCGCAAGCTTCCGCAGGGTCAGGTGGTCCCGCTGCGCACTGTGGAAGGTCAGCGCGAGGATCGGCACATCATCGATGGATCTGGGCTTGATGAGCGGCTGCGAAACTCCGTGCGGAATCCGGTCAAAGTTGGACTGCAGCTTCTGGTTCAGCTTGATCAGGCTCCGCTCCACATCCTCCCCCACCTTGAACCGCACAATGGCCAGGCTCTCGCCGGGACGGGATGTGGAGTAGATATACTCAACCCCCGGAATCTCCCACAACAGTTTCTCCATCGGACGCGTGGCGCGGTCCTCAACCTCTTTTGCGCTGGATCCCGGCATCGAGACGAGCACATCGATCATCGGCACCTTGATCTGCGGCTCCTCCTCCCGGGGCAGGAGCAGCACGGCCGCCGCACCCAGCAGCACGGAGGTGATCACCACCAGCGGGGTCAGTTTTGAATCAATGAAGGCGCGGGCGATCCGCCCGGCGATTCCCAGACTGGCTTCAGGTGCCTGCGGCTTCTGTTCAGGGGATGTCTTCACGGCTTCGGTGCTTCCAGACTCGGTCTTCATTTCAGGTTGACCTGCTGGTTGTCCATCAGGAGCGCCGCACCCTCCACCACCACCATCTCCCCGCCAGCCAGCCCGGATAAAATCTCAATATCCCCGCCCATCCGCCGCCCTGTTTTCACGAGGTGCATCCGTGCCGCCTGATCCGCCACCGCGAAGACCATTTCCATCTGCCCGCGCCGCACCACCGCCGCTGCCGGAACATGAATGGATTCCCGATCCCCCGTCGGGACGCCCAGCCGCACGAACTGGCCGGAGCGCAACCCCGTGCCGCTCCCGATGTCGAACTTCACCCGCAGCGTGCGCGTGATTGAATCGATGGAGGGGGCAATTTCACTCACCGCGACTTTCAACGCATTCGTCCTGCCATCGACCCGCATCATCAACTCGCCACCGGATTTGATCCCGGCACTGATCGCCTCCGGAATGTCCACCTCCAGTTGCAACGCGCCGGGGACTTCCAGTTCAAACAGCGCCTTCCCCGGTGCCGCAAGATCCCCCACATCCGCCCACTTGCGGGTCACCACCCCGGCAAACGGAGCCTTCATCTCAACATACCCGAGCAGCACCCGGGCCTCCGCCAACGCCGCTTTGGCCATCGCAAACCGGGTCTCGGCTGCATCATACTCCGATCGGGTGCTGGCCTGCTGCTCAAACAATGCGCGCACCCGGTTCCATTCCCGCTCGGCCTGCTGCAACCCGGCATCCGCCTGCTGCTCCCGGGCCCGCATCTCCGCCGCATCCAGCTTCACAACCACCTCCCCCGCCTGAACCTTCTGCCCAAGACGTACCGGCATCTCCTCGATGCGCCCGCTGATCCGCGCCTCCACCACCGATACCAGCCTGGCCCGCGTGGTCCCCATCACTTCCTCCTCGGTGGCCACCAGGCCGCTCTCCACCTTCAACACCCGCACACTCGCGGCGGGGAGGTTTGCCGTCTGACGCGGGTGCGCCGCCTCCTGCTTTTGTCCGCACCCGGTCAGCAGCAGCACCAGGGTGCCCGTGGCAACCAACCGGCTTGGAAAATGGGATGGGATTTGATCAACCATGTGTTCAGCTTTCATTCTCTTGATTGGAAAAGTGTTGTTTGGCGGGCAGGTTCGAGGCCCGTCTTCCCCGCCACTGCCTCAAGTTGCGGCAGTGCCAGGGCCTTGCGAAGGGCCGCGATCGCGATCCGGCGATCCGCATCCGCCTGGGCACGGCGCACCCGGGCACCCACCAGGGCCGTTTCAGAATCGATCAACTGTGTGGCAAGGGCCTGACCCTGCTCAAACCGGACCCGGGTGAGCTTGACGCTCTCCTCCGCACTCGCCACTGCCTGGGCGGTCACCTTCAACCGGTCGTTTGCGGACTTCAGCTCCAGCTCCGCCTGCTCGACTTCCAGCTCGATCGCGAGCCGGATCTTGCGCTGTTCCTCCCGGCTGGTGTTGAGGTTCGCGGACGCCTCCTGAACCTTGGCCCGTGTGAGCTTGCCGTCCCAGATATCCCACTGCATCAGGGCACCAGCGGTGTAACTCCCGCCATCCCCCTCCGTCCTCCAACCCCGATCGTAATCCAGACTCCCAAAAGCACTGAGCTGCGGATAATACCCGCTCCTGGCTCCACGCACCTGCTCCTGCGCCGCCCGCTCCCGATGCCCCGCCGCGACCAGTTCCCCGCGCAGGGAGATGTCCCCCGAACCCGGCGTACCCACCTCTGGGGCATCCCCGGCCACCGCAAATCCGCCAGCCTCAACCCCCAGCAGGTTCCGCAAAGCCCGCTCGGCAAGCGCCCTGGCGTTCTGCGCCCGCACCTGCTCCTCCCGCGCACCGGCCAGCCGCACCTCCAGATCCAGCACATCGGTCCTGAGCAGGCTGCCCCCCTCAAGCCGCCGCCGCGCAATTGCCACATTCGCCTCGAACGACTGCGCCGCCGCATCCGCCGCACGGATGAACTCCCGGGTCTTCAGCACCGTGTAAAAAGCCCTCGCCACCTCAAAACCCAGCGCGTTGCGCACCGCCACATCCTCCTGCCTCGCCGCATCCACATTGGCCTTCGCCGCCTCCCTGCCTGCCTTGTTCCGCCCGCCCCGATAGAGCGGCATCGTCACCATCCCCTTGAGATTCAAATCATCCATGTCCGGCACATCATTGAAGTTCAGGCTGGATCGAAACGCCCGCTGGTTCAGGATGCTCCCGAACGCCATCATCGGATTATCCGTGCGCGTGTAGCTGGATTGCACCTGCACCTGCGGCCAGTAACTGGCATCCGCCTGGGCCAAACCCGCCCGCGCTGCGGCAATCCGTTCCCGCGCAATCCGCGCATCCGGGTTCTGCACCATCGCCTGCGCCAGCGAGCGCTCCAAAGTCCACGGCTCCGCCCCCCCAACCCGCCCCGCCGCCATCAGCATCCCCCCCAGCACCACTGGCAACAGCCATCCGGGCAATTCCCTGCCCCTCAAAACCCCCATTCCAGTCCCCCTCCGCCAATCCGCCCGGATCACTTGGAGCAGCATGTCTTCCCCTTCTCATCCTTGCCCACGCTGCCGCCGCAACACGATTGCCCCTTCTCATCCTTCCCCTCACTACAGCAGCAGCACGACTGCCCCACCCCCATCTTCCGCAGGATGATCTCCAGCGGACAGAAGTTTGTGAACGAGGACTGCAACAGGTTCACCCCCACAAAAGCGGTGAACCACAACCAGTTGGGACTGTGATACTTCGCCAGCACCAGGCTCAACAGGATGAACGTTCCGGCAAATCTGCGTATGATAAGTTCCATAATTTCTATACAGCTTGAGCCCGATCCACCCGAAAAGTTACAAACTTCCTCCCCGCCCCTCACAGCAGCCCAACCTCCCCCACACGGGCCACCCAACAACCACCCCCCGGCTCCGCCACGGCCTTGGCGCCTGCCGCCGCCAGGGACTCCGCTCCACCGGGGGGGCTGACCCAGAGTGTGTTGGACAACACACAAAACACTGAAACACAACAAAACGGTAACCCGGTGCCGTGGTGAGTTCTAATTGTCACTGATGGCGAAGAATAATTGTCACTGACCAACTACGCCGCCACCGCAGCCTCTCCCACAACTGCTCCACCCACCACACCCTCCCAACCCTCATCCCATCCCCCTTTCCTGCAGTTCGTGCCTTTCCTGATTAAATCCCCCCCGCACACTCTCACAAAGAAACTCACTTTCGAGTGCTTGCTTGATGTTGCTTGCGGAGGATTTCCCGTTTATGATCAACTCACATCGGAGCCTCCATAGCTCAAATGGATAGAGCAGCGGTTTCCTAAACCGTTGATCCCTGTTCAATTCAGGGTGGGGGTACCATTCTTAAACCGTTGTAAATCAGCCTTTTATGTGACTTTCCTGCGGTTTCCCATTTTTCCACCAAACCCCCAAAAGTGGCAAAAAGTGGCATTTTCAGGCAAAAAGAGGATAGCCGCCCTTTTCACGAACCGATCCCCCGCACCAGACCCACTGTTCCAGCCTCCCACTGCGGCGCTCCGGGATGAAGGGGCTCATAGCTGGTAAGCAACTGCCCCCTCTGGTGTTACGTCGATCAGTTTCCTGGCGACCAGGGCAGTCACGATCTCCTCAACTTCCACATCGGTCAATTCTTTCTGAAAAAGCGCATTGATTGTCGTCAATAGGGACCTCCTTCGCTTGGGAAGAGTGGCTTTGCTTTTCTGGAAGCGCTCGACCACCCACTCCACCCTCTCGGCCAACGAAAGCCGACCCTTGACCACCAGTGCCGGGATCCTGGCAAACTCCTCATTCCGGCTGGCCCGGATGCCGCTGCCGCGCATGTGCTCAATCAATGGGTCGTAGTCCTTGTCCCTGGCAAGAATGTGGTAGTAACCGTTTGGATCGACCTTGGCCTGCAGTCCGACGTGATACGCGAGCACCAAATCCAGAGCGTTCGGGCTCGCCCCTTCCGATTCGATCCACTCCACCTGATCATGGTAACGGTGGATCTGTCTGGCCAGAAGGGACGGCAGCGTCTTGCGACGCTGCCCCACCACCAGGAACACCTTCACGGCCTTGCCGGCGATGAGATCGAGATCCACTTCCTGAACGTTCTCGTAATCAACAAAAATGTAGTTCGTCCGAATGGCTGCATCTGTGGTCATGAATCTCCTTTGAAGGCACGGTCGAGGGCGTGATATTCCAGGAGGAACACCCTGGCTGCAACGTTTACTGCGCAAGTGCCGCCCATGATGAATTGTGACTCGATTATAGGGAGGTCAGGGTGGGCTTGCACGAAAAAAGCCTGCGCTTCTGTCCGGGCCCGGCACGTCAGCGTGAGGGGCTTGGGATGTGTGGAAAGTCGGAGGGGCAGAGAATTGACGGCACCGTCCCTCCCTGACGCCACGGGTTTCGGCGGAGCCCCGGGCTGGCGGACGGAAGTCTAACCCGACACAGAACTGATGATATTTTGGAGGAAGCCGTTCATGCCCACAGGGTGGCACCCATTCAGGGCTTTGTGACCGGTATTGGGAGGGGGGCGGACCGGGAAGGGGAAACCCAAAAAAGTTCAGTGCGCCCTGAAAGGCCAAAACAGGTCCACAAAATACCCAATCCGCCACCCCCAACACGGTCGTGCCCCCCACATTTCCAATTCCTGATCGCCGCCCGCCCCACCCACAACGGCCCAACACCCGCTTGAAGCCCTCACGCATACGCTCTGGCTGTCCTGGTGACCTGAATCCTTTGGGTTGCGGCTCGTCAAAAATCTTGGGATGATTGTGAAGCTCTTGAATTTATGTATGGCATGGTAAACAAGGCAGTCCAGGAAATGGTCTGCATGCACTATGGTGAACCGGTGTGGGAGGAGATCAAGACCCGGGCCGGAGTGGATGTGGAGCTCTTCTTTGGAAATGAATCCTACCCCGACGACATGACCTACCGGCTCGTCGTCGCGGGCAGCCAGGTGCTGAATCTGCCCCGGGAGAAGGTTCTCGAGGCGTTCGGCGAGCACTGGGTTGTCCACACGGCCAACGGCGGGTTTGAGGGGCTAATGCGGGCGGCGGGAAAAACCCTGCCGGAGTTCCTGAAGAACCTGCCTGTTTTCCATGACCGGGTGTGCCTCATCTTCCCGAAGCTCCAGCCACCCCGGTTCACTATTTCGGACGTCACAGAGCATTCTCTCAACCTTCACTACTTCTCCGACAGGCCCGGCCTCACCCCCTTCGTCGTCGGTCTGCTCAAGGGGCTCGGGAAGATGTTCGGCTCACCCATCGGGGTTCAGATCCTCGAAACCAAAGCCACCGGTGCTGATCACGATGTCTTCCACGCCGACTGGTCAAATACCCCTCGGGCATGAATGGCAAGGATAACCCTTATCAGGTCGGACTGCCCCCTGCCCAGTTCGCCGCAGCCTTCCCCTTCCACATCATCCTGGATGAGCAGCTTTGCCTCGTCCAGGCTGGATCGAGCCTCACCCGCATTTGCACCGACCTGTCTCCCGGCAACCCCATTGCAAACCTGTTCCAGATCCTGCGCCCGGGTTTGGACTGGAGTTTCGCCTCGATCACACAAGGATACAGGCAGTTTTTCCTGCTCCTCCACAAAGCCTCCGGAATGAGGCTCCGGGGTGAATTCCTCATCCTTCCCTCTTCACCCGCCTGCACGAATGTCAGGCAACCGGGTCAGGATGCTCCCAACACCGCCGCCCCCATCCCTTCACAAGTCGCGATTTTTCTCGGCTCCCCATGGTTCTATGACGCCTCCGAAATCCCCAGGATGGGCCTCGGTTTCGAAGACTTCGCCGTTCACGATGCCTCCGTCGATCTCCTGCAGGTCTTTGAAACCCAAAAAATGGCCCTTGCCGACGCAAGAAAGTTGCTCATCAAGGTTTCCAGCCAGCGGGAGGAACTCCGCGCTGCCAATGATCGCCTGCGCCAGGAGCGGACAGACGCCCAGAAACTCGCCATCATCGCCGCCCGCACAAACAACTCCGTGGTCCTTACCGACCCTTCAGGCCATGTGGTCTGGGTCAACGAAGGCTTCACCCGCCTGACCGGTTACACCCTCGAGGAAATGTCAGGCAAAAAGCCGGGCCGCATCCTCCAGGGACCGGACACCGATCCCACGGCATCTGAGATCTTCAAGGAACTCATCCGCCAAAAGCAGGTTGGCAAGGTCGAGATTCTCAACTATGGGAAAAACGGATCTCGTTACTGGTTGTCCATCGAACTGCAGCCCATCCGCGATCCACAGGGGAACTTGACCGGGTTCATGTCGATCGGCACGGATATCACCGCCCGCCGGGCCGCCGAGCAACGGCTGAGCCTGGAGCGGGAACGTCTTAAGAGCATCATCCAGGGCAGCGACCTCGGCACCTGGGAATGGAACCTCCAGACCCACGAGGTCTTAATAAACGACCTGTGGGCCAACCTCATCGGCTATACCCTCGAAGAACTGGCCCCCGTCACCATCCAGACCTGGAGGAACCACACCCACCCCGAGGATGCCCAAACCGCCTGGGAGATCGTAAAGCGCCACATCGCAGGCGAACTCCCGCACTACGATTGCGACGCCCGAATGCGCCACAAGGATGGGCACTTCGTCTGGGTGCGGAACAGGGGGCAGATCCTCAACCGCTCGGCAGATGGGAAGGCCATCGTGATGTTCGGCACCACGACAAACATCACAAACCGGAAGCGGGCGGAACACGCACTGGAAGCCTCCGAACGGTTCGCCCGTGCCACGGTGGATGCCCTCTCCGGGCACCTCGCCATCCTGAATGAAGAGGGAGTCATCATCCATGTCAACCGCGCCTGGCGCGACTTTGCCACAGCCACTTCGGACAATCCCTCCAGCCTGTGCGAGGGTGCCGATTACCTCGGCGTGTGCGACAGGTCCGGAGCCGCAGGTTGCACCGATGGACAGATTTTCGCCGAAGGAATCCGTTCCCTGCTTAAGGGACATCATCGCGAATTCAGTCTAGAGTATTTGCGCACAGGCAAGCTGGATGAACAGTGGTTCATTGCCAGGGTCACACTCTTCCCATCCAACGACCGGCGGATGGTGATCATCCACGAAAACATCACCTCCACCAAGGAAGCCGCCCGGCAACTGCAACTCTCCAACACCCAGCTCGTGGAGGCCACAGCCCGGGCGGAATCCGCAAACCGGGCAAAAAGCGACTTCCTGGCCATGATGAGCCATGAAATCCGCACCCCGATGAATGGCATCATCGGCATGACAAACCTGCTTCTGGACACCCCCCTCACAACACGCCAGCGGGAGTTCGTCTCCACCGTCGGCCAGAGTGGCGAGGCCCTCCTCGAGATCATCAACGACATCCTCGACTTCTCGAAGATCGAGGCCGGCCGGTTGCAAATCGAGCCCAATAATTTCCATCTCGGCAGACTCCTCAAGGGGGTTCTGGAACTGTTTGAACCCCGCATCCGCGATGGGAATGTGACCCTGACCACGGAAATCGCGGAGGATGTTCCTTCTGGCATCCGTAC
Source organism: uncultured Verrucomicrobia subdivision 3 bacterium (assembly GCA_903913865.1). Classification (GTDB taxonomy): domain Bacteria; phylum Verrucomicrobiota; class Verrucomicrobiia; order Limisphaerales; family UBA8199; genus UBA693. The sequence goes on from CAIWMU010000214.1 coordinate 126,847, forward strand.
CGATGATGGCCGCCTGCGGCAGGTGCTCTTCAACCTCGTCGGCAACGCCATCAAATTCACCAAACAGGGCGGGGTCATCCTGCGTGTGATCAGGATGCCTGCGCCGGAGCCACAGATTGCCATCCCCGCCCTCCAGGCCACTTCTCCCGAGGGGACGTCCGGGCTGACGTCAAGCCCTCCCCCGCCCATCTCCGCGCGGTTGCGCTTCGAGGTTCAGGACTCCGGTCTGGGTATTTCCGGGGCCGATCAAAAGCTGCTCTTCCAACCGTTCCTCCAGGTGAACCGATCCACCACCCGCAAGGAGGGGGGAACCGGACTGGGTTTGGCGATCACCCGCCGCATCGTGGAACTTCTGGGCGGCACCATCGGTGTGGTCAGCACCCCCGGGAAAGGCTCGACCTTCTGGTTCGAACTGGCGGTGGAGACCCTCACCAGCACCGAACTGGCGGAGATGGTCACCCTGGAGACTGAACCGGAGCAGGCGGGTGAACCAGAGCCAGACTTGGGCCATGAACCCCTCCGCATTCTTGTCGCCGAGGATCATCCCACAAACCGGCGCCTCGCTCTCCTGGTGCTGGAAAAGCTCGGGCATCATCCTGACATCGCTGAAAACGGTCTGGAGGCCGTGCGGGCCTGGAGCGAGCGGGGGCATGACCTGATCCTCATGGACTGCCAGATGCCTGAACTGGATGGATTCGATGCCACCCGCGAAATCCGCCGCATCGAAGCACAGCGGGCATCCTCAGACCGCCCCCCGGTTCAGATCTTCGCCCTCACTGCAAACGCCCTCACCGGCGACCGCGAGCGCTGCCTTGAGGCGGGAATGGATGGCCACATCAGCAAACCCCTGCGCATGCGCGAACTCAGGGCAGTCTTGAACCGGGGCCGGACAACCCTCCCCCAGCCGGATGTCTCCAAAAGCAGAACCGATCCCGCCACCAACAGCATCGACCTGAAGATCTCCGAGCTGGAGCAGGAATTCGGACGGGAGGAGGCCGTCAGCCTTCTGGAATCCTTCCTCACTGATACCCCTGGGCGGTTGGCAGAACTGCGCCAGCTCGCCACCGGGCGGAAGACCTCGGACGGGGCTCCTGCATACCGGGCACTGGCCATCGCAGCCCATTCGGTGGCTGGAAGCTCCGGCCTCTTTGGCTTGAATGAACTGCGCAGCCTGGGTCTGAAGTTGGAGGAGCTGGCGAATCAATCCCGGGAACTCCCGGATCTTGTCACCAAAATGGAGGAAACCTATGCCGCCGCTCTTCCAACGTTGAAGGAACGTCATCAAGTCAAACCCATGCCAGGTGGTGAAGGCATGTGCAACTCATGATTCAACTCCTTGCCAAAAGCACCCCGATGCTCGTTTATGTGGCCGGTTTCGCCACCGCCCTGGTCGGAATGTGGGGCATCTATCGGCAAACCGGCCGTCTGAAGGAGGATTCCTCCCGAACCCAGGCCCAGGCCATCATTGCCCTCACCCTTTTCACCCTCCTTCTCGGTGGCACAGCATCCTTCCTCCGGGGGCAGGCACGTGATTCCGAGTTGCGGGAGGAACTGCTGAACCAGGCAAAGTGCCTCGCCAGAACCATCCCGATTGACGACGTAGAGAGGCTGTCGTTCAGTCAGCAGGATCTGACCAACGCCCCCTACCATCGCCTTCAACAACACTTTAGTAACTACTCGCAGTCGCTCGTGAACAGAACCATCTACACGCAGGTGCTGCGCGGAGGAAAAATCCTGTTCGGCCCCGAAAGCTCCACCGGCACCCCCCCCGGCACCATCTACAAGAGCCCATCAGCCCGGAATTTCGATGTGTTCCAGTTTGGGGAGGCCCTCACCACCGGCCCCGTTCAGGATGAGTATGGGATGTTTGTCAGCGCGTATGCCCCGGTTAAGGACCCAAGGACGGGACAAGTTTTGATGGTTGTTGGCATGGACGTGCAACAGGATGTCTGGGCCTGGACCATCGCCCGCACCCGACTGGCATGGATCATCATCACCCTGTTGGTCATCCTGACCATCATTGCCGGAGGCGAGTTGATGCGATGGTATGGGACAGGGCAGGAGACACCCCGGGAGGCTCCGCCATGGCTGAACACATCCGTCACCGCCGGAATCGGGTTGGCCATGACACTGGCCATGGCTCTTTTGGCCCACGAAATCGAGGGCCATAAGTTCAGGGAGGCCTTCTCGGATATGGCACAGGCTCAAGGCAGGCTTTTTGTTGAATCGCTCAAGGATATCAGGGACTACCGTCTGGAGGGATTGTCACACTTTCTTAAGGCCAGCTCTGAATTCAACCGCCAGCAATTTCACGATTATGTTTCAGCTCTGTCTCTGGGGGAATTCGTGCAGGCCTGGGAGTGGGTCCCTGCCATTCCCGCTGCCGACCGGCCCCAATTCGAAACAGCTGTCCGCCGCGAGGGATTTACAAACTTTACAATCTACCAAAAGGACACCCTCGGACGCCGGTTTCCTGCCTCCAGCCGGAGCGTCCACTACCCGGTTCTCTATGTCGAACCGTTCCAGATCAATCAACAGGCCCTCGGCTACGATCTGGGATCGGAAAAGACCCGCAATCTGGCCCTGCAGGAGTCCATCAAGACCGGTCTGACATGCGCCACCGACCCCATCCTTCTGGTTCAGGATACCACCATCATGAAGGGAACCCTTGTCTGCAGCCCCATCTTCACAAAAGGCAACCCGCCTCAACTCCGCGGTTTTGCCGTCGGAACCCTCTGCCTGGGAGCCATCCTTGATGCCACAATGAACGATGCCACCCGCCAGGGGACCGTGGCTCGCGTGGACCTGTTCCAAGTCCTCCCGGACGGAAATCGGATACCCGTCGCATCCTGCCCGTCCGAGAAGAACTCCCTGCCATCCTCAAAGGTTCAGGGGGGGCGGACTGGCGGCGGGAGGGATGACGTGGTGATGCCGTTGTTCGCATTCGACAAAACCTATGCCCTGGCAATCAGGCCCGCACGGGGCTTTCTCTCCGCCCATCCGCGTTGGGATGGGTTGCTCGCGCTGCTTTTGGGGACTGTCGCCACCCTCTCTGCCTCAGCCCTGATCCGCTTCCTCAGCCAGCGTCGCATCATGCTGGTGGAGGAGGTCCGCTCAAAGACCGCCGAACTGCGTGCCAGTGAGAACAAGCTCTCCGCCACCCTCCGTTCCATTGGGGATGGGGTGGTCGTCTGCGATTCGGAGGGTGCCGTCACCAGTCTGAATGCCATGGCCGAGAACTGGACCGGCTGGACCACCGCCGAGGCCCGGGGCAAGGCCATCACCTCCGTTTTCCGGATCGTCCACGCCGAACACCGCAATGAGGTGGAAATTCCGGTGGGTAGGGCAATTCGAGAAAACCGCATCATCGATCTGACCAACCACACCGTGCTGATCGCTCGCGACGGCACCGAGCGGCAGATCGCCGACAGTTGTGCCCCCGTTCATGATGCCACGGGGGCAGTCATCGGGGCAGTGCTCGTTTTTCGGGATGTGACTGAGGAATACCGCCGCCAGGACCAATTGCGCGAGAGTGAGGAACTGCTCCAATCGGTCCTGGATAACTCACCCTCGATTATCTGGGTCAAGGATCTCCAATGCCGTTACCGGATCGTCAACAAGCCTTTCGAGCAGCGCTATCGGCTGGAACGGTCGAAGGTCCCGGGACTTGCCGAATCCGAGTTGTTCCCACCCGATGTTGCGGCAACCTTCCGGCATTCAGACGAACTGGTCATCACCAGCGGGTCCGCGATCGAAATCGAAACAACCGATCTTCAGGCCGATGGGGTGCACACCTTCCTCACCATCAAGTTCCCCCTCCGGGATGCCCACCAGCGCATCTGCGGCATCTGCGGCATCTCCACAGACATCACCGAACGGAAGCGGAGCGAGAAAACCCTGCGGGAGAGCGAAACCAACTTCCGCACCTTTTTCGAGGCTGTCAACGATCTCCTCATGGTTTTCACACCGGAAGGGCGCATCATTCATACCAACCCGGCCGTGACAGAGGTGCTGGGTTGGAGTGCCAGGGAACTGCTCACCATGCGAATCATGGATCTGTTTGATAAACGGGACCATGAATCCGTCATAGAAGCGTTCACAGGGCTGAAGGAGAATGGGGAGCACCTCTGCTCCATCCCCATGGCCGACAAGGCTGGCAGGCTGGTGCCGGTCCAGAGTCGGCCAAAGCTGGGCAAATGGAACGGGCAGGATTGCTTTTTCTGCACGACGAAGAACCTGACGGCCGAGCGGGAGGCAACCCAGAGCTTCGAGAGTCTTTTCCGCAGCAACCCCAGCCCGATGGCTGTCTCCATGCTGGACACCCGCCAGCTCGTCGATGTCAATGATGTGTTCGTAAGAACCCTGGGCTATTCCAAGGCGGAGGCTCTCGGCAAAACATCGGTGGACCTGGGCATTTTTGCCAATCCCGAGCAGTTGGAGGCAGTTGGGAGGATGCTGAGGACTTCAGGACGGGTCGTTGACTTTGAAGTGAAGGCCCGCTGCAAGAATGGCACCCTTCTTGATGGCCTCTACTCTGCCGAACTGATCACCAACGGGGGACGCCAATACATCCTTGCGGTCATGTTTGACATCAGCGCCCGCAAGCAGGCTGAAGACGCGCTGCGGGAGAGCGAGCAGCGGTTCCGCAGCATGGCGGACAGTTCCCCGGTGCTCATTTGGATGGCGGGTCTGGACAAGGGGTGCCACTTTTTCAACAAGACCTGGCTGGAGTTCACAGGCCGGACTCTCGAACAGGAGTTTGGCAACGGCTGGGCCGAAGGCGTTCACCCGGAGGATCTTCAGAGGTGTTTCGACACTTATACCTCCTCGTTCGACGCCCGCAAGCAGTTCTCCATGGAATACCGGCTCAGGCGGTTCGATGGTGAATACCGGTGGCTTCTGGATACCGGCGTGCCACGCCACGGTGAGAACGGAGTGTTCGAAGGTTATATCGGCTCCTGTATCGATATCACCACCATGAAGCTGGCCTCCCAGCAACTGACACAGACCAACTTGCAACTCGTCGAGGCCACTGCACAGGCCGAATCCGCCAACCGCGCCAAGAGCGAATTTCTGGCCATGATGAGCCACGAAATCCGCACCCCGATGAACGGCATCATCGGCATGACCAATCTCCTGCTGGAGACCCCCCTGGACAGGCGCCAGCGCGAATTCGCCACCACAGTGGGGCAAAGCGGCGAGGCCCTGCTCGAAATCATCAACGGCATCCTCGACTTCTCCAAGATCGAGGCCGGCCAGCTGCGGATCGAATCCGCAGCCTGCGACCTTGCACTGGTCGTCGAGGGGGTCGTGGAACTGCTCGAGCTGCGCGCCCGGGACAAGGGCCTTAAACTCTCAATGGAGATTGCATCGGGCGTTCCCCCCGGCATTCGCACCGACCACGGGCGCCTGCGCCAGGTCCTGTTCAATCTCATTGGCAATGCCGTCAAATTCACCGAGCGCGGCAGCGTGGTCGTGAGGGTGCTCCCCCAGCAACCCCCTGCCCCGGCAGACCGCACCCGGCTGCGCTTTGAGGTCCAGGACTCCGGTCTCGGCATCTCGGAGGCTGACCAGAAAAAACTGTTTCAGCCTTTCACCCAGGTGAACTACTCAACCACACGCAGCCAGGGCGGCACCGGTCTGGGTCTGGCCATCACCCGGCGCATCGTCGAGCTGCTCGGCGGCCGGATCGGCCTCCGGAGCGCTCCCGGCATCGGCTCCGTCTTCTGGTTCGAGCTTGAGGCGGAGACCGTCAGCGAGGATGAATTGGCTCAGATTGGGGAAGACGATAGCCAGGCTGAACCGGATTCCCAGCAGGCAGACTCTCCCATTCCCGGAAAACCGGTCCGGATTCTGGTGGCTGAGGACCACCCAACCAACCGCCGGGTCGCCCTCCTTGTCCTGGAAAAACTGGGTTACAAGGCCGATGTGGCCAACAACGGCGTTGAAGCCGTGCAAGCCTGGAAAGATCAGGGTCACGACCTCATCCTCATGGACTGCCAGATGCCTGAGATGGATGGATTTCAAGCCACCATCGAAATCCGCCGCATTGAGGCATCCCGCCCTGCCGGATCTGTCCCCCCCGTCAGAATCATCGCCCTCACCGCCAACGCCCTCGCTGGCGACCGGGACCGCTGCCTTGCCGCCGGAATGGATGGGCACCTGACAAAACCGCTGCGGGTAAAGGATCTGCAACGGATTCTCATGGTTAACAGCCAGAGCAGTGGCGATTCGGACTCCACAGGGATGCCCGCCTTGATGGACGATACCGCGATCAGGGAAAAAATAGCGGAATTGGAGGATTCTTTCGGCGCGGAGGAGGCTGCAAACCTGCTCGAATCCTTCCTCACAGACACTCCGGGACGCCTCGCGGAACTGCACCTGCTCGCCTCGGACCAGGGACTGCCAGCCGGAACCAACCCCAGGCAGACCCTTGGCGTCTCTGCCCACGCATTGGCAGGCTCCTGCGGCCTCTTTGGCCTGACCACCCTGCGGAAACTGGGACTGGATCTCGAGGATCTGACGGAAGGCACCGGGAACCCGCTCCCCCTGATCCGTGAACTCACTAGGCACCACGCCTCCGCCACCCCCCTGCTCCAGCGGGAACTGGAACGTCTGCGATCCGCTGGAACCCGGAACACGGAGCCATCATAGGCATGAGCGAGGGACTCAAAGACGCGGCACTCCCCGCCAAATTCGGGCTTGCCGGTTTTTCGCTGTTTGTGGGGCTTCCAGTTCTGGTGGGCTTTTCCGTACTGCGGGAGACCCCCGTCTTCTGGCGAAACGAGGGCGGTTACCCCATCTGGCTCCGGGACTTCGTATTGACGACCTACTACCCGATTCTCCTCCTGAACTTCATCGTGGTGACTCTTTACGGCGTGCTCCTCGTGAGTGCGCCACCCCGGATGAAACGTGCTTTTCTCCTCCAGTTTGTGATCCTCACCCTGATGACCGGCGGCGTTCTCTTCTCCATGATCTGGATCATCCTTGATGACATTTGAATCAACATGCGTTGCGCCTCAGGCAAAGAGGGGACTCCCCACTGCTTCGTGGGTATTCACGCCCCATTCCCCGGCTCCCATGGCGGATGTTGAATGGATGTCGCGGTTGCCACAACCCCTTCAGGGTTGCTTATATCTTTGGCCTTTACCCGGGGTAGCGCCTCAGCGGCGCTACCCCGGGTCCATGCCACATCGCGTTCCCTACCCCGCAAGGGGTTGTGCCGTTCGTGCCCGCCGGGGGGTGCGGAAAACAAGGGCGGAATGGAATCAGGCTCGCTGGTGCGGAAGAGGAGTCCCCCCGGAGGGAATGTCCCAAATACACACAATACCCAAACACCACATGCCACCCGTTCTAGCCATCGGCACAACCCCTTCAGGGTTGTTTATATCTTTGGACTTTACCCGGGGTAGCGCCTCGGCGGCGCAACCCCGGGCTTTATGGCAGAATCCCGTTGGGATTCCCGAGAGGCATGCGGTCAGTTCACACTTTTTGTGTGCCCGGTGCGGGTCGCACTTTACAAAAAGGTACCGGACTTTCCCCTTCGCGGGAAATCGGTCAACGCCCATCCCCCATCTGCAAATCCCTCAAAGCCCGTCCCTTTGATACCTGTAATCCCATAACGCATCCACCCTACGATTATGAAAATATTATACCTCCATGAACGATTCGGCGCGCTGGCAGGTGCGGAAGCCAATGCACACATCACCGCCACGGAACTCGGCCTCAAGGGTCACACCATGGGAATCCTTCACGGACCCGGCACCGGCAAGAATGAACCGGCCTGGGAAAAGACCTTCCCCGCCCGGTTTCCGCTCGGCACCGGGGACAATTCCGGAGCGGCGCGCGAGGCCCTCCAACGTTTCAAACCGGATGCCGTTTACGTTCACAAGATGGCCGATCTCTCCGTCATCAGCACCCTGGTGGAAAGTGGCGTGCCCCTCGTCCGGATGGTGCACGACCACGACATCTATTGCATGCGGAGCTACAAATACAATTACTTCACCCGCAAGATCTGCACCCGGGCCGCCACCCCATGGTGCATCTTCCCCTGCCTCGCATCCGTTGTGAAAAACTCCGGGGGCGGCTTTCCGCTCAAATGGGTGAGCTACTCGGAGAAGCAGCGGGAGATCGCCCTGAACCGGCGCTTCAGCCGGATGGTTGTGGTGACGGAATACATGAAGGAGGAACTCCTGCGCAACGGGTTCGAGGCCCGCCGCATCGAGATTCACGCCCCGGTGCCGCGCATGGGAGACCCGAACCTGCGCAGCGGATTCAGCGACCGGAACCTCATCATCTACGCGGGCCAGATCATCCGGGGCAAGGGTGTGGATGTCCTGCTGGAGTCGCTGGCGCTGCTGGATGTGAAGTTTGAATGCGTCATCCTCGGCGATGGCAACCATCGGGCCACCTGCGAAGAACTAAGCCGGAAGCTCGGCCTGGCAGACCGCGTCACCTTCAAGGGATTCATCCCCCAGGAGGAGCTCAAGGCCTACTACCGCGATTGCAGCGTCGTGGCCCTCAGTTCCCTCTGGCCGGAACCGATCGCCACCATCGGCCTGGAGGTCATGCGCTACGCCCTGCCGGTGGTGGCCTTCGATGCCGGTGGCATCAAGGACTGGCTCATTGATGGCGAGCACGGGTTCCTTGTTCCCTGGATGGACCGCCGCCAATTCGCCGCCAGGATCAAACAATGCCTCACCGACAAGCCACTGGCAAAAAAGCTCGGGGAAAACGGATTCCGGTTTGTCAGCGAGCGCTACGATTTTGACCGGTATATCTGCGATTTGGAGGCGATGTTCTCCCGGGTGATGACGGAAAAGCGCCATTGAACCCATGAAAGTCACCCTTGTGGCAATCGCGGGCGGCAGCGGTTCCGGCAAAACCTGGCTGGCGCGCGAACTGGAACAGAGGCTCACCCCTCATGCGGCGATCCTCTCCCTGGATGATTTCTACGCCGACCTGTCCCACATGCCCGTTGAGGACCGGGCACGGTGCAACTTCGACGCCCCAGAGGCGGTGGACTGGGCGTTGCTGCAACAGTGTTTGGAGGGGTTGCTGCGGGGGGAATCAGTTATGATGCCCCAGTATGACTTTACCTCCCACACCCGCAAACCGCGCCGGCGGCGCTGGGTCCCGAAGCCGGTCGTGCTGGTCGAGGGACTCTGGCCGTGGCAGCAGTCTGGATTGAGGGACCTCTACGCCCTCAAAGTATTCCGATCTGCTGAAGAACAGATCCGCCTGACCCGCCGCCTCAACCGGGACACCACCGAACGCGGCCGTACCCCCGAATCTGTCCACCATCAGTGGGCGCACCAGGTGGAGCCCATGCATGCCCAATTCGTCCAGCCACAGCGGAGCAGCGCCAACATCACACTCCCGCACCATGCACCCGCCTGGCGCCTGAACAAACTTGAGCAGCGCATCCGGACCCTCGCCCAAATTCCCACCGCCGGATCGTGATCCATCTCCGGGAAACCTTCCGGGAGCTATTCCCACATCCCCCCTCCGGGAACCCCGAAGTGGGTTCCGTCCCAAAGCCCGGGGTTGCGCGGGTCTCCGCGCTACCCCGGGTTCAGGCCGCAGCGCGTTCCCTACCCCGCAAGGGGTTGTGCCGTTCGTGCCCACCGGGGGTGCGATATCAAAGGGCGGAATGGAATCAGGTTCGCGGGTGTGGAAGAAGAGCCCGCCCTGAACATATTTCCCATATCCATGTTATACACACACCTCACATGCCACCCATTCGAACCATCGGCACAACCCCGTTGGGATTCCCGGAGGGAGATCGGGCAACGCGCGACCTTCGGATTCCCGGAGGGGAAACGACGATCGCCCGTCCTCCGGCGTTTCCATGCACATAATTCGTCATCGCCCGCATCATTTCCCCACTCCCCTACGCCAAGGGCGTTGTGGCATAAAGCCCGGGGTTGCGCCGCCGAGGCGCTACCCCGGGTCCAGGCCACATCGCGTTCCCTACCCCGCAAGGGGTTGTGCCGTTCGTGCCCGCCGGGGG
>CAIWMU010000215.1 GCA_903913865.1 uncultured Verrucomicrobia subdivision 3 bacterium
ACCGTGCCGGCCCGGATCCAATAGGCCTGTCCGCGGTTCACTTTCACGGTCCGGAAGGCATATACCCTCGCAGGGTTCCCGCTTCCCAGTTCCCCGCCGGGATACTGGTAAACTTCCGCGTTCTGCTGCAGGTCGGGTGCTTTGGCCAGAAAGCTCTCGAAGGTGGGGGCGTTCACCGGCACGGTGGGGAATCCAAGGAAGTTCAGGCCCGTGGTGGTCCACTCATAGGCCGGGGGAAGGGGCTTCCCTTTCACGGTCCATGTGTAGGTTGCCACATTGGTCCCCACCCGGATCAGGTAGGCGGAGTTGCCCACCAACCGCTGGAGCAGCTGGTCTGTGACCGCGTTGCGGTCCCAGCTTGCCCACTGGGCCCCCTCTACAGGAGCCTGCGGGGTCTGCACAAACTGGAGGGTGGATAGCGCCGGCGCCCAGCGCCAGACTTCCATGATCGGGTTCGTGATGTCCGAGCCGATGGACTCCGCAAGGCTCTGGTGCGAGGGGTCCACATGCAGATACACCGCGTTCCACCCCGCCTTCAGCGCGATCGTCTGCGTCACCCACTGGGCTGAGGCGCAGTAAGGGGAAAGCAGACCCAACGCCAATAGACATTGGAGAACGCCGGACCGGATGCCACGGGATTTGGATATCACTGGGCGGAGAGTCGAACCCGGGCGGCATGCTTTGTTGTGCGGCATATTTAACCTTTCAAGATAAAACCAGGCATTTCTGAATGTTGTCCGGCATGATGTCATGTATAGTTGCGATTTAAGGGTCGTGGAACGGTGAAACCCACAACCAGCAACCCCAGAACAATCGAACTCCGAGCGCAGAATTGATGAGACAGTTCTCACATCAGATGCCTATGCAACATCATGGTTATGCCGAGTTATGTGCAAATTGTCAGCAAAAAAATTGCATTTGCTTAAGAATATTTTCGAAGATTATAAGTTGGAGAAGTCCCCAACTTTCGGGGTACCCCGAAAGCTGGAGAAGTCTGCAAGTTTCGGGGTACCCCGAGCAACGGGCTTTTCCTGGAGGATGAACCGTGGTGATCGGACGCCTGTGGCTGGGACCCGCCGGAAAACCCAATTTAAGAGGTATTCATGAAACGGTCGGGATGCGTTGAGGGCTGGGGTGGCAATGGATTGGTGGCACAGCGGTTCCCTGACTTTGCAGGTTTTGAGGTTGCCCTGCGCCGGCGGAGAGAAACCTGAGCCCAAACAAAACCGCTGATATCATGGATGGGATCATTGATGCCTGGAATGTGACGCCCATTCAGGGCTTGGGATGGGTGTTGGTGGGTCGTCCACCCGGGCCTCCAGCCCGGGCTATCCCATTTTGCCCTTACAGGGCAGCCCGATGGGGGTCGAACATACAGCCCTTCTTCCAGGCTTCCACTTCAGATGGGCTCTAAGCCAGGCGTTTTATAACCCCCGGCCGGATGTCCGGGTAACGGGCTTCACTGCCACTGGCGGCAGACATGCCCCTTACCGATCCATCCACAACGGGAAGGGGATCGACGCCGCAGTCACACTTGTGTCGCAAAAACGTGCGTGCGGCGGCGGCCCATCCACAACAGGAAGGGGATTGCCGCCGCAGTGACCCCATGCGCTTGAGCCAGACCTGGAGTGAACAGCCTCCGAAGGCCGGATCCGTCACAGTTTGCGGTAGAAATACCAGGCAGGCTGGGGAGAGAGCCTCTGCAGGGTTGCCATGGTTTGGGACCCTGTGTAGCCCCCGAACAGGAGAAGTTCCGACCCGGACCACGCCGCACCCAGCTGGCTGCGGGAGGCAGGGTTGCCCGCACTGCTCAGGGTTCGCCATTGCTGGGTCAGCGGATCATAACCGCCACTGCTTGAGACGGCTCCACCGGCATTGGCTCCACCGGCGATCAGGATCTCTGAACCGGTCCAGACGGCGGCATGATCATATCTGGGCAGGGGGGCATTGGCCTCAGAGACTCCTTTCCACTCATCACAGGAGGCGCAATAGACGGCCCCGTCCCCAAGGGGAATCCCACCACTCTGACCGCCCCACACGAACATCCGGTCCCCGGTCCATGTGGCGGTATGCCCCATCCGTGGATAGGGCGCATTGTCGATTGTGCTGGGCCGCCAGTGGTTGGGCACGCCGTTTGAGAAAATAAGCTGTCCACCGGTATTCAATTCCCCTGAATCACCCATCCCCCCCCAGACAATCATCCGGTCCCCGGCCCAAACGGCTGTTGCATTCACCCGCCCGTCCGGGGTATTTGCCAGGTTAATCGCCGACCACTGGTTCAGGGCCGGATCATAGAGGGAACAATCATTAAGCAGTCCGGTGGAGCTTATTCCTCCCCATACAATCATCTTGCTGCCTGTCCAAACCGCAACGTGGCCCATCCGGGCTTCCGGCGCTCCACCGGAAGCGACAGCCCCCCAGGTCTGGGCTCCCGGATTGAACCGCCCACCTGATGCAAGATATCCTGATGTCCCCTTGCCACCCCACACAATCATCTGGGCACCGGCCCAGACCGCAGAGTGCCCAATCCGGGCTGCAGGGGAGCCTGAGCTGGAAGTGGCATTCCAAATATCGGTCGTCGGATCATAGATGCCGCCAGAGCCCAGATAGGCGGTTCCTCCCGCCGTTCCACCCCAGACAATCATCCCCTGCCCACTCCAAACGGTCGTGTGGCCGAAGCGGGCCGTCGGCGCGTTTGTCGTGCTCCCGCTCATCCAGGTTGGAATCGCGGTGCTCATGAACTCCCGGTAGCCTGCCGCCACAAGGATGGGGTCCGGCGAAACCGATGAAACCAGCATTCCACCCGCAGGCGCCCCGTAAAACGCTGGAGGCGTGGGCAGATTCGTCAAGGCTGAGCCATCCCCAACCAGCCGTGCGGTGATGGTTCCCGCGGCGAAGGATCGGTTGGCCGGATCACGCCGCACAATCGTTCCCAACTCGTTGACCGGGGTCGCGGCCAGCGCGCGGCCAGCCCCAAAGGATACATTGGTGGCTGTGACACCCCCCACTTCACTCACGACCGTCCCCCCATGCACTCCCGTCAGGTCCCCAACCATTGGCCCTGTAAAATTGGTTGCCACCGCCAGCACCCCGACAATTGCCCCCCCCGTCAGATTCGTCAACGAAGCAGCATTACCCGCAAGGGTTCCGGTCAGGGTACCGGCCTCAAGGTTCCCGCCCGCATCCCGCCGGACAATTGTCCCGGCAACGGTCGCGCTGGTCGCTGCACGGGCCAAAGCCGATCCGGCCGCCACGTTTACCCCCGTCACCCCTCCGACACTCGACACCACCGTCGCCCCCTCTACTCCGGTAACATCCCCCACCATCGGCCCGGTGAAATGGGTTGCCACGGCCACTGCGCCGACAATGGACCCGCCCGTCAGGTTCGTCAACGAAGCCGCATTCCCCACGAGGGCCCCGGTCAGGGTACCCGCCTCGAAATTTCCTCCTGCACCCCGGCGCACCAGGGTCGAACCCACGTTGGTGTTGGTGGCTGCATTTGCCAGGTTCGCACCGCTGCCCACGCTCGCGGCACTGACTCCGCCCACGGTTGAGACGATGGTGGCACCCTGTGTTCCAGTGAGATCACCGGCGAAGGTCCCAAGCAGGTTCGTCGCCACGGCAACAGGTGCCTGCGCATATGCGGCAGTCAGAGCGTAGCCGACGGATGCAACCCGTTGATCAGGCGACAAGGATTTGAAACCAATCACCCCGTCGTTCGCCCAGATCCGGAGAAACACGGCCGGGTTTGTAAAAATGCTGGCCGGGATCTCCTGCACCATGTTCGGAACCGATAGATCTCCGAGATTGACGGAGTACCCCGACAATGGCACATCCAGCACCAGCGCCGCCCCGGCGGGCTCCGCCCCCCCCACGCTGGTCCCATCATGGCTCCAGAGAGAAATGGCCGAGCCGGGTGCATTTGTGGTGACAATCGCAAATTTGAAGCTGGCAGATCCAATAAAGTTTGTCCCGTTCACACTGAACCGCCCCTGATGGCTGATGATACCGGGAACCTGGGCCTGTGCTGCGCCAGAGAGAAAACACAGTGCTATTAGGTGGTTTAGTGTCCTGCTGTTCATGCAATTTCCTGTGGTTGGGGCATTGAAACTTATTAGGATTATTGTGGGCGACACGAATAATTGCAACCGAAAAATTATGAGGACTTAATAGAAAATTTTCCCTCCTCCACCCTTCCCCTTCCTCCCGGCGGTCGAATCCTGCCTCGATTTTGAATCGTGGCGCGATTGTGATTCAAAGCCGGATGCCCTGGCTTTCACGAATCTTTATCTGGATGGCTTTACAACGCAAAGGTCAGGAGTAGTCCCGGGAGCGATCCACGGGGTTTCGGGCACCCTGGGTGCCGGACCCCATGTCGGCGGAGCTGTCGGCACCTCCAGCCCGCCCCGTGGGAAGGATGCCTGCCCATCCTGACAACGTGTCCGTGGAGATGACCACCTGCGTGAATACGGGGACCCTGCCCCATCGCCCCAAGCAGCCGACCCGGAGGGATCCCGGAGGAGTCCGTTGAAGCAGGAAGCCACCACCCCGCCGCCGTCAGGCTCCTTTTCCTGGTCCCGCACATTGGTTTACGCGCTCGGCGAGGGGACCAATTCACTGGTGATGAACGGTGTTCTGGCCTTCGCCCTGATATACTACACCAAGGCACTCGGCATGAATCCCTTCTGGGCCGGGGTTACGATGTCGGTCTCGATGTTCTGGGAGGCCGTCTCCGAGCCACTCATGGGCCACATCAGCGACAACACCCGGAGCAGGTGGGGGCGCCGGCATCCACACATGGTGCTTGGGGGGGGCCTGATGGCGGTAGGATGCTACCTGATTTGTGCCGTTCCGGAGGTGTTCCGGGGCAGCCCGGGATGGACCTTCTGGTATCTGGTCACAATCAATCTCATCCTGCGCACCGGGTTGACGATGTTCTTCATTCCCTACATGGCCCTGGGTTTCGAAATCTGCAGCGATTACCAGGGACGCTCCCGCCTTCAGGCGGTTCGCGTGATCTTCAACATAATCATCAATTTTGCCGGACCTGCCATGGCCTGGACTGTTTTCTTCAGGGATCAGTGGGGTATACAAGGGACCACCGTGGCTTCCAACCACCGGAACATGGTTCAATGGTCGAAACCTTCGGACAATGGTTCCCCTTCCGGGAACCCCGCAGTGGGTTCTGCCCCAAAGCCCGGGGTTACGCCGTCTGCGGCGTTACCCCGGGTATGGGTGGGAGGTGCATCACAACCCCGAAGGTGGTTGTGCCGGGGGATCGAACAGGTGCCTTGACCCGCAGCGGCTGTGGCGTGGTGATGCAAAACAATCGGGCGCGGTGCCCGTTCGGCCCCATTGA
>CAIWMU010000216.1 GCA_903913865.1 uncultured Verrucomicrobia subdivision 3 bacterium
CGAACCATCGGCACAACCCCTTCGGGGTTGTTGATATGTTGTGCATTTACCCGGGGTAGCGCCTCGGCGGCGCAACCCCGGGCTTCATGGCAGAATCCCGTTGGGATTCCCGGAGGGGGGATGGGGTAAGGTGTGACCTTCGGATTCCCGGAGGGGAAACGGCGATCGCCCGACCTTGGGCGTTTCCGGATGGGGAAATTGGTCCGCGCCCATCTACGCCTATCTACGCCTATCTACGCCCATCCACGCCCATCCACGCCCATCCACGCCCATTCCATCCACGTCCATTCGCGGTTCCCCGCCCCCAACGCCAAGGGCGTTGTGGCATAAAGCCCGGGGTTGCGCCTCGGCGGCGTTACCCCGGGTATCGGGGGAGGTGCGCCACAACCCCGAAGGTGGTTGTGCCGGGGAATCGAACGGGTGCCTTGACCCGGAGGGGCTATGGCGTGGTAATGCAAATCAATTGGGCGCTGTGCCCGTTCGGCCGCATCGCGGCACCTCCCGCCAACCTCCCCGGGTTTTACGACGGCACAACCCTTCCAGGGTTGTTTGGTTGTCCACCATCCACCCATGGTAGCACCTCGGCGGTGCAACCATGGGCTTTGTGCCAGAATCCCGTTGGGAATTCCCGACCGGGACAGGGGGTGTTGTTGGTGGACTGGTGATATACACCGAGTAATGAACAGTTGCGCATGGCAAGTTCCTGACATGCCGCTTTCGTGGGCCTCCCGTGGATTCGATGTGCAGAACGCGACGGCGCCGTGTCTAGAACTGGATCGCATCGTTTGTCTGTCCGCACTGGGAGCAGCGGGAGCGGTCCACATCCGGATCATCCGTATAGACATATCCGCATTTTCCACAGCGGAAGATGCGGTCGGAGCTTGCGGCAGGTTCAAAGCGGCGGCGACGCAGTTCGCTGTAAATCCCCAGGGCGGAGAGTCCCGCCAGAAGGACGGCGACGTAGGTGAGGATGAGTGTGGGGACAGACATGCGGGTGGAGGCTATTGTGTTCCGGGATTGGTCCGGTTTGTGGAGGGAACCACCAAGGTGGCCCATTCAAAAACCATCTCCCCCCAGGTCAGGGATGCGAGCGTGCCCGGGCCTCCGGTTGTCTCCTGCGGTCCGGTTGGTGCGAAGCGGGCAGCCCTGGCCTGATCCAGCGCGAACAGGTCTGCCTCACGCGATCCGCTGCCCGAGAGCAGGGTGATCGATACCGGGCGACCGGCCGGGTTCACCACAAGCTGGACAGTGGAATTTGTCAGCAATTCAGAGTTTGTGAAGGACTTCAGAACCGGCTGGTTGAGAAGCTGACGAGCGGACAGTCCGCCACCCATCTGCATGACGCTCAGGGTTGGGGCCCCCTCAATCCCGGTTCCCGCCGGGGGCGCCAGAACCGGTTCGGGCCGGCCCTCGAATGGGGTGGGGGCAAGGTTGTTTGTGTCGAGGAACTCGCGAAAGAACGAACCCAGTTGTGGAGCGGACAGGCTCAGGAATTGGGAATCCCCGACCCACTCAAAGGGGTGGTAGATCGTCTGAGGCGGTTTCAGCCAGGCGAGGCCGGAGAAGCTCTCCCGGTGGGGTGCGGCGAAGAGGGTGGGATCCTCCAGATCCAGCAGGGGAGATCGCTTTCCAGTGAGAAGCGCCAGGCCGGGCACTTGTGCCACGGGTCGGACGCTGGGGGGGGAGCGGTCGCTCAGCAGGAAAATCAGGACCAGCTGCGTGGCAAAAATCAGGAGGGAGACAGACGCCTGACGGCGCGGAGACCAGGGAACATGGGTATCCGCCGTGGAGATCATGGTGCGGCGGGGGCGGGGGCTGCGAAGGGCTGCGGTAGCGTGGCGAGCCACGCCTGGGCGATGCCTGCATTTCGGGCGACAAGGGCGAGCCGGATGAGCCGGTCGTGGCTTACCGTCTTATCTGCCTGAACCACCATCGTCAGGGCTTCAGATGATTCCTTCACCGCCTCGCGGAGCCGGATTTCGAGCGATGCCTCGGCGATGAGCTGGTTTTGGTAGTAGAGCCTGCCGCTGCCATCGATCGCAACCGCCACCATCGGCCGGTCGAGTCCCGGCAGGTCATCTGCCACGGGCAGTTCCAGACGCACACCCGGGGTGTAGATGAGGGATGCCAGCATGAGAAAGATCGCCAGCAGGAAAAAGACGCCCGCAAAGGGGGCCATGTCCAGCTGGGTGCGCAGGATGCGGAGGTTGCGCGGGAATCTCATGTGTCCTTGGGAGGGGCGGTTTCGCAGACGATATTGACCACCTCAGTGGCTGCCCGCTCCATATCCAGAACGATGGAATTGATGCGACTGATCAGGTAATTGTAACCGGCGTGGGCAGGGATGGCCACTGCGAGACCGGCGGCGGTGCAGATGAGGGCCTGCCAGATGCCGCTGGAAAGCTGGCCAACGTGGGCGTGCAACCCCTGTTGCTGCATCTGCATGAAGGTGCGGATGAATCCCAGCACGGTTCCCAGCAGACCCAGCAGGGGGGCCAGCTGTGCGATGGTGGCCAGCAGGTTCAATTTCCGCTCCAGCTGGGGCACTTCCGCCAGCCCGGCCTCCTCCAAAGTCTCCCGCACACGGTCCCGCCCCTGTTCCCGGTTGAGGATGGCCGTCTTGACCAGACGTGCCACCGGCCCGGGTGTTGCATCGCAAATGGAAAGGGCCTCAAGCACGTTGTTGCGCTTTAGAACCGTGCGCACCCCGTTCAGGAACTCGGTCGAGTTGATCTGGGCCCGGTGGCAGTGGAGCACCCGCTCGATGAACACCGCCACCCCCACGGCGCTGCTCATCAGGATCAGCCACAGCATCCAACCGCCGCCCTTCAGTAGTTCTGGCAAAGTCATGTCCTGTCTTATACCCCTTTCCGGCAGGCGGTTCAAAGGCCAAAGTTGCCCCGGCCCCGGGGCACAACCCGCCGGAATGGCAATCAGGAGCCTTTCCCCCATCAAAATAGGAGCGTTTTCGGTTACCTTATGCCACCGCTCCACGATACCGGCTCATTAACAAAATCAAAACATTAGTTGACTGATTTCCTTGGATCAGGTATTCCACAAATTAATTTATGCAAATTGAGACCCTGAAAGTGTTCTGCGACCTGGCTGAGACCCGCAGTTTCACCAAAGCCGCCCAGATCAATGGGGTGACCCAATCTGCCGTCAGCCAGCAGGTCAGCACTCTGGAGCGGCTGTTCAAGTCGCCCCTTATTGAGCGCAGCAAGAAGAACTTCAGGCTCACCCGTGAGGGGGATGTGCTCTACGATCACAGCAAGGAAATCGTTCAAATTTTTGACGACCTCCAGGCCCGCCTCCAGTCCGTGAAGGACGTTGTCTCGGGCAACATTCGCATAGCGACCATTTACAGCATCGGCCTGCACGACCTTCCGCCGTATGTGAAGGCGTTCCTCAAGCAGTATCCCACGGTGAACGTGCATGTGGAATACCGCCGGGCGAATCAGGTTTACGAGGACGTCGTTGGCAATGTCGTGGATGTCGGTCTGGTGGCCTATCCGAACAAGGACAGCAAGCTGGAGATTTACCCCCTGCGGAAGGATCCGCTGGTCCTCATCTGCCATCCGCAGCATGAGCTGGCCAACAACAAGACGGTGAAGCTCAAGGCCCTCTCAGGCAGGAAGTTCATCGGGTTCGAGCCCGACATCCCCACCCGCCGCGCTTTGGACCGCATCCTCAAGGACCATTCTGTCGAGATCAACCACGTCATGGAGTTCGACAACATCGAGACCGTGAAGAGGGCGGTCGAGATTGATGCGGGCATCGCGATCGTGCCCCTGAGCACCGTGGTTCAGGAGATTGCCAAAGGAACCCTCGTCCAGATAGCACTGTCCGATGGGGATTTCTTCCGTCCCCTGGCAGCCATCTACAAGCGCACCAAGGTGGTCTCCCCCGCGATGAAGGAATTTTTGACCCTCATGCGGGGGGAACGTCCCACGACTACTTGAGGTTCTCGGGGTTCAGGGGCTGGAGGTCCTTTGGAAGGAACAGCCCATCCTTGCGGATCAGCACATCGTCGAACCAGATCTCCCCGCCACCCCATTCGGGGCGCTGGATGAGCACCATGTCCCAATGCACCGCTGAACGGTTGCCATTGTCGCAGTCCTCGTAAGCCTGGCCCGGGGTCAGGTGGAGGGATCCGGCGATCTTTTCATCAAACAGAATGTCGCACATCGGGTTCAGGATGTAGGGGTTGAACCCGAGGGAGAATTCTCCGGTGAAACGGGACCCGGCATCTGTATCCAAAATCTCATTAAGCCGGGCGGTGTTGTTGGCGGTTGCACCGACCACTTTGCCATCCTTGAATTCGAGGCGCACATTCTCGAACTTGGTCCCGGCATACAATGTCGGGGTGTTGAACTGGATCTGGCCATTGATAGAATTCTTGACCGGACATGAATAGACCTCGCCGTCCGGGATGTTGCGGTCTCCCTGGCAGGTTTTCGCCCCGATCCCCTTGATGCTGAACTTGATGTCGGTGCCAGGTCCCTTGATGTGGACGCGGTCAGCGGATTTCATTCGTTTCCACAGCGGGATCATCGCCTTGGCCATCCTGCCGTAATCCATTGTGCAGACGTTGAAATAGAGGTCCTCAAAGGCCTCCGTGCTCATCCCGGCCCCCTGGGCCATGCTGGGGGATGGCCAGCGCAGGACGCACCAGCGGGTCTTGTTGACGCGGTAGTTCAGCACCGGCCTGTTGATCTTGGAATAGAGGCTCATGACCTGACCCGGCACATCGGAGGATTCGCTCGCATTGGCGCTTCCCCGGATGGCGATGTAAGCCTGCACCTTTTTCATCCGGAACATCTCCAGATCCCGGATCAGGGTGGCATGCTCTTCGTTGGAGCCGCGGAGGATCTCGCGAGTCACCCGGGTATGCCGCATTTCAACGAGGGGGGTGGCCCCTGCATCCCTCGAGGCTCTCATCAACTCCACCACAAATTCATCCGGGACATCAACCATGTCCAGAAGCACACGGTCACCCTTTTGAAGTTTGGTGGAATAGTTTACGAGCAACGAGGCCAGTTTTTTGTATCGTGGATCAGTCATAACGCTGGATAAATCGTAGGGAACAGCGCCCATTTGTCTAGTTCCAACAGAACGGGAACTCCGGCATCTGCGTTATCTGCGGATGCTGTCCGGGGGTTGTGCGAACCTGAGGTGGATGGCCTTGAGATACTGCGCCTCGGGGATTGTGGCGGGGTGGTCGGGGGCGTGGGCTGTGCAGGCAATGACCTCAAAAGGACGTCGTGCGGGCCTCGCCGCAGACTGGACTGCACTGAAGAATTCATCTGAACCGACATGGGCGGAGCAGGAGCAGGCCAGGAGGTCGCCGCCGGGGGCGAGGCGCCTGATGGCGAGTTGAACGAGGCGCTGGTAGGCCTGCAAGGCTCCCGCCCGTTCCGCCTCCCGTTTTGCGAGGGAGGGGGGGTCAAGGATCACCAGACCGAACTCACCACCCGAACCCCCTTCCAGCCATTCAAAGCTGTCCCCCTGGGCGGTTTCGTGATGGCAGGCGGCCACGGAGGCATCACTTTGGTTGTGGGCAAAATTGCGGTTTGCTGCTGCCAGAGCGTGGGCGCTGATATCGAGATCCACCGCGCGTTTTGCCCCGCCCCGGGCGGCATAGAGCGAGAAGCCCCCCGAAAAGCTGAAGGCGTTCAGCACGGCGCGGCCCCGGGCCAGATCGCCGACTTTGCGGCGGTTTTCGCGCTGATCCAGAAAAAACCCTGTTTTTTGCCCCTGCAACACCTGGGCCTCAAAGGTGAGGCCGTTTTCCTGGAATAACACCGCACTGTCGAGGGGTGGTCCGTGCAGGATTCCGCCATCGGTTCTGGCAAAGAGTCTGCGGGCGGGTTCCTGGATGTTGCGGCTGAGGCGGAGAACCAGACGTTCCGGCTGCAACTCCTCGAGAATGAGGGGGAGCAGCGTTTCAAGCCATGGAAGCCAGCCAAGGGTGTAGAGCTTTAGAACGAGGGTTGATCCGTAGCGGTCCAAAACCAGGCCGGGCCAGCCATCGCTCTCGCCATTGATCCAGCGCCACCCGGTGGTCTCCGGGCCGAACAGGTTGCTTCGCACCTGTGTGGCGGTTAGGAGGCGGCCCCGGAACCAGTCGGCGTTGATCACCGCCGGTTTTCCCACTTGCAGGACCCGCACGCGGAGGGGGGAGTCCGGATCGTAAAGACCGGCTGCGAGGAACTGGTTTCCATGGTCATACACCACGGTGATTTCCCCGGGGGACCCCTCCCGGTTCTGGTCGCGGATGCTGTCGGCGAACAACCACGGGTGGCGGCTGCGGAGCGCCCGCTCGGCGGCTGAGCTGACACGGAGCCTGAGACGGGGTTGGGATTTGGGTGGAGTTGTATTCATGGGGCTTAGGAAACGCGATGCTTGAGCCGGAGGGCGCAGAGGCTGAAGACCGCCACGCCCATGATCGTGAGGACCACGAGGTGGGACCAGAAATCGGCGAGGCTCGCCCCGCGCAGGACAATCGCCCGCTGCAGTTCGATGTAGTAAGTGGCGGGCAGGAGGGCTCCAAACAGCTGGAAGATTTTAGGCATGGTTTCGCGGGGGAAGATGAAGCCGGAGAAAAAGACCGAGGGCAGGATGAAGATCATCGCCATCTGCAGGGCCTGGATCTGGTTCTGTGCGCGGGCCTGGGTCAGCCTTGCCCCCAGCTCGGCAGCCTCCAGTTCCACAATCACCCTTCCTGGCGCCAAAGCTTCGCCTTCTGCGGCCAAAACGGCTTTCACGCGGCCCCCGTAGCGTGAGGCCACCCGCACCTGGTCTGTTTCCACAGTGCCGGAAACCTCCTGCCGGACGGGCTCGGAACCGCAGGAGCAGAGGATCAGGGGCAGGGCGGCGCAAAGCAGGGTGGTGGAAAAGCCGTTCACGGAGGGAACCCTAACAGTGAATGAAAGCATCATCAAGCAGTTGCACTCTTGCGGTGGTCACTGTTTCCTGCATTAATAATGATGCTGGGGGGCCCAGAAAGGGCTCAAATCCCGCACACTAAGCCATGGCCAACATAAATTTGAAATGCCCCTCCTGCAATCAGGAGATGGTCTGTGATGACGCTTATGCCGGACAGGATGTCCTCTGTCCCGGATGCCAGAAGCCGCTGACGGTTCCCGGGAAGGATGCCGGCGGTGGGACGCTGGTTCCCAAACCGCCGTCTGAGGGCAAATCCAAGCTGGCGATTGGGACGGCACAAACGCACGGCAAGGGGGCTGCGGCACAACCCTCCCATCCGTCGAATCTCAACACCCGTAAAACCAACTCAGGTCCAAAAAAGCCGGGGAGGGTAATGGAGATTCTCCGCTACGTCCTCATCCTCGGAATTTTGGGCGGGGGCGGCTATGCCGCCTACAAGACGTTTTTCAAGGATTCTGATGAGGGGGGCGCCCCGCCAGTCGCAAAAGGCAAGGCGGCGGGCAAGGATGCCGCAGCCCCTGCGGACGGCTCTGCGGATCCGAACGCGGCCGCACCGGCCCCTGAACCGCCCAAACCGGCCCCGATGGTGGCACCGGTGTGGACGCTGGACATCAACGGGGTCAAGATTTCGGATGGCGCGGTGAACGGGACGATCACGGGAACGAATTTCGTGGCAGAAACTGTGCGGGTGGATTTGACTCCCCAGTCCCAGGTCATCCGGTTCATCCAGGGCAATCCGGTCTCGCCGGACCGGGAGTTGCTGGTTTATCTGAAGCTCAAGCCCACAGATATTCTGAATGCGCAGACGATCGTGGTCTCGAACGAGATGCGCGGGGCATCCGTTCCCCAGGTTGCCAAGCGCTGGAAGACAAATCCGAAGTATGCCCCCCAGACGAAGTCCTTCAGCTACGGATATGCGATGCGGCTGGAGCTGGCAGCGGCCACAAACGATGCGGTGGCGGGCAAGATATTCGTCTCCCTTCCTGACAAGGAAGAGACCGTGGTGGCCGGTTCTTTCAAGCTGACAGCCAAGTCCGTGGATCCGGCCCAGGCTGCCGCTGCGGGAGCGGTGGGGCAACCGGCCCCGGTGCAGCAGGGGGCGTCCCCTGCGGATCGGGCCAACTTCAACAGGCGTTACGGGCTCAAGCGCTGAACCATTGTCCGGTTCGCCCATGGCCATGGAACCCAGCGATTCCGAGCTGATCCAGGCCGTGCGCAACGGCGACGCTTCAAGCTTCGAGCCGCTGGTTCGGAAGTATTCCCCGCGCATTTTTGCGATGGCCCGGCGCTATGCCCGTCGCGAAAGCGAGGTTGAGGATATCGCTCAGGAAGTCTGGTTGAAAGCGTTCCAAAAGCTGGGCGGCTTTCGCGGGGAGGCACCTTTTGAGCATTGGCTCATGCGCCTGGCTGTCCGGACCTGTTACGATTTTCTCCGTGCCCACCAGCGCAACCGCGAAACCACCTTCACCGAATTGACCCCCGAGGAGGGGGAATGGCTGGACCGTTGCGGGACCGCTCCGGATGAAGCGGAGGATTCCGCTTCGGCTGCCCGCAGTCTGGTGCGGCGTGTCATGGAGCAGCTATCCCCGCCCGCCCGGCTGATCATCACCCTGCTGGAGATTGAGGAGCGGTCCGTCCGCGAGATTGCGGAGTTGACCGGATGGTCCGCCACCCTGGTGAAGGTTCGTGCGTTTCGTGCCCGGGCGGAGATGCGGAGGCTGATTGGCAAGCTGGAAAGGGGCAAGTATTTGTAACCGTCCCGGAGCAAAAACCGTCTGATAAAACTGAGGCTCAATGAACCATATCCAACAAAAGTTGATGACGGCTGCGCGGCAGGATCTGCCGGATGACCGTGTGCCGTATGCCTTTGAAAAGCGCATCATGGCGCGATTGAAGAGCGTCACACCGTTCGATTTCCGTCTTGTCTGGGAACGTTCCCTATGGCGGGCCGCTGCTCCCTGTGTGGGGATTACCCTCCTGCTGGGTGCCTGGTCTGCTCTCATGCCCGGGGGGGATATCTCGAGCGATCTCTCCCAGGACCTCGAAAACACGGTGCTCGCAGCAGTGGATGTCGACAACTCAATTGATTCGCCCTAGTGAACTACTGGAAAGTCATTCTTGCCACGATGGTGATTTTCGGGGCCGGCGTCCTCACGGGTGGGTTGCTGGTGCGAAATTCAGACCGGGTGATGCTCCGGCGCATGCAGCTTTTTCCTACAGCGGGAGGTGCAGCCGGTTCGTCGCAATCCAGCAGCCGGTTTGAATTCCTGCGCCGTGCGGAGAGGGATCTCCAACTGACCTCCGAGCAGCGGGATCGGACCGAAAAGATTCTGAGGGAGGGTCAGGAAAGGGTCAAAGCTGTGTTGGAACCTGTTACCGCTCATGTCCGCGAGGAGGTGGCTCGCAGCCGGGAGGAATTCCGGGCTGTGCTGGATGCGGAGCAGCGGGCACGATTTGATGCCAAATTGAAACAGCCGCATCCCCGCGAACTTCGCCGCCCGGGCACCAAGGATCGTGAGTCGCACGAATCCAATCACCTTCACACGAACGCAGTGCCCGCCCCGAAGTGAACGGATGATGGGTCACGCGTAGGCTGCCTGGGGACTGCTCGCCGGGAATCAACGTAGCACGGCCTCAAGACCTTTGCGGCTCAGCAGACCGGCGCGTTGGAATTTTTTCGCCATGGAACGCTGGCGGTCGCCGATTTTCGCGTTCTTACTCTCATTCAATCTCAGGGGCATCAGCTCGAGGTTTGCGATCACGTTGTCCAATTCCGGCACGACAGCACGCGGGATGATGTGATCCACGGAGAGTTCATCCCCCTTGCAGGGTCCGGTGGTGACTGTGGGGGACTTGCCCCGTTTCATTTCAGCCAGGCCTTCGTCGTTCAGGCAGCCGAGTTGTTCGGCGATGCGGAGGTTCCGCAGAAGGGAATCCTTCGTGAGTTTGGCGGCGCTGCGCTTGTAGCTGGAACCTTTCAAGGCGGTGTCGAGCACCTTTGCCGGCTTTTCACCCTCCCGCCGGGCTGTTTCGAGCCAGTAAACCGCCTTTTGGACCCGGCCATTTGCTCCGCGCACCCCCAGGGTGGCCAGTTTGCCGGGGTCGATCAGGCTGGCGATCTGTGACGATGGATCGACCGGGGCGGCGATTGCGGACAGCAGCATGAGCAGCCCGCAGAGGAGAATGGATAAAAAGCGCATGGACGTTGTGAGTTGAGTGTAGGAGCGTTTATGGTCAAAGCCAGCAGATGTTTCGAAGCGGTGGCCGGGCATCATACCGGTTCCACCATGGCGGTGATGGTTGCGAGGGCGTTGCCCTCCAGACGGTTGTTGACGTAAATGAAGGTGGCCCGCTTTGGCTCGGGGGTCTGGGCTTCGTCGATCAGGGTCTTTGCGGCGGCCCGTGCGGCAGGGTATTCCTCCCGGATGGCGTCATAGGGGGCAAAGGCGGTCACAGCCTCCTGATAGTTGCGGCCCGGTTTCAGGAGGAACCGTGCGGCGACCAGGGAGGGATTCGTGCGGCTGCCGGGCAGCGCCATCTGTTCCTCCACCGGGGGCATGGCATCCCAGCTGTTGAACACATGGGCCGTTTGATGCCGGGCGAGGCATTCGAAATAGGGGGGCTTGAGCCAGTTCCTGTTTCTCATTTCGACCCCGTAGGGCCATCCCCTGGGCAGTTGCCCCAGAAACCTGTCCAGATCGGCCACGAATTCGCGGCCCTGTGGATAATCGGCGGGATGGAACCGGGAGAATTCGAAGATCAACAGCCCGACCTTGCTCCGGATGGCCTCGC
Organism: uncultured Verrucomicrobia subdivision 3 bacterium; assembly: GCA_903913865.1. Classification (GTDB taxonomy): domain Bacteria; phylum Verrucomicrobiota; class Verrucomicrobiia; order Limisphaerales; family UBA8199; genus UBA693. The sequence goes on from CAIWMU010000216.1 coordinate 10,741, forward strand.
ACGGTTTGAGAAAGGATTCCGTGAACAGCCCCGCATTGAGGAAGTTCCCGTTTGGCTTTCCGGCCAGATCACCGAACCGGTCGAGCAGTGGGAATTTCCGGATCGTGATGGCATCGGTCACCTTGAAGGTGAAGCGGAAATCGGCCGGGGTCTGGTGGTCGAGCCCCTCCAACTGCCTGGGGGTGGGAAAGGCGTAATAGGCGGCATCCACGCACACCGTTTTGAACACCTCCGAGTATTCGGTAAGGCAGTCCCTGTTGAACCGGGTTTCCGAGAATTTGCCCCGGTATTCATAGCGGGCGGTGTCGTAGAGGGAACCGCACCAGCCGGTGTATTTCCAGGAGGAGGTGCCGATATGGACACCCCGCGCGGCGAGGGTGGCAAGCCTGCCCCCGAGTTGCTCCCGGTTGAAGATCATACACCGCTATGTAGCGCGGACCGGGGTCCGGGTCAAGGGGCGGAAACCGGGCAGGGATCAGGCGGGGGGCAGGGCGGCGATGGCGCTTTCGTAAATGGTCTTGAGCGGCACATTGGCGGCAATGGAGGCCGCCTTGCAGGATTCATATTCCGGCGCGGCCTGAACCCGGCGGCCATCCAGTCTGCCGATCTTGACGGCGATCTCGCCGTGGGCGGTTTTCACCGCGATGATCTCGCGGGCCAGCTTCCGGCGTTCGGCGGTGCTCCGGCGCACTCCGAAGCTGGAGGTTTCGGTCAGGATGAGCAGGGTGAAGTCATCCGCCTTTTCCTCCGCGCAAAGCACGGTCAGGAGTGTGCCGGGCCGGTTTTTCTTCATCTGGATGGGGGTGTGGAAGACATCCAGGGCGCCGCGCATCAGGGCCAGCTCGATGAAACGGCCCAGGACCTCCCCGCTGACATCATCCAGATTGGTCTCCAGCACCGCCACGGTGTCCACCTGCCAGTCGTGGGAGCCGGTTGTTGCCGAGGTGTCCCCGAGGATCACCCGCAACACATTGGGGCGGGTGGCATTGTCCCGGGTGCCGAGGCCGAAACCGATCCGGCGCGGGGCCAGGTGGCGCATCGGGCCGAAGTGCTCGACGAATTCGGCGAGGATGGCCGCCCCGGTGGGGGTGACGAGTTCGTGCGGTTCGTCGCACTGGGTCACCCGGATTCCCCGGGCGGAAAGAATCTCCAGAGTGGCCGGGGCGGGGATCGGGAACAGGCCATGGGCGCAGCGGACCGTGCCGGTGCCCTCAATGACCGGTGCGGCCAGCAGCCTGGGCCTGCCCAGCATTTCAAGGGCGATGCAGGCACCGACGATATCCACGATGGAATCCACCGCACCCACCTCGTGGAAATGGACTTCATCCGCAGGAACCCCGTGGATCCTGCCTTCGGCAATGGCGACACGCCTGAAAATGGAGATCGATTTTTCCTTCACCCAATCCGAAAGGGGGGACCGCTCAATGAGCCCGCGGATCTCGGCGAAACCGCGCCCGTGCTCGTGGTCATCCTCCCCGTGGTGGTCGTGATCCCCCTCATGGGTGTGCGCATGTCCATGCCCGTGGTCATGACTGTGGGTGTGATCCTCCCCATGGTCATGATGACTGTGTGGATGGCCGTGATCGTGATCGTGGGAGTGGCCGTGGGCAGGTTCAGGGGAGTGTTCATGGGCGTGCCCGTGGCCTGCCAGGTGCACATCGAACTTGGTGCCCGCGATACTGCACTTGTGGGAGCGGAGGGCGTGGAGATGGTAACCATCCAGCCCGAGCTTTCGCAGCTCGACCTCGAGCCGGTGAAAATCGACACCCGCATCGATCAGGGCGCCGATGAACATGTCGCCGCTGATGCCGCTGAGGAGATCCAGGTAGAGGGTGTTCATTTCTTGCGGGGGACGGTCGGGTTTGTGCAGGGCTTCTCCGGAATGGTCTCACCTGTTCCGGCGGCCAGGGCATTGATCTGGCTTGCGGCGTATCCGGCGCCGAAGCCGTTGTCGATGTTGACGACTGTCACGCCGCTTCCGCAGCTGTTGAGCATGCCGAGGAGTGCGGCCAATCCGCCAAAGTGTGCCCCATAGCCGACACTGGTCGGCACGGCAATGACCGGCTTGGAAACCAGCCCGGCCACCACACTTGGCAGGGCCCCCTCCATTCCGGCCACAACTACCACCACGTTGGCCTGCTGGATCTCGGGAAGGCGTCCGAACAGCCGGTGGACCCCCGCAACCCCCACATCGGCGATCCGTTGCACGTTGTTCCCCATGACATCCGCAGTGATGGCAGCCTCCTCGGCCACCGGCAGATCGCTGGTTCCGGCGCAGATCACGGCGATGGTCCCGGGCCGTTTCGGGGCCGGGCTGTGCTGGATCGTGATGCAGCGGGCCACGGCGTGATGGACCGCGTTTTTGAACGCTTTCCGGACCGCGCGGGCGTGTTCCAGGGTGACGCGGGTGATGAGCACCCCCTGTTCGCATTCCAGCAATTTGGCGGCGATCTTGACGACATGCTCCGGAGTCTTTCCCGCCCCGAAGATCACCTCGGGAAAACCCTGCCGCAGCGCCCGGTGGGTATCGACGGCCGCAAAGCCGAGATCCGCCACAGGGGCCGCCTGGAATGCCTGCAGGACTTTTTCCCGGCTGATGCCTCCGGCCCGGAACTGCTCCAATAATCGTGTCGCTTCTGTCGTGGTCACAACATGAAAATGCCACAGGAACAGCTCCGGGTCACGCGGCAAAGTGGGGGCGGGTGGATCCCGGTCAGGGTTAAAGCAGATTTAGGGGGCAGACCATCCGGCCCTGAACCCCGGTCTTCCCCCATCCGTGATTTGTGATTCTTCCAGGAAATCTCCCGCAGAGAGGGAACACAATACCTCCGCCCCACTGCTTGCGCCCGGAGCGTGAATGGCGAGGACGTGCCAGCCACCGGACCGGTTTTATGCCGTCCCGGGCGTAATCCTGGGATGATGAGACGTTTCGTGCACATGCCCCGAATCAATTTCAGGCCAGAAAATAAGTCTTGCCCGGATCCCGCGATCCCTCCAACCATCGTGGCATCGGTAGCATGATGACAAGACTACAGGCAACACCGACAGACTTCTGGCTGCCGGGTCGCATTGGGGTGTCGAAAAGGGGCATGCTGATATCGGCTGCTCCCGGCTCGATGGCCCTCCTTTTGTTTTACTCCCTCGCCATCCACACGCACAGGAGCCTTGGCGGTTGGCCGGAAGGAATCGGGGAGAGCGGCTTTCCTCCAGCCTTGAGCCTCCATGCTAACATTGCCACGACCTTTTTTTGGGTTTCCATGATGGTGAGTCTTTGGCCTCCCGGTTGCCGTGCCGGTCTGCCTGCTTGTCGCACGCTGGCGGCCGCTCGTGCCCTGTTTCGGGGTGTATGTCTGCGTGTATGTTTTCAGCATCATGCTCATGCGGCTTGCGCCGGGCCCTTTTATTTATTGGTGGATGGATTGAAAACCGTGTTCTCCAACCCTGCGCTCCGGCGAACCCACCGTCCGATCCTCTCCAGCGGTGACCGGCGGAGGCGTTGGGCTGCATGCGCGCCATGACTGTTCGGGAGTCCATAGAGGCTGCTTTTGCCGATGTTCCGTATCCGGGCGATGACCGGATCGCGGACCACCAGAACTGCCTGGAGTGTGAGGATGTGAGGGGGCATTTTCGTGGCGCGACATGGCGCGGCCACACCCTCCCGGAACTCCGGCAGTACCAGGACGTCCTTCCATTGTTCACCCCGGAGGCGCTCCAGTATTTTATCCCGGCATACATGCTCGTGAGTCTGGACGCGTGGCAGGAGGCGGACTTGATTCCTTTTTCGATTTTGAATGTATGCGTGGCAGCAGGGTCGGGCGCTGACGCCGGATCGGTCCGGCCTGGCGATGGGGGGTTTTCCGTGTTCACGCGGCCGCAACGGGCGGCTTTGGCGGCCTACCTGCAGGAGTGGGTGCGTTCTGACGCCTACGCCCTTGGTGCGGAGGATGTTCCTGCAGCCGTTGAGAGACTGCTGGGCCGTGGACCGGCAGGCTGATCCGGTTTTTCGGGCATCACGATAGGGTGGTTGCATCGGATTCGGGTGAGATACCGGTGGTGGTGCGAGCCCTGAGCAAGTTTGGTTTGCAGGGAGCAAAGGCATTGGAGAGCAGGCACCTCGGTGGGCCAACGGCCTGGGTATCGGCCATAATAATAGATCCAAAGGGCTGAAGGCCCGACATATCCCTCCCCCGGGAATCCACCGGATGATGCCGGGCCTTCAGCCCTTGAATCGTTTCAATGTCCCGTTTCCTGGGGCTGTACCCCAGGCTGGGATTGTGCGCACCGTTGGTGCTGGGGAGGGGGATGGCGCACGGGCGTTCACCGTTTTCCCGCGCCAGGGGTCAGTTCGGTCACTGTCGAGTCCGGCTGGGGCCGTCCTCAACAGATGAGAACTGACCCCATGGCGCTCGAGGGGACGGCGATGGCGCTCGGGCGATGACCGTTTTCGCTCACCTGACCCCATTCGCTCGGGGGCCGCGCGGGGAACGGCGTAAGCCCGGGCTGTATGGCATAACGCCGTTGGCGTGGGGGCGTGA
>CAIWMU010000217.1 GCA_903913865.1 uncultured Verrucomicrobia subdivision 3 bacterium
CTCAACGAACTATGACATCAGCTACACCGGTGGGACCCTGACAGTGACGAAGGGAACCATCACAGTGACTGCGGACAACCTGAGCAAGACCTACGGTGCGGCGAACCCGACCCTGACAGGGAGTGTGACTGGAGTGGCACCCGGGGACCACATCACGGCGTTCTACGCGACGACAGCGGTCCTCAACAGTCCTGCCGGGGCCTATGACATTGTGCTGAGGCTGGTGGACCCGTCTGCGAAGGCAGGCAACTACACGGTGACCCTGAACAACGGGACACTGACGGTCAACAAGGCGGCCCTGACGGTGAAGGCAGAGGACAAGAGCCGGACCTACGGAACAGCGAACCCCGGATGGACGGTGAGCTACAGCGGCTTTCTGAATGGGGACACGACCCCGACTCTGGGTGGGACCCTCCTGGTTACAACTCCAGCCACAGTGGCGAGCGCAGTTGGAACCTACGCGATCAACGCATCGGGTCTGACAGCGGCCAACTACCAGATCGGTTATGTGGCCGGGGCCCTGACGGTGACCAAGGCAGCGATCACCGCGGTGGCCGATTCGAAGAGCCGACTCTACGGGGCCTCCAACCCGACCCTGACCGGGACACTGACGGGAGCGCTGAACGGGGACCACATAACGGCGTTTTACGCGACGGCGGCGGCGGAAGCAAGCCCTGCCGGGACGTATGACATTGTGCTGAGACTGGTGGACCCGAGCGGGAAGCTTGGGAACTACACGACGAACTGGACGAGCGGGACGTTGACGGTGGGCAAGGCCCCGCTGAGCGTGACCGCTGATGACAAGAGCCGGGCCTATGGCATAGCCAACCCGACCCTGACCGTCAGCTATGCCGGGTTCCTCAATGGGGACACGGCAGCCAATCTGGGCGGCACCCTGAGCGTGACCACCCCGGCAACGGCCTCCAGTTCCATCGGCACCCATGGCATCACCGCCAGTGGCCAGACCTCGGCCAACTATGCCATCAGCTACACCGCCGGGACATTGACCGTGGGCAAGGGGACGTTGAGTGCCACCGCGGACAACCTGAGCAAGGTTTACGGCTCCGTGAACCCGACCCTCACGGGAACCCTCACTGGCGTGGCTCCCGGGGACAACATCACGGTGAGTTACGGCACCACAGCCACCCAGGCGAGCGGGATTGGTGCCTATGGCATCGTGACCACGTTGAGCGATCTGGATGGGAAGCTGGGAAACTACAACGTCACAAAGACGGATGGAACGTTGACCGTGAACAAGGCGACCATCACCGTTACGGCGGACGACAAGAGCCGGAACTACGGTTCGCTCAACCCGCATCTGACGCTGCGCTACAGCAGTTTTGTGAACGGGGACAGTTCATCCGTGCTGACCACAATGCCGGCAGCGCAGACAACCGCCACAACCACAAGCCCTGTTGGGACGTATGACATCACGGTCACGGGTGGCAGTGCCGCCAACTACGACATCACCCGCACGGGCGGGACACTGACGGTCAATAAGGCCGGGATCACAGTGGTTGCGGATGACAAGAACCGGAGCTATGGAGCCGCCAATCCGACCCTTACCGGGACCCTGAGCGGGGTGCTGAATGGGGACAACATCACGGCGTTCTACGGGACGACAGCCGTTCTCGCCAGCCCTGCCGGAACCTACGCCATTGTTCCGGGTCTGCTGGATCCGACATCCAAGCTGGGGAACTACACGACGAGCCTCACCAGCGGTGTCCTGACGGTGAAGGGGGATGACGCGCCAGTGGTGACACTCACGAACTATCTGTGGCTCTACACGGTGGGAACTGCAGCGGCCCTGGTGGACACGAACGCCACGGTGACCGATGGAGGCAGCCTGAACTTCGATGGTGGCACGCTGACGGTGTGGGCGAGCGCCAACGGGAATGCGCTGGACACGCTGTCCTATCTGGTTGAAGGGGAGATCGGCCAGGACGGGACCGGGGTGACCTACGGTGGCGCCCTGATTGCGACTGTGGCCGGTGGCACAGGCACGACCCCGCTGGTGTTCAGCGTGAACACGATGGCGACACCTGCAGTGGTTCAGGCGCTGCTGAGGGCCGTGACGATTGAGACACAGGACGAGAGCACGAACAGCAGGACGCTGCGGGTGGTGGTTGCAGACGGTGACGGTGGGATCAGCGCCCCGGTGACGAAGGTGCTGGCCCTGAACCGTCCTCCTGTGGCCGGTCCTGACAGCTACAGCGTGGCGGTGAATGGAAGTGTGACGAACACGATCGCCTCAGTGCTCTCCAACGACACGGATGCTGACGGGGACACGGTGGTGCTGGAAAGCTTCAGCGGCGTGTCTGCCAATGGTGGCCGGATCACGCAGGTTGGAACGGACCTGATCTACCGCGCGCCGGTTGGATATCATGGGGTGGATCTGTTCGCCTATCTGATTGCTGATGGCCGTGGAGGCGAGGCGGTCGGGGTGATGGCGATCAACGTCGGTCTCTCGGGCACACTGACACTGAATAACTCAGTGGACGGCATGATGGTCCACCTAGTGGGTGAGGCCGGGAAGGTTTACCGGATCGAGGCGACCGGGAACATGTTCCAATGGAGCGTGGTCGGTAGCGCAGTGGCCAGCCCGGATGGAACCATTGAAGTCCTCGACACCCACGCCAAGAGCGCGCCGCAGCGGTTCTACCGCGCGGTGCAAGAGTAGAAGAATCTCCAACCCTGCTTAGGAGGGGGGTTGGCAGCAAAACAAAACACCTGGGGCCGGAAGTGGCGAAAGCTGCTTCCGGCCTTCTTTATTGGGGGGGGATTTTAACCACGAAAGACACGAAGAACACGAAAGGGGGGAGGGAGGAGGGGGAATTAAGAATTAATAATTACGAATTAAGAATTGAGGGGGTGTCCGTAGATGGGGGAGGCTCTTGTGGATGGGCGTTGACCGTTTTCCCGCGCTAAGGGTCAGTTCGGTCACTGTCGAGTCCGGCTGGGGCCGGTCTCAACAGATGAGAACTGACCCCATCGCTCGGGTTCTGCCGGTTTGGGAAGGACTCTTTTCTTTAGCGGAGTTGTTTTCTATGCTCGGGACATGAACGTTCAAGTTAAGGGTCGATCCCGTTCCTGCCGCACAGTCACTTTTGATGCGGAGGCGAATAGTGTCGAATTGATCGAACAGAGGCTGCTTCCGCACTGTTTTGAGATTTTTTCCGCCAAAACCTACAAGGAGACGGCGCGGGCGATTACAGACATGGTGGTGCGCGGGGCGGGGGCCATCGGTGCCACTGCCGCCTATGGTCTGGCACAAGGGGCCCGGGCGTTCAAGGGGCGGAATCTTGAAACGTTTCAGAAGCACGTGGAGGTTGTTTATCAGATGCTAAAAGATGCACGACCCACAGCGGTGGATCCTGTGAACGCAATGAACGGGGTCAGGCTCGCCATGAGTCGCGGGGGGGATGTTGAACAGCAGCAGGCACTGGCACTCGAGGCTGCGGAGGCGTTTGCCGGGGAGGATGTGCGCCATTGTCAGGAGATTGGTCAGCATGGGGCTGGTTTGATCCGGGATGGGATGACCGTCCTGACCCACTGCAACGCCGGCTGGCTGGCTTTTGTCGATATTGGCAGCGCCACCGCTCCGATGTATGCGGCCCAGGCCCAGGGAAAGTCGTTTCATGTGTTTTGTGATGAGACCCGACCACGGAGTCAGGGAGCAACGCTGACCGCATGGGAGCTGGCGCAGCAGGGGATATCGCACCAAATCATCCCTGACAATGCGGCGGGTCACCTGATGCAGCGGGGGAAGATCGATCTTGTGATTGTGGGGAGTGACCGCACGCTGGGGCGCACCGGGGAGGTGGCCAACAAAATCGGAACCTATACGAAGGCCGTGCTGGCTCACCAGCATGGCATACCGTTCTACGTGGCGATCCCGCTATCGACGATTGATTGGAATCTGCGATCCGGCATGGATATCCCGATTGAGCACCGGGATGAGGGGGAGGTGCTGGGGGCATGGGGGGTGGTGGATGGTCCACGGGCAGGCAGGAGAAAGGGTGAGCGTGTCTATGTGCGGGTTGCCAATCCCACCAGCGGGGCGGTGAATCCTGGTTTTGACGTGACCCCGGCCAGTTTGATCACGGGGATTATCACCCCTGCGGGAATATTCAAGCCACGGGAACTCTGGGCCCGCAGGCGTGAATTGGGAGGGGGGTAGGGGGAGTTACCGGGCCATTTAGTGAGATCCATGAGCATCATGGAGCGGCCGAATGGGGATGCAGCCAAAGCTTGCCTTCGGGTCGCTGCGGGCGGATAGTTTCCCCCAAGCTGATGGTTTGGAGTTTCTACAGACTTATGAATTCGAGAAGATGGCTGGTTTTTGGCGTGGCTATGGCCCTCGTAATGTGCGGGTGCACCCGGCGCTATGTGATGACCTACAACAATGGGTCCCACCTGACGGTCTATGGAAAGCCGAAGTTCCAGAACGGTTCCTATATTGTCAAGGACCGGTCTGGAAAGGCGTATCTCGTCCCCGGGGGACGCGTACGCGAGATTTCGCCCTCCTCAATGGTTCCTGAGGGCAAGGACAGGTTCAACCCTTCGACCTCGAAGTAACGAACTTCTCGACGTATTTTCCGATGATGTCGGCTTCGAGGTTTACGGCATCCCCGACCTTGCGCTCCCTCAGTGCGGTGATTTCGTGGGTGTGTGGAATGATCCAGATCCGGAATCCGGTTTTGTTGACTGCGGCGACTGTGAGGCTGATCCCATCCAGGGCGATGGATCCCTTGAAGACCAGATAACGACGCACATCGGCCGGGGCGGCGACATCCAGCACGTGGTCGGCCCCCTGGCGTTCCCAGCGGGTGATGCGGCCCACTCCGTCGATGTGGCCGGTCACGAAGTGCCCCCCCAGCTGGCCATCGGTGCGAAGGGGACGCTCCAGATTCACCAGCGATCCCACCGTTGCATATTGGAGGTTCGTCCTCTCCCATGTCTCCTTCAAAAGATCGAACTGCAGCAATCGGCCCTTGCCCGGGCGGCCGATTTTCACCACGGTGAGGCAGCATCCGTTCACGGCCACGCTCGCACCCAGTTTGACACCTTGGGCGCAGAGCCGGGCGCGCACACCCAACTCGATCGACTTGCCGGTGGGCTTGATGTGTTCTACGACGCCGGTTTCTTCTACAATTCCAGTAAACATAAGAATAAAATCAGTGGCAACAGTCTCGCGATTACGCCCAATAATTCAAGCACGCAGGACGCACCGGGACAATCCATCAGGGTCGAAGGGGTTGGGGAGTCATCGTTGCGGTCTTACCCTGGCCCGCAGGATCAGGTCTGGTCCAAGCCTTTGAAACCTGGGCTGCTCCAGATGGATGGCATCCTCCCAGGAGGTGGCTCCCGGACCGGCAACGCCTCTTCTGGCATCCCTCCCTCCAAGAACTTTTGGGGCGTAGAAGAAAGCTGCTTCCTGGGCCAGTCCCCCAAGCAGAAACGAGGCGTTCACTTCCCCGCCGCCCTCCACCAGGAGGCTTGAGATATCAGACTCGCCGAGGTGCTTGAGCAGCCATTCCAAATCCACCCTGCCATCCTTCAATGGGGCGGCAAGGACGTTCACCTTTTTGGAAAGGGCATTCAGCCGGGCTTTAGGGGCTGCAGGGCCAACCACGATGGTGGTGAGTGCCCGCGAATCATCCGTTAGCACGGTGGCGTCCACCGGGGTTCGTGCGCGGGAATCCAGGATGAAGCGACGCAAACAGTGTGGCGGTGTGCGTGGGGATTTGGGCCGGAAGGTCAGGCCGGGGTTGTCCGCGAGAATGGTCTCGATTCCGACGAGGATGGCATCGTGTTCCTGGCGCAACTTCATCCCGAAGTCCCGGGCGTCGTCGCCGGTGATCCATTTCGAGTCGCCGCTCGCGGTGGCGATTTTTCCATCCAGCGTCATGGCCGCTTTGACCGTGACGTAGGGCAGGCGGTTTGTGATCCAGTGGTTGAAGAACCGGTTCAGTTCGGTGGCTTTTTCGCCCATCAACCCGGATTCGACCAGGAGGCCTGCCGAACGGAGCAAGGTGAAGCCCTTTCCTGCGTGACGGGGGTTGGGGTCTGTGGCGGCGGCAACGACACGGCCGATTCCCGCCTTCAAAATGGCATCGGTGCAGGGGGGGGTCCGGCCATGGGTGCAGCAGGGCTCGAGGGTTACAAACAGGGTGGCACCGCGAGGATCGCATTTGCGTGCCCGGGCGTCGTTGAGGGCTTCAATCTCAGCATGTGGGGCACCTGCCTTGCGGTGCCAGCCGCTGCCGATGATCCGGCCGTTTTTGACAAGCACAGCCCCCACCATTGGATTTGGGGAGGTCAGGCCTCGGCCGCGCCGGGCCAGACTCAGGGCGGCTCGCATCCAACGCTCGTTCATTCCTTGAACAGTGCTGCGGCGAATTGTGCGGCGTCGAAGGGTTGGAGATCATCCGCTTGCTCACCCAACCCGATAAACTTCACCGGAAGTCCGAGTTCCTTCTGGATGGCCACAACCATTCCGCCCTTGCTCGTGCCATCCAGTTTGGTGACAACCAAACCGGTGAGCGGCACGGCTTTGTGAAACTCGCGTGCCTGATTCATTGCGTTCATGCCGGTGGTGGCATCCAAAACAAGCAGGACCTCATGCGGGGCGCCCGGAAGTTGTTTTGCCATCACGCGGTGGAGCTTCTGAAGTTCCAACATGAGGTTGTGCTTTGTGTGCAGTCGGCCAGCGGTGTCCACGAACAGGAACTGGGCCTTTCGTGCGAGGGCGGCGGTGACGGCGTCATGGGAGACGGAGGCGGGATCGGCTCCATAGGAGCCGGCGATCACCTCCACCTTGAGGCGCTCGCCCCAGAGCTTCAGTTGCTCAATGGCGGCTGCGCGGAAAGTGTCGCAGGCGGCAAGGAGGGCTTTGTCCCCCTGACTTTGGACAAGGGATGCAAGCTTCGCGGCCGTTGTGGTTTTTCCCGTGCCATTCACCCCGACGATGGAGACGACCGTCAGGCCCTCGGGGGCACGCTTTAACTGGGAATCAATTTGGGTGAAGCTGCCCTCAACCACCCCTGCTGCGATGGTGAAAAAGTCACTGCCATCCCGCCCCTGTGTTTCGTAGGAGAGTTTGACCTTGTCGATGATCTGGGTCGTCAGTTCCATCCCCAGGTCTGCGCCGATCAATGCCGCCTCGAGGTCCTCGATCCCACGGGCGTCGAGTTTGGGTGAGCGTGTGACGATGCGCTTGATTTCGTGAACCAGCTTGCTGTGGGTCTTTTGCAGACCCGCCTTGAATTTTGCGAATAATCCCATGTTGAATCTCTGTGTAAGGTCTAGTGCTGGATCTCCGTGAGGGGTGAACTCTTTTGTGCGAGGCTTGCCGCTTTTTCGCCCAGCGAGGTCACGTAATGATAGGGGAGCTTGATCGTTCCCATCAGCGGGGTTCCCTTGATGAAACCGTGGCAATCTGATCCGCCGGTGATCAGCAGTCCCAGCCGCCGGGCCAGTGCCCCATACCGGTCGGTCATGACCGGGGTATGTTTGCTGTGGAGGCATTCGATCCCGTCCAGCCCCGCCTCCACAAGGGAGGAGATCGAGGAATCTATGCGGTTCAGACCGGGGTGGGCGATTACCGCCACGCCGCCTGCGGCATGGATCAGGGAAATGGCATCCACGGCGGAAAGGAGCATTTTTGGCACCCAGGCCGGGCGGTGCTTCTTGAGGAACCTGTCGAATGCCTCATCCACGCTCGCGCAGATTCCGGCCCGAACGAGGGCCAGACCCACATGGGGGCGGCCGGGGGAGCGGCAGTTGGCAAGGGACATCACCGCGTCGGTCGTGAGGGGGATGTCCATTTCGTTCAGCCGTGAGACCATCTCCTTGATGCGCTCCTGGCGCGCCGTTTGAAAGCGCCCCATGGCGCTCAGGAGGGCTGGGGAGGAGGTGTCGATGTGGTAGCCCAGAATGTGCAACTCCGTGCCCCCATGCTCGGCGGTCAGTTCTGTGCCGGTAATAAATTCGATGCCTGCGGCGGCGCAGAGGGCCGCAGTCTCTTCACACCCTTCAACGGTGTCATGGTCGGTCAGCGAAATGGCGGCAAGCCGATTTGCGACGGCACTCCCCACCAGTTCCTTCGGGGAGTAGGTGCCGTCCGAATAGCGTGTGTGCAGGTGCAGATCGGCGAAAGACTCGCCCTCCCTGATCCTGGGGGCGGGTCCGGTCATGTGGCATCCCGGGCGGATCGCATGAGTTCGCCTTTGACCTTGTCCAGGATGCCGTTGACGAACTTTCCACTGTCCTGAGTCGAGAACTTCTTGGCGATGTCCACCGCCTCGTTGATGCTGACCACAGGGGGGATGTCATCACGGTGGAGCATCTCGAAGATGGCCAGGCGCAGGATATTGCGGTCCACAGCAGCGATGCGATGGAGATCCCAGTTGACGGCGTGCTTCTTGATAATCTCGTCCGCTTCACCGCTGTGCTCCAGCGCACCGCGAATGAGGGGATCAGCGAAAAGCCGGACAGCGGCCTCCTCGGCTGTGGCGGGTGGTAATTCCACCGGCTGGCCCCAGTTGGCCCCAGCCTTGTCCTCAGCGATTGCGGCAGCACGCTGCGATTCCCAGAACTGGTTCAAGGCGGCCGTGAGATCATCGGACCGGTTAAACTCGGACTGGAACAAAAACTGCACTGCACGCTCCCGTGCTTCACGTCGTTTTCCCATGACACAATGATGCCCTAAAAAGCACCCCCTAGAAACTAAAAACTGAGGTTGCTCCCTGATTGTGGCTTTTGAAAGCCGGTTGCCCGTCGGCTCCGGTTTGCCATGCCCTCACCCTGCGGTATGTGCCGAACGTCATTGATTCCTTGGCGGGTTCCGTTCTGAAAGCCCTTCGAATCGTCATAAAATCGCACGGGGTAACACGTTGACAACGGATCTGGCTTTGTGCAGATTAACTGCGGCTGCCAGAGTAGCTCAGGGGTAGAGCAGAGGACTCATAAGCCTTTGGTCGGGGGTTCAATTCCCTCCTCTGGCACCACTTCAAAACCCCCAAAAACCCCAATAAATATGGCCTTTTTGCAGATTTCATGGGTTTTTTGCTCACCATAGACCAATGTGCTACTATAAGGGGAAAAGTGCTCTAATTTGGCAAATTCTGGCAAATCGTGGCAAATCCTAAACGGGGTAAAATGCCCCTTGGGTGCTTGGGTCCGAACTTTTCCACAGTCGGGCGGGGTTGTGGCGGTCTTTTTTGGTGTGGTCGCCCTCGCCATTGAACGGAAGCCCCCTGGCAAATTTGGCAAATCGCTGGCAAATCCTTCCTTGCCTCAGGGGGCAGGGGGGTATGATCACCCTCGCCGATGAACGGAGGGGCCTTGCCGGGCATCCTGTGAAGCGAATTTTGCCCTTGGGGGCATGAGAAAGACCGATGGGGGAAAGAATATGAAAAAAACCCCCATCGGCCTTTTGCCTCGAAGCTGGGAAAGAATAAGCCAGCTTTTGTCGGTGCTGCTCCCGGTTGGTAAGGCCGTTGGAAAACGAGCAGCGCCTACACCCAAAGACGAAACGTCAACGGGGAATAAAAAGCCCCCCGCCAGTTTCCCAGCGAGGGGTTGAAAGAGTCAGGCAATCGCTATGCCAAAATGCCACCACCGATCGCGAAGCTCGCCGCATGGCGAACACCGATGTCCACCCACCGGCGAGCCAGAACGCGAACAACGCCGTTCACCGCGAGGGTGTAGGGGTCAATCACGATGTCAGTTGCCCCACCGTTGAACTGGGCGATGAGCAACTCATTCCAGTTGCCGAAGAATGCGGCGGTGCAGATTGTGGTCGCCGTGCCAGTCGTCAGATTCGTTGCAATCTGGTTCGTGGCGTGAGCGGTGTAGCCGTTCACGATTCCGCTGCCATCCCGCTGCCCCATCCAAACGGAATCGCTCCCGGTCGTGGAAAACTTCTGAATCGTTTTGCAAGCAGCCCGAGTTTTCGGGTGCATCAGATAGGCGAGTGCGCCACCGTCCGCATTGTTCGTCGCCACGCTGGTTTCGAGCGAAACCAAAAACGGGAACAATGTGCTGCCCAATGCGTTTGCCGCGAGCATGGCCACGCTGACCGTGCCGATTCCTGTGGTCGATGCAATCCCGGTGGGTTGCCCGGATCCGGTGCCGTGCAGCGCCGCCCGATCAAGCGTGACATTGATTTGGGCGTTGATGTCGTTTTGAACCAGCGTGTCGATGCTCGGATTTGAGGTATAGAGCAGTTGCTTGGAATACTGCTGAAATCCGGTGATTGCGTAGGGGGTCAGGGTAAGCTGCTCAAAATTCCCCGTTGAAAGGGTTGAGGCAACCGTTTCCGCGCACCAATTTGTCGAACCCGCAGCAGCCTGCCGGGGAATCGTGACTGGATTATTGAGCGTCAGGATTCGCGCGCCCAGTTGCGCCACAAGGCACTTGTTCCTCAACAGCTCGATGAATTCGCTGCCGAGATTGTCGGTTGCAACCGCGTAGCCGCCGAGCGTTCCGGTTCCGCTAACGAAATTCCGCTGCTCGGCTTCGGCTGGCATCCAAAAACCGCTCGGTGATTGGCCGAGCTTGTTGGAAAGCTCGCGGGACATTTCGCCCTCAAAGCCGTCCAGCCGCCCGGAAACCTGACCTTGAATGGCGCGGGTGATGGAGTAAGACGCCCACTGGCGAACCGGCACATCGCTCAAAATCGGCTTCTGCATGGGCCTGATTTCGGGAAGTCGGCTGAGTGCCGCGCTCCTGAATTGATCCACCGAACTGCCAGCCTGAACGTGCCGCTCGGCCAACTGCTCAACATCGGGAACTTTTCCGCGAAGATTTCTGGCGATTGCTAAAATTTCTGCGTTTGAATCTGCGTACATAATGAAAAACTGATCTGGTGATCGAAATCACCTACTGAATCTCAGGAGAAGTAAGATGCCGTTGGCGGTGTGTCCTCCGTTCACACCCGGCGAGGGGGACTTGGCTTCCGGCCTTGTCCGTTTATCTCAAAAAGCGGCCAGCCCTCCCGGGCAAACCCTTTTCGCGGGAATTTCCACAAGAGCGGCCAGCCCGTGCAGTCCTTCCAACCTTTAACGGGGAGTCAACGGGTGCGGTGGGAAGGGGTGAGAATCGGCTAAGCCCTTAGCCACCGCGCCGGGAACCATGGTTCCCATTCTCCACATCGGGGCGATACCAAAATGTCTAGCATGCTAGACTTTCGTCTACGATCGTAGACCGCCTCTACACCAGACCCTTGAGCGCCTCATCATCCTCCGCTTCCAGTTCCTTCGGAGTGGGGGGTAACTTGGTCAGATCCTGACGCAACTCCTCGTATCGGTCATCATCGACAAGGGGGTGGTCAAGCAGGTCATCCATCCTCCGGTCATGCTCGATGCGGAATGCGTTCTCCGGTGCCGAGTCACACCAGGCACTAAGCTTCCTGGCCACCGCCTCCAGCATCGACTTGATTTCAGGGTCGCACCTCTGCACCAGTTCACCACAGGCCTGGAGTTCGCATATCAGCATGCTGAACCGGCTCGATTCCACCCATGCCACCTCAGAACGGAGCTTCCCACAGGCTGAAGGTTCTTTGGAATCCAGCCGACGATGGAACTGCCTCTCAGAAATTCCAAGCTCAGCCGCCAGTGATTTAAGGGGTCGATAATCGCTCATACTCTCAATGGATTGTCAGCGGGAGGGGGTGTCCATGTCAGTCACCAGCAGAAACGGCCCGGGGTGATACCTGCCCAAGGAGCGAGCGTGTGGTTACCCCCGTCCAATACCCCTGTAAGGTAGCTGCGAATTGCCCCCCCACCCATCGCCACACAGCCCCGCCATGCGCACAGGATGCCCTCAGTTACGTTCCGTTTATCGGGTGATGTCTTGGCATGGTTCACGCCTCGCCGCCCCCACTCACAGCCGCCCTCAGTTGCTCACTCTCGGCTGATTGCTCACAGCAAATACAACACTTGCAGCCGTCCCGCTTTTCCCTGGCATCGGCCTGCAAACCGAGCAGCCGTAGTTCGTCTGCGATTTCTGAAATGAATGCCGCAAGATCGGCCTGCCCTTGGGGTGTGCTCATAATACGGAGCAGCATCGGCTCAAGTTGTAAGCGGTTCTCAATTACGTTTGATGTCATACTTTGGTTGAAATGTCAGCGCCCC
>CAIWMU010000218.1 GCA_903913865.1 uncultured Verrucomicrobia subdivision 3 bacterium
CCGATCGACATCGTTTACGAAGATGGCTTCGCGCCGATCTCCCCGGCTGACCACATGGTAAATCGCTCCAGGATATTGCACTCGCGGTTTGCGCGGCATGGTCCAAACCTGCCCCCATTCCCCAGCTTGAGTCAACCATCAAATGCCCAATGCTGTGGTGTGACCCTTTTATTCTTTTATTTTTATCACCGTGCGGGAGTCAGCGGGCTACGAAGTTGATGACATTAGCGGCATGGGGACCGCCGACTTCTTTTACTCACACGAAGGCACGAAGCCACGAAGGGGGGAAGAACTGGATCAACCAACAATCCAACGATCTTTCTCGTGCGAGATGCCAGGCCGTGGAACGTCTCCAGCCCATTGATCTGGCCGGGGCGGTCGATTTCCACTCCACGAAAATCATAAACCTCGATAACCGCAGGCCTCAAAACCCTTTCATGCATGCCATGAACACGCGATGAACACCCGGCTCCCACTTTTTCTTTTTTGCTGCAAAACAATCCCCTCCGGTCCATTTTCTAGCCGTTGGCTGTCGCGCTACCCGGTTAATGAAGTTGTTTTCACCAGTGTCGAAACATATCGCGGCCTCACGGGGTTCAATCCTGCCAGGTCCACCCACACACACGCCCAACTGCGTATGATCCCCGGCCTCAGCGCCCACGAACAATGAATGATTCACACGAAGGCACGAAGCCGCGAAGGGATGCGGAAGAGATCTCCAGCATCGTGGTGGATTGTGGCTACAAGCTCCATCTGGAGGCTGGTCCCGGATTATTGGAGTCCGTTTATGAGGTCGTTCTGGCAAAAATGCTGGTTGAGCAGGGCCTCGAGGTGAAGCGCCAGGTGCCCGTGCCAATCCGGCTTGCGGGCCTCACTTTCGACGAGGGCTTCCGGGCCGATCTGCTGGTGGAGAACCAGTTGCTGATTGAATTGAAGTCGGTGGAGAACCTTGCCCCGGTCCATTCCAAGCAGGTTCTCACCTACCTTCGCCTGCTAAAGCTCCCGCTCGGCCTGCTCATCAACTTCGGCGCAGCCACATTCAAAGAGGGCTGCAAACGAATCGTCAACGGTCCTCAAACCTTCGTGTCTTCGCGCCTTCGTGTGAACCAGGATCCGGGTTGAAGATCAGGCTGGAAGCCGTGCGTGGCCAGGTCATCCCACACGAAACACCACGGCTGTTCAATCCTGACCTGATCTCATTTTCTCCCCTTCGTGTCTTCGTGTCTTCGTGTGAGCCAAAATCCCGGTTCAAGCCCGAGACACGCGTTGCTCAGGCCGGACTCGGTGAACGACCCTGAGGAAGTCCGCAGGTTGCAAAGTGGACGACTTCAGCGGCATGGGAACCGACATCCTTTACTCACACGAAGGCACGAAGCCACGAAGTCAGGGAAGAACCGGATCAACCAACGCCACCCTTTGTGCTCCGGCCAGAGCACGTCCACACCAGGTCATCCCACACGAAACACCACAACTGTTCAATCCTGACCTGATCTCCTTTTCTCCCCTTCGTGTCTTCGTGTCTTCGTGTGAGCCAAAATCCCGGTTCAAGCCCAAGCCACGCGTTGCGCAGGCCGGACTCGGTGCACGACCCTGAGTAAGTCCGCAGGTTGCGAAGTTGACGACTTCAGCGGCATGGGGACGACCGCCATCTTTTTACTCACACGAAGCCACGAAGTCAGACTGATGTTCCCCCCCTGACAGGCCGATAATCCCGGTGAGGGTTTCATTTGGAAATTGTTTTAGGTAAGAGGTTTACGTGTACGTTTAAGTCTGCGTTTGTTGGTTTTTCCCAGAGACAACAACGGGGCCTTGAATTTTGGCAGAGCCTCAAGCAACTCGGACTGGGCTTTGGGATAGGAGGTGGGCAGTCGCCAGAGGTTCAAGTCATCAGCCCCCAACCGCACAAGGCGCACCGCTGCAAGCCGTTCCAAGCCATCCTGAACCGTCAGGCCCAAGGGTGAGAGTCTCCGTTCCAGTTCCCGGGCCAGTTTCAGGGCAAGCATGCACACCAGAGCATGCCCCCTGGTGCGTCCCTCCTTGCGCAGAAACACCGGTCTGACCTCCAGCGACCCCGTCTTGGAGGGCGGGGCACCGGCTGCAGGCCGACCAGGGGCCCGCTTTGCCTGCTCCCGCCTGCCCTGAACCAGCAGGACGGATTGGTAACCCTTGCCTGCGAGTGCCGTTTTGTTGCGTTTGATGAACACGATGGACGAACCCTAGGGAATCGGAGGGAAGCGGGCAAAAACAATAGCAATATATTAGAGGCAACAGATAAGCCTCCATAAATAGCTGTCTGTATTATCTACAGCCCACTTTAAATGATGAATATAGGGGGGGAACATCAGTCAGGATCACCAGACAGAATTGATCCGGCTTTCCGGCCTGAAGCCACAGTAAACCACTCCGCACCCCGGAGCAGGTCATGGCCGTCTGGCATTTGCCTCGGCAGCCTCCCGGTTGTTCGCGTTCCAACAGTCCCTCCAGTTTGTAATCGCCCCAGAGACCGGATTGGACTAGCCTTTTCCTCAAGCACAATAACCATGCAGCCCAAGATCCAGCATGATCGCCAAGCCCCTCAGATCAACCCGCGGACACCCGGCACGCTTGAAAGGTTCCGTTCGGCTGCAGCATCCCCACAGAGCATCACCCCATGAACCAGGATACCAAACCCGCCGATAATCGACTCCCGGAGCCGCTTGAAACACTCCTGCAAAGATTTGTCTCCACCGCAAAGGACTGCTTCAGGGAGGATCTGGCGAGCATGGTGCTCTTTGGAAGCGGTGCGGAAGGCCGCGTCCGCGCCGGGTCCGATCTCAACCTGCTGCTGATCCTGAAGCGGTTTCAACGCGAGCGGGTCGATGCTTTTCGCGAGCCGCTTCGCCTCGCGCAGGTGGCCGCAAGGGCTTCCGCAATGTTTCTGCTCGAGTCGGAACTTCCGGCAGCGGCGGAGGCATTTGCCGTAAAATTTGAGGACATCACCCGCCGCCACCGCCTGCTGCATGGCCTCGATTTGGTGACGGGACTCAACCCCTCCCGTGCCGCACGAAAGATGCGCCTCCGACAGGAGTTGCTGAATCTGACCCTGCGGCTGCGGGAGCGCTATGCCACGACCAGCCTGCGCGAGGAGCAGCTCACAGGCGCGATCATTGATGCCGCCGGACCGCTCCGGGCTGCGGCCGGGGGCTTGTGCAGCCTGGAGGGGATTCCCAGCTCCTCGCCCAGACATGCACTGGAACTGCTTGCGGCCTCGTTCTCCAGCCCGGGTTGCGCAGAGCTTCCCCATCTGATTTCCCAGGCCCGCCAGGAGCGATCCCTGCCGCAGGGGACCGCTTCCACGCTGATGCTTCAACTCATTCAACTTTGCGAGGCCCTTCAGCTTCGCGCTGAAACCCTTCCAGACCATGAACCTGAATCCCTTTGACCTCCGCGGTCCGGAGTTCCTCATCTTCTACGGGACGGTCGTCGCCGGAGCGGTATTTGCGACCTGGTGGCGGCGCAAAAATGAGGGCGGCCCGGAGGGTAATGAAGTTTCGATCGCCATGGAACTTGCCGAGGATCCCTACCAGCTCGCCTTCCTCCGCGGAGGCCGGTTCGAAGTCCTGCATGTGGCTCTCGTCTCCCTGTTGGAGCGGGGCCTGCTCGTGGGAACCGGTGACTGCGTCCGCACCGAGGGCCGGGATGCGGTAAAGAGCGCCAGACGCCCGCTCGACAAGGCCATCCTCACGAAGTATTCCGAACCGACCCTCGGCGGCCGCGGCAAAAAGGCCCAGCTTGTTTACACCGATGCCATCGTTCTCGGGGAGGCGGATCTGATCGGCGAGCAACTTGAACAACTCGGCCTGCTCCCATCCGCCGCCATCAAGGAGTCGAGACGAAACGGGGTCATCACCACCACCCTCCTGTTATGGTTCCTTGCAGGGATCAAGATCGCTGTCGCTCTCTCGCGGGGCCACAGCAACATGGAGTTTCTCATTCTGTTTGCGGTATTCACTCCCATCCTGCTGTTACTGACCATGCGCCGATTCCGAACCGGTCTGGGGGATCGCACCCTCAAGCAGACTCAAAGCCTGTTCACTTATCTTCGTGAGCGGCGCAACACATTCGATCCTGCCACGGGCGGAACCGGGAGCGAACTTGCCTTTCTGGCGGCCGCCTTTGGCCTCGCGGCACTCCCGCCGGCCATGGGCACGACGATGGAGTCGCTCGCCCTGAAGCCACCCAAGCCCGTCAACAGCATGAGCGGCGGATGTGGATCCAGCTGCGCAGGAGCCTCCTGCGGAAGCGGGGGAGGCTGTGGAGGCGGGGGGTGCGGTGGTGGAGGTTGCGGGGGGTGCGGCAGCTGAGCGGGCGAACTCCACACAAAGCACATCCATTGTATAAATAAATCCACCGGAGCTTTTTCATGCTGCGCGACCGCTGGCTTTTTGGCAGGAAAACCGGGACCTTCACCCTGCAGTGGCACCTCACAAATGCCTGCCCGTTTCATTGCGCCCACTGCTACGATCGCTCCCAACGGGAAATCCCGTCCCTGAATGAGGCGAACCGCATCCTTTCAGACTTCATCCACTTCTGCCGCCGCTCCCGCGTGCAGCCCCATCTGAGTCTCTCGGGCGGGGACCCCCTCCTGTATCCGCATTTCCATGAACTTTACCGGGCCGTGGCCGCCGCAGGCATCCCAACCTCCATCCTTGGCAACCCGATTTCAAGGGCCGCCATCGAGGGTCTTCTGCAAATTCAGGCCCCAACCTATTACCAGGTCAGCCTGGAGGGGTTGCAGGAGCAGAACGATGCGATCCGCGGCCCCGGCCATTTCGAAAAGGTCATGGAATTCCTCGCCAACGCACGCAGCGCGGGCATGGAAACCCATGTGATGCTCACCCTCACCCGGGCGAACGCCGCTCAGGTGATCCCCCTGGGGAACCTCCTGCGCGGGCTCACCGCACGGTTCACTTTCAACCGGCTCACCCAGGTCGGCAACGGAAGACTCCTGCAACCTGCCGACCCGGCCTCGTTTGCCGCCCTGTTGGGGGAGTATTTCACTGCCCGGCGGGAGAATCCGATCCTCGGGTTCAAGGACAACCTGTTCAACATCGTCCGGCATCAGCACGGGCGCAGCCTCCTGCCCGGTTGTACAGGGTTCGGATGCGGTGCCGCGTTCAATTTCGTGGCGCTCCTTCCAGATGGGGAGGTGCATGCCTGCCGCAAATACCCATCCCCCATCGGCCACATCAGCCGATCCAGCTTTTACGAGATCTACCACTCCAGCACCGCACGCAGTCATCGCCGTGGACCCACCGCCTGCGCGGGGTGCCCCGTGAAAAAGTCCTGCGGCGGTTGCCCCGCTGTCTCACATGGCCAGGGGCTTGTGCCGCTCCGGGACAGGGATCCCTACTGCTTCATCCACGGGCCGCCAATGACGGCATCCCCCGGGGAATACGCCCATGCCTGAGCCTGCCACAATCCCACCGGCCAAGGGCACATACGTGCTCATCGCCCACCTGCCTGCGGATCGATCCATCCAGATCGGCCGCTTCGGTACTTTTGAATTTCGCTCCGGTTACTACGCCTACGTCGGCAGCGCCTTCGGCCCCGGCGGACTTCGTGCCCGCATCCGTCATCATTCAGCCAGCTCGTCCAGACCCCACTGGCACATCGACTACCTCCTGCGTCACGCCACCTTGTTGGAGGCATGGTTCACCGCCGCACCGGAAAGGATGGAGGACCCATGGGCCATCCTGCTCGCAGCTTCCTCCCGGTTCAAAACCCCCATCCCGCGATTCGGCGCTTCCGATTCACGCCAGGCCGGTGCCACCCACCTCTTCCATAGCCACCGCCGCCCATCCTTCCGCTGGTTCAAGGCCCTGCCTCACCAACCCATCATCGGCCGCGTGGTTCAGTCAGGCACCCCTTCCACACCAGTTGTATGCCCCGACGGACGATAAATGCCTGAATCCCGGAATCATCCCTCCGGTTTGCCTTGAGCTGACCGCCCCCGACGGGCAGCATGGAACCAGACGCATGAGACTCACCACATCTGTTTCCTTTTGGATCGGCCAGCTTCTGGTTGCGGCCTTCATCACAACCGCCACCGCCGCACCCCCGCCCCTGCCCGCGCCAAAGATGACGTTCCTCGACAATGGGGAGGTGAAGATCGGGATGGACCTGTCGCTCGGCGGGGCGGTGACCTACATCTCCAGCAAAACCCATCCCGCCAACATCATCAACAGCGCCGACCTCGGGCGGCAGATTCAGATGTCCCATTATTCCGGACCCTGGCCTTTCGAGGTGGGGGATAGAAAGCCGCGAAAGGAATGGGCCGGGCTGGGCTGGAACCCCATCCAAACGGGTGACTGCTTCAACAACCCGTCCAAAGTGCTCGAGCACCGCAACGATGGCCGGGAACTCTACATCAAGTGTATCCCCATGCAGTGGCCCCTGAGCAATGTGCCGGGAGATTGCGTGTTTGAAACCTGGACCACGCTGAACGGGCCGGTCATCCAGATGCGCTACCGCTGCACCAACCACCGCGAGGACACGAAGAATTACGGCCCCTGCCCCCAGGAACTCCCTGCGGTTTACACCATCTCAAAACTGTCCCGGCTCATGTCCTACACAGGGGAAAAGCCCTTCACAGGCGATGCCCTGACCCATGTCACAAACAACTGGAGGAGCGGCTGGCCGTGGACCCGCTTTCTCGGCACGGAACGTTGGGCCGCCCTGGTGAACGACAAAAACTGGGGTCTGGGTGTCTTCAAGGAGGATGGCGGGGAATTCCACGGGGGAGTTTATGGGGATGGCCGCTCGGATGATCCCAAGGATGGATCCACCTCCTATGTCGCCCCCATCCACCGTGAGAACTTTGACCACAACATCACCTACGAACACCGCACCACCTTCGTCGTCGGCACCCTGGAGGAGATCCGCAGCCGATGCAATGCCATGGCCTCCAGGACGCTCCCTGCCTGGCACTTCGACCGGGACCGGCAGCACTGGACCCTCCGCAACGGCACCGATGCCGGCTTCCCGCTCAACAAGGAGTGGCGCATCAAGGTGGGAACCGCCAAACCACACCTCGAGAGGGACACCCAGTTCTGGCGGGCTGAGGCCGCCCCAACCCTGGTCTTGAAATTGGCCCACGCCGGGGAGATCCCGGCCATCCGCGTTTTCTGGAGGCGCCTCGATGACGCCAACTTTGACGACAAAAAGAGCGCCATCCTGCCCCTGAACCCGGATGCCAAGTCCCACAGCTACCAGCTCAAACTTGCTGACTCCCCCGAATACCGCGGCCTGATCACAGCTCTCGCCATCGAAACGGTGGATCAACCTCCTTCCGGCACGGAGTTGATCCTCCAATCGATCGAGCTGCAGCGACCCGGGAAGTGATCTTCGTCAGAAACTTTGTTGGAGGGCAGGTGGGCGACCTCCGGCTCCACCCGGAAGCCTCAGGACATCCAGACCTGCAACATCTTTGCAATCGCACCGGCGGCGAGGGCCATTGAGATATACCACAGGGGACGTTTCTTGGTGACGAGACAGATGGAGCCAATGGCTATTGAAATCTGAAAGATCGAGATCGCCAGCCCCATCCCGCCACCTCTCGTGCTCGCCTCGGTGGCCTTTGTGCGCGCCACATCCCGGTCCTTCTCAAGGGCTTCGGCCTTCTTTTTGATCTCCTCCTTCTCCGCCTTGTATTTCGCGATCCGCGCGTTGAACACCTCCAGGGTGTCCCCCCCCTTCGGTGAGACCTCCCGCAGGCCCTCATAGAGGTTTTCCTTGATCGACTTGGCCTGAAAGTAACTCCATTGGTCGGAAGCCTGGGCCTGATTGAAGGTGGAGTTGTTCAGCTCAACCAGAACGCGGCTGGAGTATTTTCCACCCCATTGTGTCGCAATCGCAGCCAGCACAGCCACAAACACCAGGGACATCGAGGTATACTTTGTCCAGGATTCCTGCCGCTCCTTGTCTTTCTGCGTTGTCCGGTCTTTTCTCAGTTCGACGATGAACGCTTTCAGTTCCGCAATCTCTGCCTCAGGATTTCGTTCGTTGCTCATGTTTCAGTTCTCAAATAATTAATTTTGGTTCCACCCGTAAAATCGGGCGGAAAACGCCGCGGGATTCAAAATCCCGCACCGCCGGTCCGGGATACCCCGAACTTCGGCGGCCAATCAATTACAGCAGGGCCAGGTGGCATACCCTGCGCGGGGAATGTTCGCTCCGGTAAGCCAACATGTCCAATCGGAATCGAGAGCACCCTGGTGAAGACTCAAACATCCTGGCCCTCCCCACCAGGCTCCGGATCCACGGACCAGACATATTCTGGATTGCCCCGGGACGCGAAACAGGCCGGGAGTCGCCTCCCGGCCTGTGACACTGCAATAAACTGGGAACGGTTATTATTGAACCCGCACGCGGTAGAAACGTGTGTTCGACACGGCCGGTGTGTTGTCCAGCGGGAGCGTCCCACCGTTGCCTGCCACGGGAGCCAGAGAGGTCCAGGTGGCATCCGTAATCGCGTTCTTATACTCCAGAACGTAGGAAACTCCGGTGTAGGAGCGGATGCTGCAGAAGTAGCTTGTGGGCGTCTTATAAGCAGAGATAATCTGCGGCCGAACCTTCTGCCATGCCTTCACAGGGCTCGCGGGGTCGCCCACCAGCCAGCTGTTCTCCGGATTGTTGCGGTCCCGTATCCAAAGTTCCACGGCAGCGCCGCCACCACGCTCAAACCAGATCATTTTGACCGGATAAATGCCGGACTGGCTGACGTTGAAGTCCATGGTCCCGTCGAAGGTCCCGCTCAACTTCTCTCCCAGCACAACAGGATTCGCATCTGCAAATCCGTTGCCGGTGCTCAGCCGGAAACCGTCGTCACAGCTCACCCCAAGGGTGTAGGCACCAGCAGGCAGTTCGAGGAAGGTGTGGATCTCCATCGCGAGATCGCTTGGATCGGGAACCACGAGCGGGTCAATCCCGGGGAAGTTCATGTCGTTCGTGAAGTGGCCATCCGTTCCGAAGGTTGTGTCCTTCTGGGTGAAGTTGATGGTCTGCACAACCAAGTTCGTCGTTGTCTCAACCCATCCGGCAGGCGGGTTGGGCCCGAGTTGGATGAGCGCCCGGTCAAGGGAGTTGGCCAGCACGTTGGTTTGAACCGCCATCACCATGCGCACATTGAAACCGGGGTTCATGCCGGAGCCCAGGGGTGAGGCATTTGCGGCGAGCACCTGTGTGAAGGTGTAGGTCCAGACGTTGGTCTGATAGGCTCCCAGGGAATCCCTGAACACAACCTTGTTCGTATGCGTGCCGGACAGATTCGGAAGGGTCGCCGGCGTGTATGTAACCGTGACCCCCGCGAACGATGTCAGAAACGGTTTGGCCTGCACCACTTCGTTGGCAACGGTGAGTGAGGCAAAAGGAACGGCCGTCCCATCAACAGTCAACACAATCGATTCCGGCACCAC
Source organism: uncultured Verrucomicrobia subdivision 3 bacterium (assembly GCA_903913865.1). Taxonomy (GTDB): domain Bacteria; phylum Verrucomicrobiota; class Verrucomicrobiia; order Limisphaerales; family UBA8199; genus UBA693. The sequence continues at coordinate 9,456 of CAIWMU010000218.1, forward strand.
GGTGCTTTCACGATCCAGAATCGACACCTTCATCTGGGGAGGTATGGCTGCTCCACTGGAGCCTGCCCGGGGCTGCAACTCGGTCACGATCGGCGCATAATGGGCCGGTGCTGAGGCCGCGTAATTGTCAAAGGTCACATCGCACCCCAACTCCATGTCAGGGGCCGGGCCATCGTCATATGTAAAAACGCCGCTCTTCCCATCCGGGTAGGTGCCGTCATTGGCAATGACCGACAGAATCGGGTTGCCGGGATCTGAAGCCCGCAAGAGTCGCGCCACCATGAGGGATCCGTAGCCTTCGGCCTCGATCCGGTATGGCCCTGTGTTGGGATCCACCAGGAAGGTTGCTGTTCCCAGGGTGGTTGGGGATTCGGCATAAACGAGGTTGATCTGGAAATCGCCAACCTCGTTGTTGTAATTGATGGTATACCCCTCGGTGCCACCCAGATACAGATTCTTGGCATGAAACAGCAGGCCAAACGCCTGCTTCAACGACTGGTCCCAGGACGCCAGATCCACGGCCGCACGGCCGTTGGAATAGTTGACATCGTTCCGATACGATCCCATCCGCACAGGACCCGCGCCGAACATGCCTGGAAAGGCGAACCCCTTGAGTCGATATCCGCCGGAAGGGAGGGAATAATTACCCGGCACGTTGAATGGGGCTCCGAGCAGGGTTAACTGGGAACCTGGGTCATACCGGGTCCAGCCGGTATCATTGCCATCATTGAAATCGTCCACCTGGGCCATCGCGCTGGAAGCCCCGGCCAGGCATGTCAATCCAACCGCAAGAGCGGTCAGGCTGCTGAACATGGGGGGTGACTGCCTGCGAAGGGTCTGTTGTTGAACAGAGGCGAGGTTTGTTTGAGTCTTCATAATTTGTATAATGACATCCCGCAACTGGAGGTGCTGATTCACCGGTTTTTAGCTGTGGGTCAACCAAGGTGTAATGGGTCTGATTATGCCGGTCAAGGGGTTTGTTTTCATTTTATTCACCGACCTACGATGATCGCGAGGGGGGTGCACCGTACCCGGCTCGGAATTCAACCAGGGACCGGCTTGGCAATCCAAAAAAGCCGAACTTGACGAAAGGCTTATGAATAACTAGCATGTCGCCCTGTTGTGGTGGCCGTAGCTCAGCCTGGTTAGAGCCCCAGATTGTGGATCTGGCTGTCGCGGGTTCGAATCCCGTCGGTCACCCCACTCCTGAAAAAAGCGCTGGCTTTTGTTTTTGGGACGTGGTAAACAACATGTCCGCCTGATGGTCAGGCGGGCCGAAGTCCGTTGTCCGTTTGGATTTTTTTACGATTTATGTCACAGCATCGCAGTCTCCGCGCCGCAGCAACCCTGGGCGGCAAACGAAATGTCATGAAGCGGTTTGAGCGCGTCGAAGTGCTCAAGCGCCGTGGTCAGTGGAAGTCGGGTGATCGGATCACCGGCCTACGCAAGACCAAGGCGGACGCCTAATTTTTATCAAGTCCATTCCGAAGGTAATAATCCGAATCCGGCCCGCCCATAGCGGGTGCCAGGTTCGGACTTTGCCTTTTGGGGGATCATCCCTGTGATACGGCTTCAGAAATTTCTGGCGGATGCGGGTCTGGTTTCGCGCCGGACCGGGGAGCAGTTGATTGTCGAAGGCCGTGTGACGGTCAACGGCCATGTAGTGCGCGAGCTTGGGACCAAGGTTGATCCCGTCCACGACCAGGTGGCCTTGGATGGCAAGCCAGCCAAACCCAGACGCAAGGTTTACATAGCCCTGAACAAGACCCGGGGGCTCGTCTGCTCTCACAATGATGAGCTTAAGCGGCCCACCATCTACGATCTCCTCCCGGCCGAATGGGCCCACCTCCACTCCGTGGGTCGCCTCGATTTTAACAGCGAGGGCCTCCTTTTTCTGACCAATGATGGAGATTTCAGCCTCCATCTCACCCATCCCCGCTACGGAATCCAGAAGAGATACATCGTCACCGTGGATGGCAAGGTGGATGCCGCCATGCTCTCCCTGTTCACCGCCGGACTTTACCTCAAGGGCGAAAAGCTCAAGGCTGAAAAGGCCAGGGTCATTGGTGAGGGTGGGGGGGAAACCATCGTGGAAATGGTCCTCGCCGAGGGCAAAAACCGCGAGGTGCGTCGCCTGTTCGAGTCCCAGTCCCGCACAGTGACCCGGCTGGTGCGGGTGCAAATCGGAAAAATCAAGCTGGCGGAGCTGAAGCCAGGCAAATGGCGATCGTTGACAGAATCTGAAATAAAATCTCTACTGACCTGATTTATGAAGAAAATGATCTGGCTGGTCCTGATGGCGGCCCTCTCCGCAAGTGTGGTGGCACAACAAGCCACCGATACCCCACCGCCAGCACCGGCCGCCCTACCCACCACTCCGCCAGCGGTTCCCTCCGCTGAGATCAGCCCCCCTGTCATTTCCGCTTCCACCAACGCCCCGGCGAAGCACAAGGTGGCGGGCAAGGCTAAAAAGAAGTCTGTGGGGAAGAAACAGGACAAGCCACACGCCACCAAGACCGAGGCCAAGGCAGACAAGGCTCCGGCAGCAAAGCCTGCAACCCTTTTGAAGACGGAGCCTCTGCTCCCGGGACCAGCCACCGTCATCGTCAGCAACGTGAATGTGCGCGGTCAGGCCCGGTTGGCGGGCGAGGTGGTCACCCATCTGACGAAGGGGCAGGCCGTGACTGTTCTTGAGGAGATCACCCTTACCAATTCCGCGCCAGATGAACCCTCTGCCTGGGCAAAAATCCTCCTCCCCTCAGAACGGCCGGTCTGGATCAACGGGATGTTCACCTCCACAAATAACGAGGTCACTGCCACCCGCGTGAACCTCCGCAGCGGCCCCGGCGAAAACTACAGCGTGCTCGGGCGCCTGAAGAAGGGTGAAACTTTCAAGGAACTGGAGAGGAAGCAGGACTGGATCAAGATCGAGGCCCCCACAAACGCCTATGCCTTTGTTGCGGCACAATACCTCAAGTCCGATGTCGCCGCACCGGCGGCTGAGATCGCTGCCGCAGTCCCGGCAGCCCCTGCACCACCGGCAACTCCTGAGCCTGCCCCCACACCCACCGCTGTCGCTGAGACCCCGGCGATCGCTCCCGCCCCCACAACTCCCCCGGTTGTGGCAACTCCTGAGCCTCCTCCCGCCCCCGTGGCCACCACGCCGCCACCTGCGCCTCCGACCCCCGAGCCGGCTGTGGTGATCCCGACGCCCGCTCCTGAACCGGCCCCGTCTGAAGCCGTTCCGCCCCCCAAACGCATTGTTCAGCGGGAAGGTGTCGTCCGTGGCACTGTCAGCATTCAGGCTCCAAGTCCTTTTGGTCTCGTGAACACCGAAACGGGTCGCACCATGGATTACCTTGTGAGTCCCTCCAAGGATTTTGACCTGCGCCGCTTCAAGGGAATCCGCGTGATCGTGACAGGAGAAGAGGGTCTGGATCAACGCTGGGGCAACACCCCGGTGCTGACCATCGACAAGATCGAACCCATCGAATAAATCCCATGGGCCACGGCAATCTGATTGATGGCCGCGCGATCGCAGCGGCGTTGCAGGGGGAACTGAAGGAGCGCATCGCCAGACTCGCCACTCTGGGCGTGGCACCCGGCCTCGCCTTTGTGCGGGTGGGTGAGGATCCGGCATCCAAGGTTTACGTCGGGCGCAAGGAAAAGACCTGCGCCGAATTGGGGATCGTCTCCGAAACCCACGTCCTCCCCGAGAGCACCTCGGAGCAGGATCTGCTGGCGTTGCTGGATCGCCTGAACCAGGACAGCCGCCTTCATGGAATTCTTGTCCAGGCACCCCTCCCACGACACATCCATCAGGAACGGGTTTACGCCCGGGTTTTGCCGGAGAAGGACGTGGACGGGTTCAACCCTGTGAACGTCGGCAAGCTGATGCTGGGCGATCCCTCCGGCTTCCACCCCTGCACCCCCGCTGGAATCCGTGAGTTGCTCATCCGGTCGGGCGTTCAAACCAGCGGAGCAGAGGTGGTGGTGCTGGGCCGGGGTAACATCGTCGGCAAACCGATGGCGGCCATGCTTTGCCAGAAGGACAAGGGGGCCAATGCCACCGTCACCATCTGCCACTCCGCCACCCGTGATATCCAGGCCCACTGCCTGCGGGCCGATATCCTGATCGCCGCAATGGGCGTGGCCGAATTTGTAAAACCCTCCATGGTCAAGCCGGGTGCCGTGGTCATCGATGTCGGCGTGAACCGGGTGGCCGATCCCACCGCAAAGAGCGGATCCAGACTGGTGGGCGATGTCGATTTTGCCGGTGTCCAGCCCATTGCCGGTTTGATCACTCCCAACCCGGGCGGCGTTGGACCCATGACCATCGCCATGCTCATGCAGAACACCGTCCATGCAGCCGAGACGGCTGCCAGAATTTTACAGTTCCAAAACAAATAATAAAAACATGCAACCAACCCGCATCCTGCCCGACCTTCAATGCTCGCTTTTGTGCGAGGAAATCCGCCAGGAAATCACAGGTAATTTCTTCCTGATCGGCGTCATCAACGTCATCCGCGTGCCCCAGCTGCCCGTGGTGGCCAGCCGCCTGAGTGTCTTCAACCGCTGGACCGCCGGAGTGGGCCGGTTCACGGAAACCACACGACTCGTCGCCCCTGACCAAAGCACCGTCATCAGCAAGGGTCAGGTCAAATTCGAACTGCAGGACGCCAATCTCCACGTCACGAATTTCACATTCTTCACCCAGGTTGAGTTCAAGACCCCCGGCACCTACTTCGTGGAAGTGCTCGTGGATGATGTCATGAAGCTTCGCTATCCGGTGCCCGTGATTCTGGTTCCCCAGCCCAATGCCCAGACCCAGACGGGCGGGCAGACGCCTCCCGAAGAGCCGGGTTCCCCGTCCTGAGCCGCAGTCACGCTCGTAGTGCGCCCGGCAGTGTCGGGCGCACATTCCAACCCTCCAGTCCTTTACCTGCTGGATGGAATCCAAAGAGCAGCCGCAAGCCACGCCCACAGCCTTCAAACCGTGGGCCATGCTGCCGCTGACCCCCAAAGGCGCGGCAAACTTCGCAGAAGCCTCCCTCACCCGACTCTGGGTGGTGCAGGGGGTTTTTGCCCTCGCCATTTCACTGGTGATGACATGGTTCCTCGCCACCGCATGGTTTCCCCAGGTCTCCACCTCCATCCAGCACCTACCCGATACCGGCCACATTGACGGTGGTCGTCTGGAGTGGACCAACAGCAGTCCCCAACTCCTGGGCGAGAACCGGTTCATTTCCCTCGTTGTGGATGTCGACCATGAGGGGCAGGCACGAACCCCTTCCGATCTTCAGGTGGAATTCGGAGCCACAAATCTCCTCATCCTCTCCATTTTCGGAAGCCAGGCGGTGCCCTATCCCCCGGACTACGTCTTCCTGTTCAACGGCCCGGAGCTGGTGCCATGGTGGGGGGCATGGGCTCCCCCGCTGCTGGTCCTCGCCACTCTGGCAGGCATCGTTGTGCTGATGGCTTCCTGGTTCCTCCTGGCCACACTTTATTGGGTCGGAACCTGGGTTCTTGGCTACTTCTGCAATCGAGACCTGAGCTGGGGCGGTGCCTGGAGAGTTGCCGGGGCGGCCCTGATGCCTGCGGGCGTTTTTCAGGGCGCAGCCATCCTTCTTTACGGGCTGGGGATTCTGGATTTGATGCGCCTTCTGCTGGCTGGAGCTCTGCACGTCGTGGTTGGATGGATCTTTCTCTGCGCCACCATCCTCTCCCGCCCACGCCTGGAGGGCTTGCCCAATAAAGCGAACCCCTTCACGACAAACGCACCTGGGAGTGACGCCCCACCGGCGGCACCGTAGCTCCGAAAATCCCGTGCAGGTTGGTATTGAGTTGGGCCTTTTCCCACGAATTGGCCGCATACGGGAAAACACACCCGGGAGGCAACATCCCGGCAGGCTGCCCGCCCGCCACATATTCAAGCCCACATCCATTCCAAACCAACGCTGGGACCCGCTGCCGGGCGCCTTGTCCCTTCCCGCATTCAACCCGGGGTGCCTGCAATGCCAAATCCCCGACTCACAAGAGTTTCAACCGCTCCGTGAGATCCTCGTTCCCTTCAGGGGTGATCGCCTCCAGGGGCTCCTCCGCAGCGGCCTGATCCTTGCGCAGGCAGCAGTTCTCATTTTGGATGGTCATACCAAGGCCTTGGAGGGGGATTGCGGGTGCAGGATGCGGGAGAAGGTGGGAATGGAAGGCTGGTTTGAGGGGTTTGGCCCGATTTGGGCAAAGCGCAGCCCCCACGACCCTAAG
>CAIWMU010000219.1 GCA_903913865.1 uncultured Verrucomicrobia subdivision 3 bacterium
CGTTCCATGGCGGAGATGGCGGCGATTTGTTCGAGCAGGTGTGCTTTTTTGGGTTGGTTCATATATGCCTAGAAGGCTAGGCACACATGACGCGAAAAACAAGCTGAAAAACTCAATCCGAAATTTTTTGTCTCACACCCCGTAGACGGAGGGTGGATTTACGCCATGCATCCGCGCCGGAGCATGGCTCCGAAGTCTTGACTCCCCCAAAAAGCCTCCTACTTTTCACACAACCCGCAGGCGGGGTCTGTCTCACCTGATCAGTCCAGCGGCGACCAGACCTGGGCCTGTGCGGGTTCCGATCGGAAGCCTGGGGCCGTGCCCGGGCGGCACCACAGTAATGGCATGACACATGAAGAATCTGCTGTTCGCGATCGTTTTTGCGGCGTTGAGCGCCCAACCGGAAAGCGCTCCGGCTTCGGAGTTTGTTGCAGACATCCCGCCCTCCATCGACCGGGAATGGGCAGGACCGGCATTTTGGGCGAATCCCCTGCCTGATTGGCGGGTGTCCGGGGGGCGTTTTGTGTGCGACCAGCCGGGCGGCAACCGCAACATCGTGGTGCTTACACAGGAGATGGTTCCGGCCCAAAAGCCATTCCGCGTTCGAATCAAGCTGGACCAGCTGGTTCAGGAACTTCAACCGCATGGCGGATGGGTCGGCCTGCAGATCGGGCTGAGGGGCGACCTGCCGGATTATCGGAATGCAGCCGTGTTCGGACGCGGATTGTGCCTTGGGCTGTCCTTTGGTGGCCGCTTGTTCATCGGCAAGCCGGACCAGCAGAGTGGAGTTGTGACGATGCCCCCCTTCAAGGGTTTGACTCTGGAAGTGCAAGGGATCCCGGATGACGGAACCTACCAACTGGTTTTGAGTGTGTTCGATCCGGGAATGAGGGAATTGGGCCGCGTCCAGAAATCGGGAGTCCACCCCTCCTGGATGGAGGGGTTGGTGGCAATCGCGATGTCCACGACACAACCTCCAGACCTGCACCTCACGGAACCCCGGCCGGCATTCCGGGATCTCCCCACCCCCAACACGGCACGGGGCGGTTTGGCAGGGTTCGCTTTCTCCAACCTTCGACTTTTTGGAGGGAAATTTGAGGCCCATCCGGAGCGGGCTTTTGGACCGATCCTCTGGTGCCAGCATTCCCTGCAGAATGATGGCAATCTGAAGTTGATGGCTCAATTCCCGCCTCTGGGACAGGGCAATTTCGAGGCAACCCTCGAACTCGATGGCCGGAAGGTCGCCACGGCTGGAATCGATCCTGTCTCCCGCACAGCCCTGTTCCGGGTGGAGAAGGTGAACACTGGCAGGCCTCATAAATACAGGGTAGTTTTCGCCGCACCGGGATTGCCCCCCGACCGGTTCAACGGTCAAATCCTGGCTATTCCGAACGCAGGCAAACTGTTCACGATGGCTGCCTTCTCCTGCAACGGTGCCGTCGGCTTTCCACACAATGACCTTGTAAAACGTGTGAAGTCACACAAACCGGATTTTCTATCCTTTCTGGGGGACCAAATCTACGAATGGAATGGAGGCTACGGGGTGCTTTACGATGGGGGCGCCCGGTCCGTTCTGGATTATCTCCATAAATATTATCTGCACGGGTGGGCCTGGCGCGACCTGCTGAGGAATCTGCCATCAGTCACAATCCCGGATGACCATGATGTTTTCCACGGGAATCTGTGGGGATGTGGTGGGCGGGCTGCCGACAACTCCAACGGATTCGGGGCACCGTCACAGGATTCAGGTGGCTACAAGATGCCGCCGGAGTTCGTGAATGCCGTCCACCGCTCGCAGGCAGGATCACTGCCGGACCCGGTCGATCCCGCCCCCTGCGATCAGGGAATCACGACCTACTTCACCCGCTGGCTCTACGGCCCTCTGGACATTGCGATCCTTGCTGACAGGCAATGGAAATCGGCACCCAAGCCACTTCTGCCCGGGGCGGACATTCTGAACGGGTTTGTCCGGAACGAAGCATGGAATCCCAAGACTCAGTCCCGCCATCCGGACGCACAACTGCTAGGCCCTCGCCAGGAACAATTCCTCGACAGCTGGGCGGTGGCGGGGCCGGGAAGTTCCAGGTTTCGGATTGTTCTATCCCAGACGCCGTGGATTTGCCTGGGGACGTTGCCAGAGGGCCAGCACCGGAGTGACTCGGTTGTGCCGACCCTGCCGATTTTGGACCGGAATGAATATGCGACAAATGATGTTGCAACCACTGATTTTGACTCCGATGGATGGCCATCCGAAAAGCGAAATCTGGCGCTGCGCAGCCTGAAGAAGGCGGGTGTCTGTCTCCACATCGCCGGGGACCAGCACTTGGGTTCTGCCGGACGCTACGGGATCGAGGAGTGGAACGACGGCCCATTCTGGCTGGCCACACCTGCGATAGCGAACCTGTGGCCAAGGCGCTGGATGCCCAAGGAAAAAGGCAGGAATCCGGTCCCGGCGGCACCCCGCTACACGGGGGAGTATGAGGATCAGTTCGGGAATAAACTCACCCTCCTTGCAGCGGCCAACCCCGCAAGGACATATCAGAATTCTCAAATCCAGATCAGTGACCGCGCTGCGGGTTATTCCATCATCAAATTCGCACCCGGAACCCGCGATGTGACGGTTGAGAACTGGCCCTACTGGGCATCCCCCTCCGATGCCGCCCCCAACAACCGCCCCTATGCAGGTTGGCCAATCACGTTCAAAGCACCTTAACCCGACTTTCGCACCCCACCCCCTGGACAGGGGGGTATGACTTCTGTAAGTGGTTGATAGACAACGGTTGGAATTTTGATTCTTGCTTTGTAGGGACTATAACTGTCGATTTCCATGAATTTCTCTTTACGCGCCCC
>CAIWMU010000220.1 GCA_903913865.1 uncultured Verrucomicrobia subdivision 3 bacterium
GCCTTCAGCCCTCCGCCCATTCCGGTGCCCAATTCCTATGGCCCTGCCATAGGCTGGGATGTAGCCGGGCCGTTGGCCCTCAAACAAACCGACGCCCCGGGTGCTGGTTGTGCCGGTCGCATGACCCTCGAACGAACCGGGTGGTTGGGCCTTCCTGAACCGAGCGCCAACGGCGCGGCCTGATACCAGCCTGGGGTACAGCCCCAGGAAACGGGACATTGAAACGATTCAAGGGCTGAAGGCCCGGCATCATCCTGCGAATCCCGAATGCGTCCGATATGTCGGGCCTACAGCCCTTCGGTTCCGTTATTATGGCCGATACTCAGGCCGCTAGCCTGCGCTTTCTCATTTTGCGCCGTTGGCGCGTCAAACGGTCAACACCCGAGCGCCATGGGGTCAGTTCTCACTTTTTTTGTCGTGTAAAAAAAGTGACCGAACTGACCCCTAGCGCGGGAAATCGGTCATCGCCCATCCGCGAGGGTTTCCTTCCCGCACAATCGGCCACGCCCATCCGTCCACGCCTCTCCCCCATTTGCGTCCATTCGCGGTTCTCCCCCTTCCCAGCACCAACGGTGCGCACAATCCCAGCCTGGGGTACAGCCCCAGGAATTGGGACATTGAAACGATTCAAGGGCTGAAGGCCCGTAATCATCGTGCAGATCCGGAGTTCGCCGGATATATCGGGCCTTCAGCCCTCCGGTTCCATTATTATGCCCTATACCCAGGCCGCTGGCCTGGGCTTTCTCATTATGCGCCGTTGGCGCGGTGGGAAACATACCAGCCCCCTGGCGCGGGAAATCGGTCATCGCCCATCCGCGAGGGTTTCCTTCCCGCACAATCGGCCACGCCCATCCGTCCACGCCTCCCCCCCATTTGCGTCCATTCGCGGTTCTCCCCTCCCCTCCTAAAAAATCAGCAGCAACATCATCCCGGCGATCAGGGTCAGGAGGGTGACCGGAATCCCGAATTTTGCATAATCCCAGAATCCCAGCTCGCAATGGCCCCGGGCCGATTCAACCACGATGATGTTGGCGACCGACCCCAGAATCGTCAGGTTCCCCGCGAAGGTGGTTGCCATTGCCATCACCTTCCACATCAACCCCGGATCCGCAAAGTTCGCCACCCACTTTCCAGCCACCAGCACGAACGGGACATTGGAGAAAATGTTGGAGCCCAGAGCCGAAAACCAGGCGAAGTTCCACGCCTGGGCGGTGGGCGATTTCCCGAACAGGCCCCGCAAACTGCCATAGGCCTGATCCGGCAGACCCGTGCCGCTGAATCCCTCCACCACAATGAACAACGCCGCAAAAAACAGGAGCAGATGCCAGTCCACAAGCTTCAACACCTCGTGCGTATCCCGGCGGGCCAGCACCATGATGAGTGCCCCCCCGGCAAGGGCCGTCCACGCCAGGTTCAGCCCGCTGATGAACCCCAGAAACACAAGGCACAAAACCCCCAGTGCGAGCGCGAGCAGCCTCCTGTCCAGCACCCGGGGCCGCAGTTCCTGCTTCCGGATCACCGCCCCATCCAGCACCTTCCTGAATCCAAAGCTCAGCACCATGTATTGAATCCCCAGACCCACGACCGCAACCGGCACCAGCGCGGCCGAAAATCGCAGGAACGGCATCCCGGAAAGGTGCCCGATGATCATGTTCTGGGGATTGCCCACCAGGGTGGCCACGCTCCCCAGGTTCGCACTCATCGCCAGCGCCAGAAGATACGGCGGCAGGGGCAGCCCTCCACGCACCATCACAGCCACCACCAGTGGAGTGAGCATCAGGCAGATCGTGTCATTCACCAGCAGGGCGGATAAAACCCCGGAGCATAGGATCAGGTGCAGCAGCAACCGCCGGGGGGTGCCCGCATGGCTCAGGATCCAGTCTGCCGCCCACTCGAAGAAGCCGGCCAGGCAAAGGTAGGCGGAAATCAGCATCATCCCCAAAAGGAGAACCAGTGTGTCATAATCCACGGCCTGGTAAGCCTGCCGGGGAGTCATGACACCACACGCCACCATCAACACCGCACCCAGCAGCGCCGATGCCGGGCGATTCAATGGCAGCACCTTCAACCTGCGCCCGCTGATCAGCACGTAGGTGAAGGCAAAAATGGCGATCGCCACCAGTTCTTTCCTGAACGCATCCACCCGCCCCATCAACGAAGTTCCGCCCCGGGTGTCAAGCCGAAGCAAAGGACACCCCAAACTGCGACGCGTGCCTGCATCCCGCTGGCCGGTATATGGCTCAGTTCCATTTCGCTCTGAGCCTCCTTACCGGGTCCGGTGTATGACTCGTTGGATTTGGAGTGTAATGACAAACCGCAGCCTGCCCCGCAGGCGCGGGCAGGGGCAAACTGTGAACACCCGCCCACACACACCATCCCCAATTCGTCATTCCTCATTCCCAACCCATTCCCCATCTGCGTTAATCTGCGCCATCTGCGGATAACCCATCCCCCAAGCGATGGGGTCAATTCTCATCCGTTAAGTCCGGCCCCAGCCGGACTCAACAGTGACCGGACTGACCCCTCGCGGGAAAACGGCCAACCCCCATCCACAACGGTTTCCCCCATTCGCGGTTGCCACGCCCTCCCCAAATTCACAACTCCCAATCGCCGCCTTCCCCACCCGAAGCAGCCCGGCACGCGGCCTTATGCCAAGTCTTCCCCATCTCACAATCCAAAATTCTTTTTTGCCTTTTGCTGATCCTCGGCTCGACGAGCAGCATTCGCCTTCGATATGACATCTTTGGCTCGCGCATCCAAGCGAGAAAGATGATCCTCCCACTCCCCTGGTATGTAAGCCGTAATCGTATTAGGAGCATCGGGGGGGAAAGCCGCCTTGAACACCACAGTCCCCCGGCACGTGATCACGAGCATCCCATCCCCTATTTCGCATATTTCCAAAGTTGAATCTTTGTAGTTGTTGCCCCAGGTCAAAGGTGAGTCGTGTGCACCCGGCCGCGTCCCGAGAATTCTGGTAACCTCCCCTGCCTTTGAGTACAGGTCTCGTTCCGAAGCCTGCAGCCGCCGTTGCTGCACGGCTTTCTCCATCCTGCTTGGGCTGTTGCGCCAATCGGCAAACATCCGTTCGGCATAGGGCCTCAGAAAAAACGCGGCTACCCCAACTAGGGCTAATATGGTTAGTGGTATGATTGATACGATGTCTATCATGGCGCGCGCTGCGGTTTAGCAGTTAGGTGTGCAATATCACGGTTTGCCGTATTGTAATGATTTTGTCACCGAAGTCATAGTTGTGAGGGTTCTCAGATCACTGCAAGCTTTATTATTGGCTATAGGCTGACCCCCGCCGCTCGCGACCACACCAGGGGCACCCAACCCAGCCTCCCCCGGCACCTCGGCACTCCTACCTGCCGGGGAACAACCCTGCAAAACGGCCGCCCCCCATCCACAACGGTTTTCCCCATTCGTGTCCATTCGTGGTTGCCACGCCCTCCCCAAATTCGCAACTCCCAATCGCCGCTTTCCCAATCCGCAGAGGCACCAGCCTAGATTCCATTGGCCTCGGACAGCTCCTTCACATCAAGCGCCGGATACTCCGAACCAAGATCGATCCCCACCGACAGCAGCTCCCGGTCCATGCAGGTGGGGCAGACTCCATGGCTTATTTTGAACCCGAGATGGGAATGCATGTAACCCTCCAGGCTGTGCCAATACTCCCGGTCATCCCGCACCTTCTTGCAATAGCCGCAGATGGGGATCAACTGGCGAAGCGCCAGCACCTCGGTCAGATCTTCAAGAATCAGCAGGGCTCTCCTTCCCGGCAGCGGGGTCGCAGTCACCCTGATGTCCAGCCTCTTCTCCTTGCCCCCCCGCTTCAAGACCACCTGGAACGGCTTGCGGCGCACCGCGATCCCATCCACTGCCTGCTTCACACTCCGGTTGATCAGGCAATCCCCGCACTGGGGACTGTTCCCACAGCCTGTCTCAATCCCATTCGCACATCGAATCGCATCCCCCCCCAACCGACCGATGGCACGACTTGGATCCACAGCCACCAGTTCCAAGGCGGCACGATTCAGGTCCACCACTCGAACCTCGTGATCCATGATCAACGTCGGTATGGGATTGGCATCAAAAATCCCCTGAAAATATTCCTCAGCGTTCTCGTATCGTTCCATAATGTTAATCCCCTATCCGGAACCAGCCAGGAGCTGACGAAACAATCAACACAGCCCCACCCCACTCACACTAGGCTCACGGTCGTCAACCCTGCACCTGCGGCACAAAAACCGCACCCACAGTCCTCCAACGGCAACACAGACTGACACCTTGAGAATCGGATAATTGGCAGCACCCTCCAACCGAACTGCAACGAACGGGGGGTTTTCATCAACGAACGCACCCTCCCCAACACTTGGGTATCAAGTTTGGCAGACCCGTAAACCCGAGCGGCATGGGGTCAGTTGTCACTTTTTGTGTGCCCGGTGCGGGCCGCACTTTACAAAAAGCGACGGCACCGACCCCCCGTCACAGGAAACCAGTCACGCCCCAACAAACCCCACAGAAGTCTCTTCCTCAGGCCTCGACCGGCCCTTTGAGACGCCGGTTCAGGGCGGAAGCCAGCCGCAGGCTCACCTGGATCGGCTCAACCACATCCTTGAGGCGGATCTGCATTTTTCCGGCAGGAAGCCGCTCAACCTTCTCCAGACAATCCAAATTCACAATCGCCCCCCGGTGCACCTGCAGGAACTGATCCCCCGGCAACTCAGCCAGCCATTGCTTGAGCGGCTTGCGAAGCATCGCCCCCTTCCCCTTTTCCCAGTAAACCCAGGTATACTCCCCGTAAGCGGCGATGTGGATGATCTCCCGCACCTTGACAAGGCGCTTCTCGGTCAGCGTCTTCACCAGAAACGTGTCATCAAGCCGCGTTTTCACAGGCTCCTCCTGCTTCGCCACGGGTTTGCGGTCCCGGGCACGCTCCAACGACTTGAGCACCCGCTCGGCGCTCACCGGCTTCAGCAGAAAATCCACAGCCTCACAGTCAAACGCATGCACCGCATGCTCCTCGGCGTGGCTCAGGAAGATCACTGAGGTTTGGCTCGGGATCTTGTCGAGCAGATCGAACCCGGAGAGATCCACCAGATGAACATCCAGAAACAGAACATCCGGCGCGTGGCTCTCCAGGAGCAGCAGTGCCTCAGACCCGCTCCCCGCCTCCGCAATCACCCTCGCCCCACCGGACTGCTCCAAGGTGTCCCGAAGCATCCCGCGAACCAGTGGATCATCATCCACCAGCATCACCGTGAACCGCGCTGCATCACCCTGAACCACTGCGGAAGGGGAACCCGCAAGCCCCCCCACAGCCGCATTCACCCCGGGCGTCCCGATCTGTGCCTGAATTGGCGGCTTCGGCGGCAGTTGCACCATCACCTTCGTTCCCTCGCCCGGTGTGCTTGAGATCTTCATGATCCCCCCCTGTTGCTCAACGCAACTCTTCACGATGCACAACCCAAGCCCGTTCCCGCGATAGGACACCGCGTTCGTGGCCCTGAAAAACGCCTCCCCCACCCTCCCCTGCTCAGCCAGGGGAATCCCGATGCCACTGTCCGACACCTCCAGCAAACAATACCCCCCGACACCCAGAAGGCTCACTTGCACCTGCCCCGTGGAAAATTTCAGGGCGTTGGAAATAAGATTCTCAACCACCTGCCGGATCCGGACCACATCCACAACAATCCGGATTTCTGTCGCGGGGAGATCCAGTTGGATGCGCCCTGACTCCGACCTGCCGGAAACCACCATCTCGCAGATGTGCCGAAGGTCGGCGGATGCCGGGTCAAATGGCAGCCGCTGCATCCGGGACCGGGCCACAAACAGGCTCTCGGCAAGAATGGTCTGCATCCGCTCAATCGCCAGCTGCATCCTCTCCAGGATGGGCCCGCGTTCGTTGGTCGGATCTCCTGCCCCCTTGCTTTCCAGCATCCCGGTGTAACCCAGGACCACAAACAGGGGGTCCCTCAAATCCCGCACCACTCCGGCAAAAACCTCAACCGCCTTCTCCATCTGCTCCTGCGCCCGTTTCCTCTCAATCTCACGCCGCGCAAGCCGGGTCTGGATCGTCTTCAGAAGATCATCCGGATCAACGGGCTTCGTAAGATAATCATCCGCCCCGACGTTCATCCCCTCCCGAATCTGGCGCGGTTCAGCCCGCCCGGTCAAAAACACAACCGGCAGATCGGACAACCGGTCATTGGCCCGGATGCTCGCAAGCACCTCGTAGCCATTCATCCCCGGCATGTCCAGATCACACAGCACCAGGTCCGGCTTCTCCCGCTGGGCCAGATTCAACCCCTCGCACCCGGTCAGCGCGGCATCCGCCTGATACCCGTTCTGGGTGAGGAATCGCACCAGCAGCGGATTCAGAACGACGTCGTCGTCAATAATCAAAATCCGCAGCCGTCTGTTTGTTTCGGAAATTTGCAATGGAACCTAAAATGCCAACCTGCGGGTCAAAAGCCAAGACATTACCCCGCCCCAACCGCCGGGCGTATTCATAAAATGTATAAAGGAGTTGGGACTGGCTGCGGGTTGCGAAGTTGTTCATATTCGCGGCATGGACCCCTACCGCTCCGGGCAACCCAATGCGGCGTTTTTTACGGGGGGGACTCTCCTGACAGGTCAGCGCCCAAATGCGCGTAATCCCGGCCCTCAGCACTTGGGGACACTGAAGGTCTCACACGAAGGCACGAAGACACGAAGGGATCCGGAAGAGGGCTCCAGCATCGTCGTGAATTGTGGCTACAAGCTCCATCTTGAGGCTGGCCCCGGATTATTGGAATGCGCGTAATCCCTGACCTCAATGCCTCGGGACACTGAAGGTCTCACACGAAGGCACGAAGACACGAAGGGATCCGGAAGAGGGCTCCAGCATCGTGGTGGATTGTGGCCACAGGCTCCATCTTGAGCCTGGTCCCGGATTATTGGAATGCGCGTAATCCCCGACCTCAGTGCCTCGGGAC
>CAIWMU010000221.1 GCA_903913865.1 uncultured Verrucomicrobia subdivision 3 bacterium
GCGCGTAAAGAGAAATTCATGGAAATCGACAGTTATAGTCCCTACAAAGCAAGAATCAAAATTCCAACCGTTGTCTATCAACCACTTACAGAAGTCATACCCCCCTGTCCAGGGGGTGGGGTGCGAAAGTCGGGTTAGACCTCTATCCCGCCCAATGAAAAACACCCAGAACATTCCTGAAGAAGCGCGGAAAGAGGGAGATCCTCAAGCCTGAGAGTATTTTGGGTGGCATTCATCCCGCCACACATATTGCGTGTGGAAAACATTTCGGGCCAAATCGCGTCAAGTAAACTTCTGCAACTCTCCCGTCCGCTTTATCCGGCAGATGTGAACGGGGTTTCCAGTTGGTTGGGGCTGGAATGTCTGAGACGGGCCCGGAATCAATCCCGAGTGATGCTTCGGAGAGTCTGCTCCAGTTGGAGCCGGATGGCTTCACGGCCCGCTGCATCCAGATCACGTGGAACGTGAACAGGCTTCTCGATGATGACATCGCAGCGGGAGAAGGGGAGCGGTATCTGGAAGCGATCCCAACTCTTGAGGCAGATTTTCCACTGCAGGTGATAGGAGACGAGGTAAACGGGTTTGTTGGTGAGCTGGGCGAGATAGACAAGCCCCTCCTGCAGATTGTAGCACGGGCCGCGCGGGCCATCCGGTGTGATGGCGAGGTCGAATCCCTTGCGGGACCAGGATGTGAGTTCCCGCAGGGCCTGTGGCCCCCGGCGGCTCGAGGATCCCCGGGCGGGCTGGACTTTGAACAACTCAAGAATCACGGAGAGCAGAGCCCCATCCTTGCTGGCACTGACCATGGCTGCGAGGCTTGAGCCTCCCTGCGGTCGGCCCCGCAGGAAGCGGTCATAGATGTGCAGGCAGAGGGCAAGCCGGTTGTGCCAGACGCAGAAGACTCCGATGGGCAGCGGCCCGCCATCCGCAGCTGCACGGTTGTCCACCCGAAACCGGATGGTCATTCCGACCAGCTTTAGAGCGCTGAATACAACGGTGCCTGCGAGGCGCTGATGCCACTTGGGCGGGTGGGCAATGGTGCCGGTTCCGGGCTGGTTGCCTTTGCCGGGGGGATTCTGGATGGTGGCTGGCATCAGTTCTTTTTGAGGCACGCGCGCACGAGATCCTCGATGGTTGCGGAGGGGCTGAGGGTGGCCTGGACTTTCCGCAGGGCATCGTGGGCCTCGACCTGCTTGAAGCCGAGTGCGATGAGGGCGAGCACGGCATCGTTGATCTTCTGATCCTCAGGCGAAAGGGTGCGCTGTGCGCTCGCGGCCTCCCACGCCCCGGATGCGCCGATCTTGTCCTTCAATTCGACCACCATCCGTTCGGCCATCTTTTTCCCTACGCCGGAGATCTGGGAGAGCGCCTTGACATCGGCGGTGGCGATGGCCCCCCGGAAGGAGGCGACATTCATGCCACTCAGGACGTTGAGAGCGATGCGGGGACCGATGCCGGAAACGGTGTTGACCAAAAGCCGGAACAATTCCCGCTCAGGCGCGGTCATGAAGCCGTAGAGAATATGCGCATCCTCGCGGATGGCGAGGTGGGTCAGGATGCGAACCTCCTGCCCCGGGGAGGGGAGCTTGTCGTAGGAGGAGAGGGGGATGAGCACCTCGTAGCCCACACCAGCAACCTCGATGATGACCTGGGTCGGGAGCGCCTCGACCACTTTGCCGTGGAGAAAGGAAATCATATGCGTTTGGGGGCGGAGAGGCTGTAGCGGCTGCCCTCCTGTAGTTGGGTGAGAGCAAGGGCAAGGGCATCCGCAGCATCCGGATCGGGCTGGTCGGTCAGGTGGAGCATGCGCTGAACCATCTTGGCGACGGCATCCTTCCGGGCCGCCCCATAGCCGACGATGGCCTGCTTTACCTTGCGGGGCGCCATCTCGTAAATATCGAGGCCGGCCTCGGCGATGACCGCGAGTGCGGCACCACGGGCCTCCCCCATGATCAGGGCGGTCTGGAGATTCTGGGCGAAAAACAGGCCCTCGGTGACGCACACGTCGGGCTTGTGCTGCCGGATGATGTCCCGGAGAGTCTGGGCAATGAGACCCAGGCAGCGGGACCGTGGCCATGTGGCGGGGCACTTGATGGTGCCCTGGGCAATCGTCTCAGGGAACGGCTTTGAGGCACGAATGATCCCGTAGCCGGTGCCCCGAAGGGAGGGATCCAAGCCAAGGACGGTCTGGTGTTTTGGAACCGCCTTGAGTGCCGGTGTGTTGGTGACAGGGGATGCGGCGCGGCGTGGTCTCGCCACCCGCTCCTCCATCCTCTTGAATTGTTCCGGCGTTATGCCCATCGCGAAGGATACTGCCATCCGCGGGAGGGCAACGCAATCCCGGGGGCACCGGGATTGATGAACCATCCGGAGATTGCAGGTGGCAAAATCAACGCTCGCTGCGCTTGTTGCTGCCACCCCGGTTGCCGGATTCAGCAGGTGCCTGGCGACTCTGCTGCTGGGGTTGCGAGGGGGCGGACGGAGCCGAGGGGCGGACGGAAGGCTGTGGAGCCTGATAGGACGGGGCCGGTGCTTGATACTTCGGGGCCTGGTAGTTGGGGGTGGGCGCCTGATAGGTTGGAGTCGGGCGGGCCACAGGTGCAGGAGGCTGGTATGCGGGAGTGGGCCGGGTGACGGGAGCGGGAGGCTGGTATGTGGGAGTGGGCCGGGCGACGGGAGTCGGGGGCTGATAGGCGGGCTGTGAGGGCCGGGTTACGGGCGCTGGAGTTTGGTAAGAGGAGGCATTCCCGCCGCGCTGTCCGCCCTGGGATGGCGATCCCTGGGGATTGCCTGAGGCTGGTTGCTGGGGGGTGGTGGCGGTGCCGTTCCGCGATCCGGATGGAGGAGTTGTCCAGGCCGGGGCCGATGGGCGGGTCGGGGCTGCGGGAGGGGTTGGCATGGCAACGGGAGTGGAGGGCCTGGTGGTTGCCGGCGCTGTGAGGGAGGAGGAAGCGGGTGAGTTCAGTTGGGGGCTGGTCCGCGATGTGCCGCCGGACCGGTCCGGTGGGGTGGACCGACCCGGGTTGGACGGCCGGTCAGGTTGGGATGGCCGGGTAGGGTTCGATGGGTGCTGGATGGGAGCCGGGGCGGTGGGGGTTTCCCCAAGGCGCGACCCGCGGGAACCGGGGCGACCACTCTCAGCAGGGGGTGTGGTGCGGTTGGAGGGGGGGGTGATTCCCCGATTTCCATCAGGACCGCGCTGGGCGGTGGGCGGCCTCTGCGCTTCACGGTTCGGGATCTCGCGGGAACCGGGGTGCTGGATGCCTCCGGATGGGCGGGAGCGATCGGACATGGCGCTCACGGGGCTGTGCATCGGGGGAACCTGGGGACGGTAAACTGGGATGGATCGGCCATCCCCGCCGGCACGTTCCATGCGTCCGGGTCCGGGGCGGGAGGTGGTGTCGCGGAGCGGTATGGGCCGGATCGTGTGACCCGATTCACGGGACATGCGGCCGACATCAATCCCGTGGTTCATCACAACGTTGTTATGGCTGGCGATTCTCGTGATGACTGTTGTGGAACCGTAGATGCGGCCCACATGTTCGCGGGGAAGGGCGTAATGGTGGAGGCGGGGGGAGCAGAAGTTGACGCTCGACACAAACGAGTAGCAATCCACCCCCAGCCCGAAGGAAAATCCAAAGCCGACGGAGCGGCCATAGTAGGTGAAGCCGATGCCCGGCCTGTAGCAGGCGGATGGGGGCAATGGGGCCCAGCCGCAATAGCCATCCGTGTAGCGCCAGCTTACCCAGGAGGGGCCCCAGACGACATCCGGCGCCCAGCACCAGCCGGCCCGGTGGTGGCGGAACCAGCGTCCGTAGTGGAACGGGGCCCAGCCCCATGAATAGTCCGAGTGCCAATACCAGCCACAATCGGTGTACACCCAATGGCCATCATTGAAGTAGGGCTGCCAGCCGCTGTTTGCAACCACCACTGTCGGCTGCCAGACCATTCCGTAGCCATCGACTTCCATCCACCGTCCATAGGGGGAGAGGCTGCCGTAGAACGTGTTGTTGTCAACCGGCTGCGAGGGCGCGGCCACCGGGACCGGGACGGGTGCGGCCTGGGCCGGCTGCACTGCCTGCGGGGCGACATCGGCGGGATTGGGCGCCTGCGGCTGCGGTGGCGGCGGCGTTGCCTGCTGCGGGGCGGCGGCTTGCGCGATGCCGGATCCCTTCAGGACCTGGTCCCGCTCGATCATCGCCGTCACCACTGCGGGCGGCACACCGATATCCTTCAGATACACGATCTCATCCCCCTTGAGATCAAACCTGTTGGGGGAGTTGTTGACGTAGGTGGTCATGACCGCCTCGTCCACACCGGCGTTTGCCAGACGGACGATCTCCTCCGTGGCCGGGGTCGGCTTGACGCCTGCGGGGGGTGCCTTCTCAACCGCCACCTCCTTGATCGGGGCGTCGGAGAGCGGGTCCGCCACCTCTGGAGCCTCCGCCGATTCCACCGGAGCGTTCGTGGAGGCCGGGGTGTCCCCGGTCAGGATGGTTGGGGCTGGAGTCGGCTCACCGGATCCCTCAGCACTGGAACTGGAGGCGGCATTGGAAGTGTCCTGAAGGCATCCACCCGCCAGCGGGAGGACCAGGCTCAGGAGAACAGCACCCCATTTTCTCGACATCAATTCTTTCATATTGGCAGTTACAGGATACGCTTTGTTGCAATCCTGTCACTAGCTTTAGACGCCCCCTGCCCCGGTCTATTCAGCAGGGGGCGGCTGGCTGGCGCTGGCGGGATCCCCGGAATTTCCGGTAATCCATGGGAGACAACGGTTTGCCAGCCCGGGTGCCCGCTTCCATCGTAAGGATTGCCCAGAACCCCGCCCCGCTGTTAGAATCGGCTTATTGAAACCACGATCTAAAAAGAGCGGAGCTGCGCTTGTGCCCGAACAGGCGCAATGCCCCCCGGCACGACGTGGGGGACTGTTCAAGCTCCTCGCCGTCTGTCTCCCGCTTTTGCTGGTGGCAGGGTTGGAGGTCCTGTTGCGGGTGGGCGGCTATGGCTTCCCGACCGGTTTTTTCCATAAGATTCGTCAGAACGGTCAGGAGTTCCTCGCCAACAGTGACACATTCACCTACCGCTTCTTTCCGCCGGAGCTGGTTCGCTGGCCTGAACCGTTTCTGATCCCGGCAATCAAACCGGCGGACACCACACGGATCTTCATCTTCGGGGAGTCCGCCGCCATGGGCGATCCGCAGCCGGCCTATGGCGCGGGCCGGTTTCTGGAAGTGTTGCTCCGCGAACGGTTTCCCGGCCGCAAGTTCGAGATTGTGAACACCGGGATTACGGCGATCAACTCGCATGTAATCCTCCCCATCGCGCAGGAGTGCGCGCAGCAGCAGGGGGACATCTGGATCATTTACATGGGCAACAACGAGATGGTCGGCCCGTTTGGTGCGGCGACGATCTTTGGTGGCCAGGCGCCGCCGCTGGCCATGGTGCGCATGAATCTCGCGCTGCAGCAACTCCGTGTGGGGCAGCTGGCAAAGGCGGCCCTCCGCAGGATCGGGGGCGCATCCACCAACGCAACCTGGGAGGGCATGCGGATGTTTCTGCAGAACCAGATCTCTCCGGATGATCCGCGCCGCGCGAGCGCGAACCGGAACTTTGAGGCCAATCTGGGTGGGATTGTGCGCGCCGGGCTGGGTTCCGGGGCAAAAGTCGTGCTCAGCACCATGTCGGTGAACCTTGGCGACTGCCCGCCATTCGCCTCCATGGGCAACCCCCATCTCCCGGCAGCGGAGCGGGCGCGGTTCGACAAGGTTCTCGCGGAGGGGCTGGCGCAGGAGAAGGCTGGAGATGTCATCGGCGCGGCCCGCAGTTTTGAACAGGCGGCCGGGGCGGATCCGCAGTTTGCGGAGGCGCACTATCGTTGGGCGGAGTGTTTGCGCCAGGGGAGCAATCAGGTCGGGCCTCCAGCCACAGCGGCGTTGCTGAAACATTACCAGGCGGCTTGTGACACGGATGCCCTGCCGTTCCGCGCGGACAGCCAGATCAATGGAATCATCCGGCGCGTTGGCGCACAGTTCGCGGATCGCGGCCTGGTCTTGAGCGATGCGGAGTCGGCCCTGGCGGAGCGCAGTCCCGGGGGAATTCCCGGGGATGAGGTGTTTTATGAACACGTCCATTTCAGCCTGCGCGGGAATTATCTCCTGGGGCGGCTTTGGGCGGAGGAGGTGGTGCGGGCGCTGTCAACATCCCCGACGGCCACGAACACGGCACCCTGGGCGTCGCAGGAGACATGTGAGCGCGATCTGGGGCTGACGATCTGGAACCGCAGCTTCCTGCTCGACATGGTGGTGGAGCGGATGCAGAAGCCGCCACTGAGTTCACAGCCCAACAACCAGAAGCGGCTGGCCAGGCTTCAAGCAGAACTGAATGCCATCCACATCCAACGGGCCGGCACGAACGAGGTGTATCACAGCGGCGAGGAGCTGATGCGTGCGATCCAGCGGGCGCCGCGAGACCATTGGCTGTATGAGAATCTGGCGGGACTGTATGAAGCCGTGGGGGATCTGAAGCGCGCTGCAGGCGCTTACCGCAAGATCCACGAGCTGCTGCCGCCGGATTTCTATGGGAATCTTCAGTTGGGCCGGTTCCTGGGCAGGACGGGACAGTCGGCGGAGGGCGAGCCCCTGCTGCGGGAGGCGGCGCGGCAACGGCCCTACGTTCCCGACAGCTGGGTGGAGCTGGGCAACGCCTGTCTGGCACAGGCGAAATATGCATCCGCGCTGGAGGCGTATGAGCGGGCCGCCACGCTGCGGCCTCGTGAGGCCTCATACGTGGCCTCCATGGGCGCGGCGTTAATCAAACTGAATCGCCGGGAGGAAGGGATCGCCGCCTACCGCAGGGCAATCGGGATGCGGCCGGAGGCTTTTGAGTCGCACTTCGAACTGGCGACGGAATTGGTCGCGGGTAATAACCTGGATGAAGCGGCGCGCGAATACGAGGAGGCCATTCGTCTGGATCCCGGCCACCTGGTGAGCCGAATCAACCTGGGCGTCGTTCTGTTCCGGCAGAACCGGATCGCCGAGTCCATCCAGCTGTTTGAGGCCGCGTTGCAAATCAATCCGGCCGACGCCGGGGCGGCCGAATACCTGCGGCAGGCCCGCGCACGGGCAGTGCCAGCCGGCCGTTGAGCGGCGGAGGGGATTCGTTGACGGCGCGGGCACCTTTGGTAAGGTCTGGAGCGTGAAGAAACCAGCGACAGATGGGGTTGTGCGGTTCACGGTTTCCGTGCCGCGCGAACTGGCGCGGCAGTTGGACCGGATGACCTGTGAGAAGGGCTATGACAACCGGTCTCTGGCCGTGGCGGATCTCGTCCGTGCGGCCCTGGTGGAACATCGCCAGAATGTGGGAGATGAGGAGATCGCGGGAACAATCACGCTGGTCTATGACCACCACAAGCAGCATGTGCAGGCCGCCCTCACCGACATCCAGCACGACCACCACGAGGTCATCATTTCCACCCTCCATGTGCACCTGGACCATACGAATTGCCTCGAGGTGCTTGTGGTGCGCGGGCGGGCCGCGACGATCAAGAAGATCGCCGATGAGTTGATCGCCGCAAAAGGGGTCAAACACGGCAAGCTGACCGTCACCTCCAGTGGCAAGGACCTTCCCACCTGATCCGGCCCCATGCCCAAAAAACCATCCCTTTTTGCCCGAATACGGGAGGAGATCCAGGCCGCGTTGGATGACCGTATCTTTAGTGCGGAAGCGCGGTTCACTCGATTGACCCGCTTCTTTCACTTCTGGGTCATGGTCTGGCGGAGTGTGGAGCGGAACCGGTTGTTCGTCAGGGCATCCGGCCTGGCCTACATGACCCTGCTGTCCCTCATCCCGATGCTCGCGGTGGCGGTGATCATCACCAGCAGCTTTTTGAAAAAGGAGGGGGAGGACCGGATCGACCAGTTCATCGTGCAGTTTGTGGCAAGTGTGACTCCCCCTGATCTGCTGACAAACAAGCCGGAGTCGGCCACGCCAACGGTCACCACAGAGGAGGTGTCCCCTGCGGATGGATCCACGAACAGTGTTGCCCCTGGTGGACCAGCAATCCCGGCCTTTGCGCAGGTCAAGGAGGCCGTGCGGGCCCGGCGCGAAATTGCGCGGGCAATTCATGATTTCATACAAAACACCCGCAGCGGCGCCCTGGGATTGACAGGGAGTTTGCTGCTGATTTTTGCCGCCATCTCGATGCTCAGCAGGGTGGAGACCACGTTCAACGACATCTGGGGTGTGCAACGTGGGCGAAGCTGGTTCATGAGGATCGTCCTCTATTGGGGGGTCATCAGCCTCACCCCCCTGCTCCTCGTTGTGGCATTGGGTCTGGCCAGTGGACCCTATTTTGAGGGGCCGAGGGAGTTTCTTGCCGCGATGCCTGTGATCGGAAGCCTCCTGTTTCAAATCCTGCCGGTGGCGGTCCTGTGCCTTACCTTTGGCCTGCTTTACATCCTGATGCCGAACACCAAGGTGGACTGGCGGGCGGCGGTGGCTGGCGGATTGGCGGGCGGGCTGCTCTTCCATCTAAACAATGTCGTCAGCGTGCTCTACGTTTCGCGGGTGGTCACAAACAACAAACTCTACGGCAGCCTGGGGCTGGTGCCGGTCTTCATGATGGGGCTTTATTTCTCCTGGCTCATCCTCCTGTTTGGTGCCCAGGTGGCCTACGGCTATCAAAACAGGGCCAGCTACCTTGAGGAAAAACAGGTGGAGAACATCAACCAGCGGGGACGGGAGTTTGTGGCGCTCAGGTTGATGACCCGTTTGTGCGAACAGTTCCTGCACGGGGAACCGCCTCCCACCGCCGCCGGGCTTTCCGCCCAGCTCGGGGTTCCCTGCCGGCTGATCCGCCAGGTCATGCAAACGCTCTGCTCAGCCCGGCTTGTTGTGGAGACGGCCGGGGGGGAGCCGGGATACAGCCCTGCCCGGCCCCTCGACCAGATCAACTGCCACCATGTGCTGACGGCGATGCGGGCCAGTCACGGCCATGAGCTTGGCACCCGGGAGGATGAATCGCGGCGGGAAATTCTGGGGGAGTTCCACCGCATTGAAGAGGCGGAGCGCGGCGTCGCCGGGGGCATCAGCATGCTGGCACTCGCCCAGCGGGCCAGACCGGTCATCGGCCCCTGATCCCCGGGGGCTCGCGTGGGCCGCCCGATCGAAAGTGGCAACGCCCTCCCCGCCGTTCCCCCGGACCCGTTCCGCAGCGCGAGGTCCGGGAGGCTGTCCGCAGTGTCACTCCCAGTTCTTGCTCTTTAATGCAAGGGCGTTGGCATTTTCGGAGACGGCGCGTTTGATATGGGCGGGGACGCCGTTGGGGAACTCGGCGTGGATTTCGACGTTGATGTTGACGGTGGCACCCGGGTCGGAGACGAGGAGCGCGATGATTTCGTCGGCGAGGGCCACCAGACGCACCTTGGCAGTCGCGGCGTTGATGGTGGCGTTGCCGTGGAAGGATCGGGAGGCGGGGGCCCCGCCAGGCACTACCAACCCGGGCAGCTGGCCTGGCTGCTGGCCGGGCGGCGTGACTACGGGCACGGGTGTGGTGACGGCTGGGGAGTCGTGGAGGGGACTGCCCGAGACGGGCGGTGGCAGGATGGGCGGGGTGATGCTGATGGCGTAGCGGGCCGCGGCCTCGGGCTCAATGAGCAGCAGGGTGTCGTCGAACTGCACGTTGGAATCGCCGAGCTTGAACCCGTCGTATTTGCCCTCATGCTCACCGTAGGCGGTTCCGAAGAAATCGCGGGTTCCGGCTCCCTTGCCGATGGCTTGCGCGAGGACGGCGCGATCCTTGAGGCGTGGCAGGTAGAGGTAGCGCAAAGAGTCCTCCCAGAAGGCGGCGGCCTTCACCGCGTGCCGGTCAGCCTTCCAGTAGAGGTCCCTGAGCTTTGTTCGCAGATGTATGGGGGACCATGTGGCGATGACGAGTTCGTTGTCGAGGCAAACCCGCTCAATTTCAGGGCCGAGGCCCGCGCCGCCGGTGTTGAGCGGAAAAAACTCCACGGCGGGTTTGCCGGTGGGGTTGTCCTGGGATGGGCAGAGCAACCATTTGAAACATTCGCGGGCGACGCGTGGCAGCACCTCCTCAGCCCCTTTGAGTTCCTGTCTGGCCTGTTCCGCCTGGAGATTGTCGAGCACCAGACGCATGGCGGCGACATCCTCGACGATGGAGTTCCACGCCAGGGCCACGCGGATGCAATCGCGAAGGCGGGCCAGCGCTCCGTGATCGGGGGCGAGGAAGAGCAGACGGTTGCCACGGTAGCGCGGTCTGGTGCCGTTGTTTCGCAGATGGTCGAGCACCCCCTCGGTGGCGAGGCGGGGTTCCTCTTTGGAATAAAACTGCTCAGGGGGCAGCACGACCAGCCGGAGGGCGCTGTCATCCGGCACATCGCTGTGCGGGGTGAAGATGTGTGTGCCGTCAAAGAAAACCGCGCCAGCGGTGAGCTTTTTGACGATCTCCGCCATCCGGCCACGGACTTCGGTCTTGTCGTCGAAGCGCTTTTTGCGCTCCTCCATCTCCCTGCGCAGGTTGGCGCGGGTGTCGAACCAGTAGCGGGTTGCGTCCTGCCCCTTGTCGCCGGAGGAGCTCATGTAGTGGAGATGATCCGCGAGGCGGTTCAGCGCATCCGAGTAGAGCGAGGAAGTCTGGCCGGGCTGGAGGCAGCCGAGGAGGACCTGCGCACGGTCGATGCCGCGTGTTCCGGACTTTGTGTTCACCGAGGAGGGTGCACTGCCCAGAAACACCGCCCGGGCCACGCGACGGGCGGCCTGCACGGAGCCGAAGCGCGGTTCCCTGGTTTCAAGCATCGTGGTTTCGGCCCGCTCGCCATCCACGTCGCGGTCCATGACCGGGTCCCAGCCGGGGCCGAGGTAGTAGATCAGCTCGTTGCGCGCACTGCCGTCGTAGAGGGGCAGGCTGCCGGGCAGAATCATCAGGTCTTTGTTGTCATCCTGCCACAGGCGGAAGATGACCTTGGCCATGAGTTTCAGCACGCCACGGGTGCGCTGGAATCCATCGATGGTGGTCCATTCCTCGTAGAGCTGGGCAAAGACTTCCGGGTGGATCGGATAGCTTTGCAGCATCCGGTCGAAGTAACGGGACTCCTGGGTTTCCTGCGGCACCTTTGCCCCCTCGGCCAGGTAGGCCTCGGCAAAGGCGCGGCAGACCAGATCGCGAGCCTTGGGGTCGCGGATTTTCTCAAACAGGCGACGACGGACGATCTCGAACGCCTCCTCGGGCGCCACGGTTTTCCAGAGAGCCTGCACCCGGTTGAAGACCGCCTCCAGAGCCTTCAAGGCCCCCACGCCACGCGGGCCGCCGGCCTGGCTGTCGGATTCGGGAAGGGAGGCCAGCACGACCACGTTTGGAACGAGCTTGGCCGCCTCGGTGAGGGATTGGATGAAACTCAGGTTGCTGTCGTAGGTGCCGCCGCTGATTGGCTGGCTCTCTACGAACTGGCGGATGTAAACGACCAGTTCGTCCAGCAGCACCACGCACGGCGCATGGCGGGCCAGGAGATCGCGCAGCACCTCCTTGCCGGGGGAGGTTCCGTTGGCGTCCGATTCCTGCACGAGCGCAAACCCCTCCGCCTGCCCAAGCTGCCAGGCCAGTTCACCCCAGAGTGTGCGAATCGACTGTTTGCCATGCTTCCACGGCTGGCCGGGTGCGTGGGCCGTGCCATCGAGCACGGCGATCTGCGCCTGTGGCACGTCCAGCAATCCGGCGTGATCGAGAAGGGCCGGGATGCCGGCGAGTTCACCGAGCGGACATTTGCGGGAGGCCAGATGATACACCGCGAGCAGGGTGTGGGTCTTGCCGCCACCGAAGGCGGTTTGGAGTTGGATGACCGGCTCGCCGCCCCTGCCGTTGAGACGCTGGGCGACCTGGGTGAGCAGCCGCCCCATGCCCTCGGTGATGAAGGTGCGCTCGTAGAAGGCCTTCGCGTCGCCATATTCCGGGGTGGCCTTGCCGGTGCGCACGGCGGTGAGGTCGGCGGCGAACTCGGATTGTTGGAATGTGCCGTTCAGCACATCCGGGTGCGGCACGATGATTTCTCTCCAGGGTTTGAGGCTCATAAGTTGCAAAGGGATATTCCGACCACGGATGGAACCGGATAATCACGGATGGGAGTGGGAATTCCGGGATGAAGGGCTCCGGTTTGTTTTTCAGGCTTCGCGTTCATTGGCGGTTGAAAAAGTCCTGCTGCGCCTCCGGTTTCCGACTGGCAGCCGTCTCGATGCCGGTCCAGCTTGTGATGAGTTCGTTGTAGGCGCGGGCGTCTTCGGCTTGGCCGAGGCGCTCGCAGAGGGTGTAGAGGCGGTAGGCGAGCTGGCGCACGGCCTCAGCCTTGCCGCCGAGGGCGGCGAGCAGCGCGCCGGAGGCGGAATCGCCCCCCTGCTTCAGGGCGCGGATGAGGTGGTGCAGGGCTTCCCAGACGGGCAGCCGGGTATCGGTGCGCGGGTTCCAATCTGTGGGATATTCAGCCCACTTAAGGAGGCGGACTTTCCCCCCGCCAGACTGGATGACTCCAGCCTCCTTCACCCCATCCACGCTCGTGCCTTTGCCACGAGCCAGGGTGTCAGCGGTTCCGAAGGTCCCTTCATTCCAGCCGTGTTGCTCGAACCAGTGCAGGCAGAACTGGGTGTCGGCGTCGAAATCGCCCTCGGCGAGGAAGTGGTTGATGAGCTGGAGGGCGGTGCGCACGCTCATGGGGGAGCCGTCGGCCTCCAGCACGGCGGCGTATTTGGAAAAGACGGCCATACCCGGCCCGATGATGGCCTGTGAAAGGTCCACCGGTGCCACGGGCGAACGCTCGTCGCCGGCACCTTTGGTCATTTCGTCCAGCGCCTCAGGCAGCACCCCGTTCAACTCCCGGATGAATTCGCGCCGGGAAATGGAGGGGGCGTCGGCGGGGCGCTTCCGGCAGACGAGGACGATGCTGGAGGCGAGGGCGTTGGATCCCATGCCACGCAGGCGAAACTCTTGTTCAGTGGCCAGCGGCCAGGTTCCGACAATAGCAAATCCACTGCGCAAGACGGCGCTGAGAAATGTCTCCCACCCTGTTGACGATGTGTCAGTATTCTCATTCGTGCTCGACTGCTTGAAGGCGTAATAGATCGTGACCGGAACCGCGGGGTGCGCCTGCTCTGCAAGGTTTTGCATTGCATGAGTCATTCCGGCCATGAAAAATGCCTCCGCTTCTTCTTTGCCGTCGTGCCTGTAGCTAAAGGCAACAAGCTCTTCCTTCTTAGGTACTGTAATGGTGGCAAAAGTAGTTGGGTAGACAGAGCGTAGAATGCGGCGAAGCCACACATAAAAGAAATCAGACAAATCGGCGTATGGCACGTTATCGTAATACGGTGGATCGGTGGAAATGACCTTGTAGCGCGAAATCGTCTGGCTCTGCGCGTCCGCTTGCAACGCGAAGCCCACTGTTTTCGCCAACGTCGCGTCCCCTATAAGCAAACCTTCGACAATATATTTGATGGCGTTTGTCCAGCAAATCGCCGACTCTCCGAGAACATTTGATTCAGGAAAGTCCCACGACATGGGAAGGGCCCCACGCGTGAACACGTGCATTACTTGTTCGCCAGATGGCTTCCATGTCGCAAGGGAACAACCAAAGTCGGCAAGTCTGCTAATCGCAAACGATAAATAGACACTGACCGCTTCTGCGTATGCTGACGCAGCCCTACCGTTAGCGTCTAGACCCTTCCCATCGTCAGCCAATCGGGAGTTGATGGCCTCCTGCCGAATGAGGGCCCTCGCTTCGCCCACTAAGTCGCTGAATGTTGTCAAAGCCACCAGCTCCCTTGATGTAAACAGGTCGCCAAATGTCTCCATTCCATAAGGCTTACAGCCCAAATACTGCGTTGTTCCGGAAATGGTAACATCGGGCCGCCAGGTCGGCTCTGCCTGTTTGGCCACCTTTTCCATTTGTGGTGTCGGCGCCAAGTAGATACGTCCTCGCACACCATCCGCAACGATTGCCATCAATCGTGTTCCGATCCGTTTGGCCTGTCCTGCTGCCTTTATATAATCCCCACCGATCGGGGTGTCAGAGAGGAGGCACCGGAAGGTAGATCCCCTTCCTTTCGCCTTCGTTCCTTCCTTTGCCTCCGGTGGCGGCGCACCGAGCTTCACGGTGAAGCGGTAGCGGTCTCCTTCGACGACAGGGCGCAGGTAAGATTTCTTATTCTCCTTATTCGCCAAGACGAATGTCGTCACGAGTGGGACATCAACGTGCGAAAAGGCCGGATTGGGGCTCTTGACCGTGCGCGCCCAGAGCCAGGCGATAACCTTGAGCTTCTGGCCGACGAGCGGTTTGAGGTCGGGCCGTTCCTTCGCCATCTCCGCCGTGATCTCTACCGGCGGATAGAGGTGGCCGATGCGCTTCTGTGCTTCCTCGCGCATCCAGGCACCGTAGTAGCGGACGTCTTCCGCGAGGCCGGTGGCACCGGGCCAGGAAGATTTCTCACACGAAGCCACGAAGCCACGAAGAAAATCCTTTTTGTCCCCCTTCGTGTCTTCGTGCCTTCGTGTGAGGCTCACCGGTGGGCGGCCTGCGAACTTGGGCGGGATCTCGATCATGGCCTTGTTGATGAGCACGGCCACGGGGTTGAGGTCGCTGGCGTACGCCTCCAGCCCCAGCCGCTGTGCCTCTAACGGGATGGATCCGCCCCCGGCAAAGGGATCGTGCAGGGCGGGCAGTTTTTCGGGATTAAACAGCTCAGCGGCCTGCGGGTGGTCCTTGTTCAGCTCGCACACCTCCCGCCACGAGCGGCGAATCTCGGCGCGGGCACGCTCCAGCACAGCTTGGTTGGTGGTATTTTTCCACAGCACGAGGTCTTCGATGATTTTAAACAACCGCTTCCGCTCGATGGCGGCATCCTTCTTGTTCTTCCCGTATTTGAACCCGCCGCCCTGCTGGTAGCCGGGATCGTTGACCAACTGTGCAAAGATGACCGCCCGCGCCGCCGCCAGCGGTCGCCGCGCCCACCAAAGATGAATGCCGCGAGGGTGCGCACCGATGCCTGGCATCTTCTCGTAGGCACAAGCCACATTGATCGCATCCAGCGGCAGGGCGACTTCGATGAGTTTGCGGGGTGATTTGATGGGGTGGTTGGACATGGGTTAAATTCCTTGGGCGCGTGCGAGCAGCGCTTTGATGTCGTAGTTGACGGAGGACACGCCCCAGCCGGGTTCCTCCTTGAACGGATGCGCCACGTAGTGCGGGCCGTCGATGGAGTCGTCCTCGCCGACGAGGACGATGGCGAGGTGGTATTTGGCGCCCTGGTTCCAGCTCTCGAAGATTTCGTTCCTGGTCACCGTGACGGTTGTCGCGCCCCGGATGCGGCCTTTGACTTCGATGTGGCGGGACTCGGGCAATTTGCCATCGACGGCGGGGGCGTGGGAGGTGATGTCCCAGCCGCATTTCTGGGCCGAGACATCCACGACGCGGCAGCCACGGGCTTCTTCAGCGCGACGGACGGCATTCATGGCAAGCAACTCGATGCGGGAGCGGGCGGCGGGGTCGGCGGAGAATGTGGCAGTGGCGGCATGCGGCGCGGGTTCGCCGCGCAGACTGCGCAGGAGGCCGATGGGGATGACAAGGGCACCACCGATCACAACGGGTGTGCCGTTGGTGACATGGCGCATGGATTGGAGTTCCTTCCTGCGGTTCTCCAGGCGGCCTTCGAGGTCGTTGATGGTGCGCTGGATGTTGTCGAGGTTCAGACGCACGTCTTTGCCGGCGTCCTGATCCTCCTTGAGCCGCATCCAGCGGTCGGACCAGAAGGCGATTTCCCTGGTCAGCCGCTCGTGGACGGCTGCGAGGGTTTTATCCACATGAGCGATGCGGCGGGTGGCGACTTCGGCGTAGTGCCCGGGGACAAGCGTGGTGGCGGCGAGGGCGAGGGCGCGCTGCTCCTGATCGGCGCGGATCCAGCCGGACGCGAGCAGGCTGGCGAGCAAGGGACGGTCGGCGGCGGGCAGTGGCTCGCAATCGAGGTGCGGTGCCCAGCCTGCAAAGGTGGCATTCCCCCCGGGGCTGACGCGGACGAACTGGAGGCGCTTTGAGAGGACGGAGCTATCGCCGGACTTGATCTCGTGGGTGATGAGGAAGAGGAGCGAGGCTTCGGTGCCCTCATCGGCGGGGTCCACAAGGATGGCGCCCTGGCGCATGAGGTTGCTGTGCTGCTCCAGGATGAGGTCGCTGACGGCGAGCATGAGGGGATGACCAGGGTGGATCATCTGGGCGAAGGCGAGTCCGGGCCGGTCGAGGGGGCGGACCGCCTCCTTGGTGAAGCAGACGCGCTCGTAGCGTTTCAGCACGGGGGCGAGTTCGCGGCGGTTGCGCCCGGTGATCTGGCGGTCGCGCTCGCGGATGAGGGCGGGGACGTGGGTGATCTCGAACCGGCCCGGCTCGCGGGGGTATATGGCCCCACTGAGACCCTCGAAAGCTTTGGCAAAGAAGGCGCGCACGAAGAAGGGCTGGAGGCGGCGGGTCTCGGCGATTTCCATCTGTTCCTTGACCTTGAAGAGGCGCTCCTGGCTCATGGTTTCCTGGGCGAGGGCGTTGCGCTCGAGGAGGCCCTGGATGTGGGCGATGTCGAGGGCGTTATCGATGGTCCGGAGGCGTTCGGCGTTGCGCTCGGGGTGGTCGTTGTAGCGGATGGCGTCCAGGAGGAGGTCCTTGAGGCTCCGTTCCTCGAAGACTTCGCCAAGAATGTCGAAGACGCGGCCGTTGAAGGCCTCGTTGATTGTTTCCAGCTTGGTGAGCAGGCGGTGATAGACCTCGCCCTCCCGGGTTTCGCTGGCGACGAGGTTCCAGAGGTGGCAGACCTGGTCCTGACCGATACGGTGGATGCGGCCGAAGCGCTGCTCCAGGCGGTTCGGATTCCACGGCAGGTCGTAATTGACCATGAGATTGGCGTTCTGGAGGTTCACGCCCTCCCCGGCGGCATCGGTGGCGAGGAGGATGCGGACCTCGGGATCGGAACGGAAGAGGGCCTGGCGCTTGCGGCGTTCGTCGCGATGCACGCTGCCGTGGATGGTGGTGATGGCGTCGGGGGTGCCGAGGACGCCGCCGATGCGGCGCTCCAGATAGTTCAGCGTGTCCTTGTGCTCGGTGAAGACGATCATCTTGCGCTGGCGGCCCTCGGCGTCGCGCATGTGGGGGTCGTTCTGGAGAATCTTCGAGAGTTCATCCCACTTGCGGTCCAGACCTGAATCCACAACGCCACGGGCCTGCTCGACGAGGTGTGCAAGAATGAGGATCTCGGCTTCGAGTTCGGCGATGGTCTCGGCGGCGGTGGCGGTATCGACGAGCTTCTCCTCCAGATCCTCCTGCTCTTCGGCGCTGAGGTCGTCGTCGTCTTCCGGCGGGGCTTCGAGAGTCCGGGTGTTGAACTGCTGGCCGCGGGAGAGGAGGGCTTCTTCGCGGAGGCGGTTTTCGAGACGTTGTTTGCGGCGCTGGAGGGATTGGAAGATGGCCTCGGGACTGGAGGCAAGGCGGCGCTGGAGGGCTGTGAGGGCGAAGCCGACGGAGCCTTTGCGCGGACCTTTGAGGGCATCGGCCTTGCCCATCTCGGTCTTCACATAGGAGGTGACAGCCTCGTAAAGGGCGGACTCGATGTCGGAGAGTTTGTAATTGGCGGTGTAGGCTCTGCGCTCGGGGAACAGGTGGGTGCCGTCGAAGCGGAGCATTTCCTCCTTCACCATGCGGCGCATGAGGTCGCTGGCGTCCACTTTGTGGGTGGCATCGCCACCGCCGCGAAATTTGCCGTAGAAACGGTCGGAATCGAGCAGGGAAAGGAAAAGCTGGAAGTCCTCCTCCTTGCCGTTGTGCGGCGTGGCCGTCATGAGCAGGAGATGGCGGGTGCGGGCACCGATCTTCTCGGCGAAGAGGAAGCGCCCGGTCTTTTCGACCTTCGATCCGAAGAAATGGGCGGAGAGCTTGTGGGCCTCGTCGAAGATGACGAGGTCCCAGGAGGTGGCGAGGAGTTTTTCCTGCAGCTCATCGTTGCGGGCCATCTGGTCGAGCCGGACGATGAGGTGGTCGAGGTCCTCGAAGGGGTTGCCGGTCGGTGTGGCTGCCTCAAGCGCGGCGGAGAACACATTGAACTGAAGGCCGAACTTCTCGAACAGCTCATCGCGCCACTGCTCAACCAAACTGCCGGGGGCGACCACGAGGATGCGGCGGGAGTCGGCGCGCATGATGAGCTCGCGGATGTAGAGTCCGGCCATGATGGTCTTGCCGGCGCCGGGGTCGTCGGC
The DNA here is from genome assembly GCA_903913865.1 of uncultured Verrucomicrobia subdivision 3 bacterium. Classification (GTDB taxonomy): domain Bacteria; phylum Verrucomicrobiota; class Verrucomicrobiia; order Limisphaerales; family UBA8199; genus UBA693. Next base: position 18,287 of record CAIWMU010000221.1, read on the forward strand.
CAAAACGAAGCGCAGCGGCTGACGCGGCAGCATGGACTCATAGACGGCGGTGATCTGGTGCGGCAGGGGCTCCACGTTGGAGGTGTGGACGGCCATCATGGGGTCGAAGAGGAAGGCGAGGTCTATGCGCTTGGCTTCGACAGTGAGTTTGAAGGCATCCCCATCCCCATCGAAGGACCAAGGGCGCTCGGTGGTGGCGATGGTGATGCCGGGCTCGTCGGCGCGGTTGAGGAGGCGCTCCCTGAGGGTGCCCCCGGGGGTTTTATAGACGACTGTGACGGCACCCTCCGCAAGTGGTACCACCGCGACCACGGTGGCGACCTGCGAGGGTTCAATCCCGACCAGACTGGATCCGGCAGTAATTTCCTCGAGCCGCATAGGCTGAAACGCTCGCGTTGACGTTCAGCCCTGTCGGGATGGCTATTTTCCTGGTGTGGGACTCTGGGGTGCCTGCAAAAAATAAAGGGGCATGTTTACACACGCCCCACTACAGGCACCGCTAAGAGCCCACACAGGAACGCTTTCAACACACCCCTGGTCGGGGCGTGTCTTAAGCGCCGTCCTGTGTTCGAAATTAGCGGTTTCGTAGTGGACAGCAGCCGAAGCTACGCGAAATTGATTATTGCAGTTAAGTTTATGTCATGTGTTCTATATCAGACGGAACAGATCGTAACGGAATCCGGTGAAAGCTGGAAGGGTTTTTTCAACAGATTAAATACTGCCTCCCCCGGCCATGCCAGTGGGGTGACGCCCATTCAGGGCTTGGGGATGTAATGGGGGGGTCCAACCCGGCCTTGCAGGCCGGGCTTTCACATTTTGCCCTTGCAGGGCACCCGGTGGGGGCGAAGGACAACGCCGGGTGGGGGCGAGGCACAAGCCCGATGGGGGACAAAGGGCGTACCCGGGTTGAGGCAGGTAGGCAGCCTGATGGGGGCGAGGGAAAAGGTCGGCGGGGAACGAAGGGTGGGGTCTGGAGTTGGGTGCTTTTTGGATGAGCCATGCCATGCCAGTGGGGTGGCGCCCATTCAGGGCTTGGGGATGTAATGGGGGGTCCAACCCGGCCTTGCAGGCCGGGCTTTCACATTTTGCCCTTGCAGGGCACCCCGTGGGGGCGAAGGACAACGCCGGGTGGGGCGAGCCACAAGCCCGATGGGGGACAAAGGGCGAACCGGGTTGAGGTAGGTAGGCAGCCTGATGGGGGCGAGGGAAAAGGTCGGCGGGGAACGAAGGGTGGGGTCTGGAGTTCGGTGCTTTTTGGATGAGCCATGCCATGCCCGTGGGGTGACGCCCATTCAGGGCTTGGGGATGTAATGGGGGGGGCCAACCCGGCCTTGCAGGCCGGGCTTTCACATTTTGCCCTTGCAGGGCAGCCGGTGGGGGGCGAAGGACAACGCTGGGGGGGGCGAGCCACAAGCCCGATGGGAGGCAAAGGGCGTACCCGGTTGAGGTAGGTAGGCAGCCTGATGGGGGCGAGGGAAAAGGTCGGCGGGGAACGAAGGGTGGGGTCTGGAGTTCGGTGCTTTTTGGATGATCCATGCCATGCCCGCGGGGTGGCGCCCATTCAGGGCTTGGGGATGTATTGGGGGGGCCAACCCGGCCTTGCAGGCCGGGCTTTCACATTTTGCCCTTGCAGGGCACCCGGTGGGGGCGGCGGAAAAGCCCGGGTGATCTTCTCATGCAGCCGGGCCGTCAACCTGCCGCGCGGGAGGCGTTTAGCGCTTGCATTTCGGCGGGGTGGGAGCAGTCTTCGAAGAATTACGGGAGCATATTTATGATCATTGGAGTTCCGAAAGAGATCAAGATTCAGGAATACCGGGTGGCGTTGCTGCCCTCGGCCGCCTATCAACTGGTCAAGCGGGGTCATCAGGTCGTTGTTGAGCGCGGGGCCGGGGCGGGGGCGGGTTATCCGGATGCCGACTACGAGCAGGCCGGGGCGCGTCTTGTTGCCACCCATGCGGAGGCCTTTGAAGCAGCCGATCTGGTGGTGAAGGTCAAGGAACCGCTGCCCTCCGAATACGAGTTGCTGCGGCGCGGCCAGATTCTCTTTACCTACCTGCACCTGGCGGCCAACCGGACATTGACCGAGGCGTTGCTGAAATCGGGAGTCACTGGGCTGGCCTATGAGACGATCGAAATCAACCGGCGGTTACCCCTGCTGGAGCCGATGAGCGAGATTGCGGGGAGGATGTCGATCCTCGTGGGCGGCTATTTTCTGGCGAAACACACCGGGGGCAGTGGCGTGCTGCTGGGAGGTGTGCCGGGAGTGCTGCCGGGAAAAGTCGTGGTGCTGGGAGGCGGGGCCTCGGGCATCAACGCCGCCCGCATGGCGCAGGGGCTTGGCGCAGATGTGACGATTCTGGAGGTGGACCTTGAGCGGATGCGGTTTCTGGACATCACCCTGCACACGGCCCACACCCTTTACTCCAGCGAGGCTCATTTGATGGAGATCCTCCCCTCGGTCGATCTGCTCATCGGTGCCGTGCTCGTTCCGGGGGCGAAGGCCCCCAAACTGATCCGGCGTGAGATGCTGCAGCGGATGCGCCCGGGAAGCGTTCTCGTGGATATTGCGATCGACCAGGGTGGATGTTCCGAAACCTCGCGCCCCACCACCCATGACAATCCGGTTTACGTGGAGGAGGGGGTCACCCATTATTGCGTGGCCAACATGCCGGGTGCCTATGCGCGGACGGCGACGCAGGCCCTGACGAACGTGACCTACCGCCATTTGGAGATGCTGGCGGATTACGGTCTGGCGGAGGCGTGCCAGCGGCAGCCGGCCCTGCTTGGAGGCATCAACGTCCACGACGGCAAACTCACCTACAAGGCCGTCGCCGAGGCGCACGGAATGATGTTCACCCCGATCGCCGAGGCCCTGGCGGGTTGAGGCTTGAGGGTGCGCGTGGACGGGGTTGGGGCCTACCGGAATACCGGCTTCGCCCCGGGTGCGGCCTCATAGGTGACATCCCGGCCGGGGGTCCATTTGCCTTCGTGACCGTATTCCGTTTTCACGTGCAACCGGTCGCCCGGCAGGATCTCGCTCGTGCCCCGCACTTCGCTCACATTGGTTGAACCGGAGACGATCTCGTGAGTGATGATCCTTCCCTCGTTGAACTCCATCGTGCCGGAGGTTGTGAAACCGGCTGTGGTGTAGTAATCGTAAACGACCGAGCCCTTGAGCTTGTCCCAGCGGATGATGGTTTCCCCGCCATAAAACCCTTCATTCAGGGAATGGGTCATCCGGACCACCTTCCCGTTGAGTGCCCGCTCCCAGCAGGAAACATCCACCAGGGGCTTTTCAGGAGTGCTTTCCTTGAAGGCCCCTTTGAAGGTCTTCCCCAGCAGGGGACGCAACGGCTCCAGATGGCTCTCCAAGGAGGATTGTGGTGCGTTTGTGGCATCTCCAAGTGCGGCCAGTGGCAGTGCCGCAGCGAGGCAGGCGGCGGCCAGCGCCCGGCGGACTCCCTGGATCCCGGTCGTGAGGCTCATGATGAACATTAGGACAACATGCACCCGCTTGCCGTCTCCCGCAACCGGTTCCCGCGCCAACATCCCCGGTCCGGTGCCGTCACCGGTGGGTTTTTCCGGCTGATCCGTTCAAAAGTCTCTGAATGAATCGGCCAGATCCGGTTTTGAGGAGCCGCCGGTGGTTGCGGACATCGCCTTTGTTGGGGTGTTCGATGGCCCGATGCCCTTTTTGGCGCCGGGACGGTTCTTTGTTTGTTTTACGATTGGGGCAGACCCCGGCAGTTTCACGGGGCGCGGTTCCGGATGGGTTGTCCGCGCCATGCCGAGTGTCTGGGACGGTGATTCCCCGGAGGATCCGGTATCCTCGCCAACGAGGTTAAGCAGTTCGTCCACTGCTGCTTTCAGACCCTCGGTCTGGCTGTTCAATTCCTCCGCCGCGCCGGCACTCTCCTCTGCCATGGCGGCATTGCTCTGGGTCACCTTATCCATCTCGCTGATGGCCTGATTCACCTGCTGGATACCCTCCGTCTGCTCCTGCGAGGCGGTGGCGATGTGGGCGGCCAGATCGTCCAATTGGCGGGCCCGGTCAACGATGTCGGCCAGACTGTGCGCGACCCTTGTGCTCAGCTCCACCCCGTGCTGGCTTCGCTGAATGGAATCGGCGATGATGCCCTCGGTTTCCTTGGCAGCCTGGGCGCTGCGCTGGGCCAGGCTTCTCACCTCTTCGGCGACGACGGCAAACCCCATTCCAGCCTCCCCTGCACGGGCGGCTTCCACCGCTGCGTTCAACGCCAGGAGGTTGGTCTGGAAGGCAATCTCATCGATTGTCTTGATGATTCTTGCGATGTTATCGCTTGAGCCTTTGATCTCGTCCATGGCCTTGGACATCTGCTGCATCTCCACAGAGCCGGCGTCCGCTGCCTGGCGGGTTTCCCGGGCCAGCGTGTTCGCCTGCCCGGCGTGTTCGGCGTTTCGGCGGGTCATGCTCGCCATTTCCTCCAGTGAGGCTCCCGTTTCCTCCAGTGACGCTGCCTGCTGGCTTGCCCCGTCTGCCAGGGCATGGCTTGAGGTTGAAATTTCGTGGGCCGCTATCGCTGTCTGCCCGCTGCTGGCCTGAATGTGATCAATCGCAACGGTCAGGGGACCGATAATCATTCGCCGGTTCAGCCAATAAAATCCAAGACCGATCAGGGCGGCACCCGGCAGCACCCACATCAACGCCGTCAGCATCCCCGCATAGACGACCTTGTCCACAGCTGTAAATTTCGATTTCAGCACGAATGCCCCATGAATCTCACCATCTTTCCATCCCTCCATGGGCCCGCCCACAGGATCCTTGCCATCCTTTGTCACACTGTCTTTTGGATCGCCGTGGCACGTCAGGCAGTCCGGAGTCAGGACGATGGGCCGCGCGTAAACGATCTCCTTGGTGTCGGAATCAACGTGGAAATATTCCGGGGATTTTGTGCTCTCCAGATAGTCGAGGATCTTCCCCTCCTCCGGGGTTGGTGTGTTCGCGGGGTTTCGCGGCTGCCTTTTGGGCACACGAAACTCGTAACCCTCCCGCTCGGAGGCGGTTTCGATGGCAGTCCATGTCGCCACAATGGGGATGGCCTTGTAGAGAGTGGATTTCTGCAGGTTCCCCTGCGACTTCAATTCCGCCAGCAGTTTGGGCAGGTCGTAGGCCCCATTGGCGAACAGGGTGGAGGCGTTGTGACGGACCTGTTCGGCCTCAGTGACAACCAACTTCATGGTCTGGTGGATGAGTTGGACCTCCCGTGAGCGGATGACAGAGCGTTGGACAATTTGAGTGATGACAACAGTGACCGCAACGGCTCCAAGCGCTGCGAGAATAACCTTGGTACGAAGCCTCATAAGGTTGAATCGGATCGATTTTCATCCACTTGAGCCAACAGTCTAAACAAGTTTGACTTGCAATGCGCTGTAAAGAGGCTTCCGCCGGTCAGCCCCCCCGGGCGATTCAGGCGAGCCAAACAAGTCCAGATTCAGCAAGCCGATCGGATTGGGGGGGTGGCTGCCGGGCAGTCTGTTCAACCCCGGCAAGAGCCGATGAAATTCCGGATGTGACGGGCCACGCCCGGGATATGACGCCCCTGCAGGGCTTTGGGATGTACTTGGGGGGCCCAAACCCGGGCTTTGCAGCCCGGGCTATCACATTTTGCCCTTGCAGGGCAGCCCGATGCGGAGGTGGTCACGGCCATGAAACCGGTATGGCGTGGGCTATCACATTTTGCCCTTGGAGGGCAGCCCGATGCGGAGGTGGTCGCGGCCATGAAACCGGCATGGCGCGGGCTATCACATTTTGCCTTTGGAGGGCAGCCGGATTTGTGTCCTGGAACAGGGGTGCCGGTGGCCCGGGAAAAGGAATACCCAAATAGGGCTATGCACTTGACGCTTGTTAATCTTTGCTCGGTTCGATGTCCAGAACAGGTTCCAAATGGACTGCCTGCGTGATCAACCGGTAAAAGAGCAACCCGCGGGACTTCGATGTCCGGCGGTTAAATCGAAAAGTGTA